>LBRU01000005.1 GCA_000991575.1 candidate division TM6 bacterium GW2011_GWE2_36_25
AAAACACCGGCAGAAGTGTATTTTGAACAACAAAAATATGGGGCAAATTATATCTTAGTTTGAATTCAAAATGGTCTTGACAAATGGGTGCACTTTACTCCTCTTAGAGATTCCTCTACCTGATGAAGCGTCTATAAGAACACAATTTGGTTGCGTTGAAGATCGAATAGAATCGTTTACCACTCTTTTTATGCCCACACCAAACCGTGAAGGAAGAAAACAGCTTCTTCAAACATTAAAAAAAGCACTTGGAGAAAAAGAGGAGAAACGTGAAAATAGTATTGAAAAAAAAACACCAATCGATGTACCACATCATGAAACTAAATTAGAAATCATGCTCCAAAAGTTAAATCCTTCTATTCATGAAGATTGTTATGATCCAGAAACGCAGACTCTTAATTTATCAATGAAAGGGTTAAGCGCATTTCCTCGATCTTTTTTTCAATCATTTGTGGAACATTTCCCCGTTAAACATCTCATATTATCACACAACAATATAAGAAAATTTCCCAATCTAAAAAAAATGACAGGTTTACGCACACTTGATCTATCTCATAATTACATAACTAAAATTGATCAACAAATTGATGTCAAATGCCCAAACCTTGAAATTTTATTACTACAAGACAATGAATTAACATCTCTTCCAAAATCACTCGAGATGCTTTTATGTCTTGAAGAAATTAATCTTTCATTTAACCATCTTCAAAGATTTCCAGATTTTCATACGCTGTTTAATCTTAAAACACTTGATATAACTTATAATCCCAAAGATCTCTGGAGAAAAATTGAAGATAGAGCCGAGGGAAGATACCGATAAATTTTTTAAATCACTTTTACCAGAAGGAATTTTATGAATACACAAAAAAAATTCAATTTTTTATCCATCTTATTTTTAATAGTACCACTTGCATCAATGGACTCACCGAGAAGGCTTGCTCAATCAGATGATGAGCATTGCGAGTGCCTGAGAAAGGGTGCTCTTGCTGCTACCGGTTTACTTTGTTATTCAACTGTAATGGGAGGACTAATGTTGCAACGCGATGTCATAGGCTCACAAAATCAGGATAATAGAATAAAATTTTTTTATGGATCATATGATTGGAATAACTGCTGGGAGTGTTTTTTAAAAATAGGAGTTATTCCTTCAGGATGTATCTTAAGTTTTTGTGGGGTAGCCGAATTACTCAAGAAAAAAAAGGGAAAATAATATGAACAAAAATTACCTCTTATTTTTACCGTTGCTTTTTTCATTATTTCAAAATAATTCAATGATGGATCATCGAAAAGAATCTCAACGTATTTTTAGAGCACAGAGCCATCGAACTCCAGACGATATGCGCAGTCATAAAAAAAGAGTTGATTCTCCTCAAGAATTTTCATTAGATCATAAAAAACCTTTTCATTTACATCTTGGTTCACCATTTCCAAAAGGAGCGCTCCAAAAACTGCCTCTCGTTATTACAAGCTTACTGTGCCTACAGGCAACTTTAAAAATGCCTGCTGTTGCAGCCAAACTTGAATCAAGCGAGTGTGATGGTCTCTATAATGATCCAGAGACTATGTTACAACAAATGGCAATGGCAGCTTATCAAAAAAAACCAGCTGAATTTCAAAGATTAACGACGAGATATGGTATCTTATCGGCGATGGACGGAGAAGATTCTTTGACGAAAAGTGCATGGACCGCCGCAATGTTATTGAGCGGACCTAACCAGATACATATAGATCAGATACCTGAGCCCGCCCCTGAAACTATAAAAACCCAAGTACAATGTATACGAGAACGTCTTCCTATTATAGGTAAATGGTTTGTTGAAAAAAGCATTAAAGAACGAAGCGAATTTCTAGATAAGATGGAAAAAGAACTCGACGAACAAATTGCCCACGAAGGATTTAAAGAAGTTGTATGTGAAGACCGTATATGTATGAACAGTCCCCTCGGAATGCTCACCAAAATGTTACAAGCTGATCATGAAGGCAAGTCAAAAGAATCGCTTAAATGGGCACAACGATTTACCATTCTTTCGGCATTAGACGGAAAACAGGGTTACCTTGAAGGAGAGCACATCAAAATTCCATATGATCAACGCATGTATCATCATGGCCCGAAACTTACAGAAAAAGACTACGAGCAAAGCTGGAAAAAACAATTACAATGGGCAAAAAGACATTTAGAAAAGGGAACATTAAAAACTTTTATACATCCCTGTTCCACATGGACAAAATCCGATAAAGAATGTTATGAAAAACGATTAAAAATTCTAAATTATTTAAAAACTGCTGGAGAGCTTCACGTATTGAAGTTTGATTATTTAGAATCACAAAAGGATGAATTATGAACATAAAAAAATTCCAATTCCTTCTTGTGACTTATTATCTCTTACCCTTTCATAGCAAAACAATGGAAAATCCTCCGCAAAACCTTCAAGAAGCTCCAGCACCAATCTCTATGGAAGAAGAACCTCCTCTTTTCGTATTGAAAGGACAACCCATAACACAAAAAAAAGCAGAAGATTTCATTTGGCAAACAGGATTTCGATCACTTGAATGGGCAGCCGCATCATCATGTTGTTCTGCAGCAATAGAAATCCCCATATATTTAACCGATTCGATCAATTCTTGGGGCCCTCACTTTACAGAAGAGGCAACGTTAGGCTTAGTAGCAACATCTCTCCTTATTGGAGGGGGCAGTGCTCTTTATTGTGCGAAACAAGCATGTACTATTCGCAAAGAACATGACTCAGAAGACAAACTCTCAATTTTGACATCTCTTGTCTGTTTTGCCCCTTCACAATGTGCTTGTTGTTTACTCGGTATAAAAAAATTCCTTAATCACGTTTTTCACATGAAAAACGTGATTAAGGAATTTTATGAATAAACAAAAGCTGCTCTATATATCTTTCTTTTTCATCATATTTCAAAATTGCGCAATGGAATCTGCGATGCGAAAAAGAAGAACTTCACAAGAAAATGTTATACCTCCAACGCTCAGAATGCAGGAGGAAGGAACACAAACACCTCACTTTGAATCTGAAAAAAAAGATCGTTCATGTTGCAATGAAGATACGTGTGTCGGTTGCCTTTTAGGTACCTGTTGCGGGGCTGCTGGCTTATGTGTAATATTGGCATGCATGATACCACCTTTACGTTTTTAAGGAAAAACATGATAAATAAAAATATATTATTTCTTCTTTTATCTTTAACATTTCACATCAAATGCATGGAAAAGGAAAATCCGCCCCGAAATCCTCAACAAGTACCTGCACCAATCGTGATGAGAGATGATTCAATTATATCAGATAGCTGCGATCGCACATTAATGGGAATGGGCGGAGCTATTTTCGGCGTGAATAGCCTTGGGTGGATTTATCGCGTCACTTACCCCGTGTTCAGAGATTGTCTTACAGATCCAAATAAAGATGTTGGTTTTTGGGAAATTGTAGCTCTTAATTGTGCTGTAATACCTCCACTCTGCTGCTCTCTCTTAACCTACCTAAGCACTAAAGGTGCGTTAGGTCATAAAAAATATAATTGATAAAAATGTGTAAATAAAAAGGATAAATTATGAAAACATTAAAAGTTCTCGTTATTTTATTCTTCTTCGTTGTGGGCTTTCATAATAATGCAATGTTTCGTACAAAAAAAACAAAAAGCCTTCAATCTCACAGAAGAATAAAAGACATACGTTACAATGAAAAAAGAAGAGGCAATTCGCAAGAATTTAAACTAGAACATAAAAAACCTTTTCACCTCCATCTTGGTTTACCCTTTCCTAAAGAAACGCTCCAAAAACTACCAGTTCTTATCACCGGTTTACTCAGCGTACAAGCCGCTTGTAAGATGGTGCCTTCTGTTGCAGCAATGACTGTTTCAAAACCTCATGAAACTTTGAGTCCAGATGAACTGTTACGCTTAATAGAATATCCTGCATGCGAACCCTATAATTTGGGAATTAACCCAATAGCAGAATTTGAAGATCCTCTTGATGCAACAGAGTGCAACAGAAGATGCAGAAATATTTCAGAAAAAATCCGCTTACTTCAAAAGGCTGGTCTTGATTTTAGTGAACGCGATAGATATGGAGAAGTTGCTTTACATAAAGCAGTTTATTCAGATAGCCGAGATACAGTTCAAGCCTTTATTAAAGCTGGAGTTGATCTGAATCTCTCAGCTGAAAATGGACTAACCGCCCTACATTTTGCAGTCCAACACAATAATTTACCAATGGTTCGTGCACTTATCAAAGCGGGTGCCGATATTGATAAAACAGATGGGTCAGAGAAAACCGCTTTACATAAAGCAGTTGACAGTAACAACATGGAAATGTTTCAATTACTCATTAAAGCTGGCGCAAATATTCATCTTTTAGATAGTGATGGGCAAACAATTTTACACTATGCTGCCTGGCAATGGAATGGTGGAGATATGATCAACGCACTTGTTAATCTAGGTGCACGAATTAATCAAAAAGATAAGAAAGGACAAACGCCTTTACATACAGCCGTCGAATCCAACAGTCTTAATTCAGTCAAGAAGCTTATCGAATTAGGAGCTCAAATCAAAAAAGATCGAGAAGGTCTCACTCCCTTAGATTTAGCAAGGAAAAGAGGATACCGTCCGGAAATTGTTAAATTTCTTGAAAGTCTTAAATAACTTTTAAAAAATTAAGAAAAAAATATGATAAACAAAAATATATTATTTCTTCTTTTATCTTTACCATTTCAAATCAAATGCATGGAAAAAGAAAATCCTTCTGGAAATCCTCAACCAGCACCAGCACCAATCGTTATGAGAACAGATAAGTCGCTCAATAATTTTACCCGTCTTGTGTATGGAGGCGCGAGTCTTGTTTGTCTTGCAGACACATGCCTGTGGGTATATAAGGTTTCTTATCCAGCGATACGAGACCTTCCTGAAGATTCTTGGGCAAGTATGTACCTTATTAACGGTGTCACTATTCCTCCAATATGTTGTGCAGCTTTAACGTATCTTACTGGAAAAAAAGCATTCGAACATGAAAAAGAATCCTGAGGAAAATAAATTTTGATCCTTAATTTTATAAGCGGGGACTGAGGTTCCCGTTTCAATTTTCAGATAATCCCTCTGCCTTTTCACAGTTCAAAAAAATCTTACTTTTCATAAATTAATGGTCTAAAATAAGATAAAAAATGAAAAATTTCGATAATTATTTTACAAAGAAGTGGCAACTTCAAAAAATTAAACCGCTGCCAAAATCCCCTTTTACACATAATTTACTATTTTCAGCCTTGAGCTCCAGATATAATTGTGCTGTTATTCTCAAAATTTTTCCCTCAAGAAAAGATTTCCTTCATGAACAACGTGCATTAGAATATTTTAACGGTATTGGGTGCGCACAATTAATCGATTATGATACTGAAAAATGCGGCTTGCTTCTTGAAGAGATAAAACCAGGAACTCAACTTTCAACTTTTTTTCCTCGCGAAGAAGACAAAGCAACCGAATATGCTGCGCAAGTCATTAAAAAATTGCACTCAAAGCCTCTCGCTGCTTCTCAATTTAAAAATTTTCCCAAAATAAACAACTGGCTCAATCTGCTCAACACTTTCAAAGATGATAAAATGTCGCCAATTCTTTTACAAAAAGCACAAACTTTAGCTCAAAAATTACTCAACTCACAAGGAGATTTATATCTTCTGCATGGTGATCTCCATCATGAAAATATCCTAAAACATAATGATTCATGGATTGCAATTGATCCTAAAGGAGTCATCGGCGAATTAGCGTACGAGTTTGGAGCCTTTATACGAAATCCTATCCCTGCTCTTCTAGAACAAAGGAATCCCCTTGAAATTATGCTCAACAGAGCACTCCATTTCAGCACCGCTTTCGGAATAAATAAGCAACAAATACTTGAATGGAGCTTTGTTCAAGCGGTTCTTGCCGCATGTTGGGCTATCCAAGGCAACTCACAAAGTCCAGACTATTGGATAAAAATTGCACAAATGCTTAACAATCAGTTTTAGCCAAAATGCGTCGAAAAACTTTAAAATTTCGTTACTTTAGGTTATTTTCCTTAACTCTTTTAGTCGTTTCTCGTTCAAAAGAACATGCATCTGAAAAACGTTGTGATGATGCATCCAATGCTTTACATGCAATAAACTGAACTTGTTCGGCAGATTCATCAGCTTTTTTAGTCAATGATTTGATAGCAGTATCCTGTTCAATAATTTTTTCTTCTAAGGATTTAATTTTTTGATCATACAATTTATAGGCACCGCCAATATCACTTTCCTTAAGTTTTAAGGCAAATTCATATTGTTGTTGCAACTCTTTTCTAAGCTCCTCTTTTGCTTTTTCAACAGACTCAGCATTTTCGCGAGAAAAACTTTCAACTTTAAGTTTAATCTGCTCAAACTCTTGTTCTTTTTCTTTTAACAAATTTTCACGCTTTTCTATATCTTCACATTTATTTGCAAGTTCTTTTTCGAGCTTACTTTTTCTTTCAAGATATTCATCCTCTTCTTTACGACGTGCAAGTTCTATTTGATAATCGTATTCTTCTTTTTCACGTATTCGTTGCTTTGACAAAAAGTTCTTTTCAACTTCATAGTCTGCAATAAGTTGTTCTCGAGCTATTTGCCAAGAACTTTTTTCTTTTAACATGCCTTGCTCAAAAAGTTCACGTTTTTGTTGCATTTCAGCATCAAAATCTTCCGACCGTTTTTTTTGAGCAATGAAAAGTGCGGCAAGGGTCTGTGTTGTCTCCTTAATTTCATAAAGATCATGCAGATGATTCTGCTCAAATTGAATTGCTTTTTGGATTGTTCTGAACTTTTCAACTTCAGCAGTAAGTTTTTCACTTAAATTATCAATAAGCTTTGTTAAAGAAATCTTTAAGTTAGCAAGATCTGAAACTACTGATTCAGATGAAATCTGTGCGGCATTTTCAACAATATTTTTTTGTTCCATAGTCTGTTTTGTTTTAACAGGATCGATTGTTTGAGCCTTTTGCAATTCTTCTAAAATACTATTATAAGCTTCTAGAATTTCATTTTTTGTATTTTTTCCTGATACTTCTTGATATTTTTTTTGTGACATAAAATTATATTGGTTTAAAATTGTAAAAATTGACTTTCTTTAGTATACACCATACTTTTTGCACGGTAAAAGGCCTTTTTCCACTTAACTCATTTTTGATATCATATACAACATGTATTGAGATCTATTACCAAGGAATTTATTATGAAACTTTCATCCGTTGACGCAAAACGATGCATCGACCTTTTGAGTTCGATAGATATGTTTACTTTGGAAAAAAAAACTCGTAATAAAACTATACTTTTTGAGGAAAGTGAACAAGAAATAAGATTAAGACTTCGCACCCATTGGCAAAATAACCCTAAAATCGTAGAAACTTTTATCAAAAATAATAGCGACTTGCATGAAGATGATATCCAATTGATCAAAAACTGGAAAGACCAAAAAAGAGAACATTTTTTCATCACAAAATATGGTCCAGAATATACCGTTTTCTTCTCGATTAAAAAAGACAAAACTTATGCGGTTTTGGGCCTAACAGAGTGTATTTATGATGTATTGCCCCAAAAGCTACCTATCTTCGTCGAAGCATGTCTTCTTCCATATAAAAATTGTATTATTTGG
This sequence comes from candidate division TM6 bacterium GW2011_GWE2_36_25, assembly GCA_000991575.1. Lineage (GTDB taxonomy): Bacteria > Babelota > Babeliae > Babelales > UBA12409 > UBA12409. The sequence continues at coordinate 7,648 of LBRU01000005.1, forward strand.
GATGGACTTGTTTATATTTATACCTTCTCTTTTGGCAAATATATAACTAATTGCTTGATAAACAAATGTGAAAAAGCAGAAAAAGAAAACAAAATAATTACTTCTTTTTGACTTATAAAAACAAGAAAATAAAAGGTGGCCAATGGTTCATTCATTAGATAAACTTTTAGAAAATTACATTCCTTTTGACTCTTGGGAACAAGAATGCAAAGAACGGATGCTCGCTTTTATCGCACGTTATGATAACTGCTTTGAACGTTCACTAGAGATCGGTCATTTTACTGGATCAGCATGGTTGCTCAATCATGATAAAACAAAAGCTCTTTTAACGCATCACACAAAACTCGATAAATGGCTGCAACTTGGTGGCCATTGTGATGGAGATTCTGACGTTCTTTCTGTTGCCACAAAAGAAGCTCAAGAAGAATCAGGGATACAAAATATCATTCCGATCAGCACCACTATTTTTGACATCGATATTCATCTATTTCCAACTAGAGGACAACAAAAAGAACATTATCATTACGATGTACGTTTTTTATTACAAGTCGTTGGATCAGAATCAGTTACTCAAAATCATGAATCAAAAGAATTGCGATGGATCAGTAAAAATTTAAATGATTTGCCCACATCGAGCCGCTCAGTCGTGCGCATGTTTGAGAAATGGCTTGCACTTTAAGCTTACTTTTTTTGGACGACACAAAAATTGATGCCACGCTCTCTATTGATTTTTAAAAGAGAAAAAGAATAAAATAAGAATGAGTAATTAAATGGAGAGAAAAATGAAGAAACTTTCATGTCTTTTATTTCTTATAACCGTTCTCATATTCCCACTTAAGATAAAACCAGGTCTTTTTACCCTTAAACCACTTACCGCCAAAGAACAAGAAGCAGGAGTCAGCGAAAGCCGATTTTATACCCCAGGGCTCGATTTTACCACACTTCATAAATCAGGAGATACCATCAGCGAAGAATTTCTTGAAAAATTTTTCTTGAATACAATTTTTCAATATTACATTCACGAATTCCTAAGCTTTGACCAAACGTATAATTACACCATGTGGCAAACCTACAAAGAACAAAAAAAAGATATTAAAATGGAAAAATATGACCGATCAAAATTCAAAAATATATTTGTTCGACTTGATTTACCGGAACGAGAAATTGATTCTCTCAATGTAGATCGTATTCCTCAAGCAGCTTTAGACAATATCTGGCAAATAGAAGCGGTTAAAAATGCAATAAACGCACTCAAACAAAATAAATTATTGCGCACACTCGGAATCGCCTACCAAAGAACTAAAATTGTTGTTGAAAAATTACATGATAAAGCAAAAACAACACAAGACGAAGAAATAGGACGCGTATCTTATCTCGAAGATCGCATCGCAACTGATCTACAAGCAATGATTTTCTATTTTATCAAAGAAGCCTGTGAAGAATATATTGAAAGATTTACAGAAGCACGCATAAAAAAAGAAAAAGACGAAGCTGGAAAATTTCTGAGTACTTTCAAACCTTCATGGCTCGACGAACCTTATTATAAAAATATCATCTCAAATCTTGATTCACTCATAAAAGCTCAAGATGTTAATGACCTGCTCTCGTTTTTCCTAAAAGATTCGATGCCTATGTGGAAAACTATCCACACGCAATATCCTAAATTACAATTTCCATCATTCATCACGTTAGAATAAACTTAACCTCCAATTAATTCTAAGCCCTGTTGGTACTTTCAACAGGGCGCCCTTTTATATAATTCTTGCAAAAAATTATCAATTCAAAATAACTCGATTGACAAAACCATGCAAAATACGTTATAAATAAGCTAAAATTTTTAAAAATGAAAATTTGCAAAATTTAAGGATTGTTGAATGGAAAACACATTAAAAACATTTAAAATTGCGCTCTTGTGTGGTGGCCCATCGCTTGAGCGGGGTATTTCACTTAATTCTGCACGCTCGGTTATGGATCATCTTGAAGCTGAAGATATTGAAATCATGCCGATCTATTTCGATACACAACGCGATCCATACAAAATTTCAAAAAAACAACTTTATAGCAATACTCCTTCAGATTTTGATTTCAAATTAAAACAGACCGCAACCCCATTAACGAAAAAATCGCTCGTTTCATTTTTAAAATCTACCGACATCACCTTTCCGGTCATCCACGGCCCTTTTGGTGAAGATGGCGAAATTCAAAGCTTTCTTGAAAAATATAAAATACCTTTCATTGGTTCTTCATCTGCCGCATGCAAAAAAGCATTTGATAAATTCACTTCAAATATGTTCATTAAAGAACACGGATTTTTCACGTTGCCGTCTGCAGTATTGAAAATTTATAATACTGATCATGCACAGATCATTAATGGCTTCTTTAAAGAACACAATCTCACACGCGCCATTGTAAAACCCGCAAGCGGTGGTTCAAGCATTGGCGTATTTTCCGTTGCTACACCCGAAGAAGCTCTTGAAAAAGCACAGCTCCTCTTTTCAAAACGGATGGACACACGCATCGTCATCGAACCATTTGCACAGGGCACTGAATTTACGGTCATCGTTCTGCAAAATCGTTTTGGGTTACCGGTAGCATTACCCCCAACAGAAATAAAAACAGATTATACCAAAAATCAAATATTCGATTTTAGAAGAAAATATTTACCAACCGGACAAGTTTTCTGGCATTGTCCACCACGCTTTGATAACAAAATAATTGACACCATTCAAGCACAAGCTCAACAACTTTTTGCACTTTTTGAAATGCATGATTTTGCACGTTTTGACGGCTGGGTATTACCAGATGGAAATATCTGGTTCTCAGATTTCAACCCAATCAGCGGCATGGAACAAAATAGCTTCCTTTTTCAACAAGCATCACGCATTGGAATGACACACAGCAATATCCTTAATCATATCGTCACTCAAGCAAGCAAACGTCAAAACATTGTTTTCGAACCAAAGAAAAAAATAAATAATTTTTTACGCAAAAAAATAAACATTATTATGGGCGGTGACAACTCAGAGCGCCAAGTCTCCTTAATGAGTGGCACCAATGCATGGCTTAAATTGCGCCGTTCAGAACATTATCAGCCACATCCATACCTTCTGGATAAAAATGGTATGATCTGGCAATTACCTTACCATCTCTGTTTAAATCACACGGTAGAAGAGATCTTTTATAATTGTCAAAATTATCAACAAGCAAAAGCTCGTCTCTTGGAATTTGAAGAACGAACACGGCTCCATCTAGGATTGCAAAAAACAAAAGATCAGGAAGAATTTTTCGAACCAAAACAATTAACACTTCAAGAATTCATTAATCAATCAAATTTTGTATTTATTGGACTTCATGGTGGCGATGGAGAAAATGGCGTCTTACAAAAAATGCTCGCCGATAAAAACATCTTGTTCAACGGACCCGGCGAACATATTTCAAGACTCTGTATGGATAAATGGGAAACAGCAAAAGCCATTAACAATCTCAACATTGAAGGTATTCATGCAACCTCAGGCAAAATCGCAAAAACGGCCGATTTTGCTCAAGCAAATGATCAAGAAATCCGAGAATATTGGCTCAGTTTAAAAAGAGAACTTGATGCTAAAACCATTATCGTTAAACCACGCGCCGATGGCTGCAGTACCGGTGTTGTTCATCTGTATGATGCTGATGATCTCAAAAAATATATAACACATCTAATTGATCGTTCCCCATTTGTTCCTAAAAATACCTTTAAAGGACAACTCGATTTCATTGAACTGCCAACGGATTTTCCAGAAGATCTTATTTTTGAAAAATTTGTGGAAACAGATATTCTGCGCGTCAAAGCACATAAATTGAAACATACGCCACGCAGCGGATGGATAGAAGTAACAGTAGGCATCGTAGAAAACGCAGGAGACATCACCGTATTCAATCCAAGCATCACGGTCGCTGAAGGCGAAGTACTCAGCGTTGAAGAAAAGTTTCAAGGAGGTACCGGCGTTAATATCACCCCACCACCAGCAAATATAATGGTGCCACGAGCATTACAACGAGTTAAAAAATTAATTCATGAACTTGCAGTAAAAATTGGCATTCATGGATACTCGCGCATCGATGCTTTTGCGCATATACAAACCGGAGATCTTTTTATCATAGAAATAAACACCTTACCCGCGCTTACACCATCGACGGTGTTATATCAACAAGCGCTTGCACAAGAAACACCAATTTTCCCACGTGAATTACTTGAATTGTTAATTATCAACAAAGACCAGCGTCATACCATGTCCCCTCGAAGTTTTAACGAAGACGGATTGGATCAGGCTTAAAAACAAGCATCTCGCTGGACCTGGTTTAATATCTTTTTTTAATATTTTATTAAAGTACCATGAGTGAGCTTGGAGCAAAGCAAAAAATGAGTCGAATGGTTTTATCGAACGGTCAAATTAATGATCACGTGTTTCTGAATAGACTCTTTTTTATTACCCTGCTAATCTAAAAACAATTTTTATTATTAAATGGAACAATTCATGAAATATATTATTGTGTTATCCCTCATACTATTTGCAAGCAATGCGATGGAATTAAAAACGAGATTAAAGAAACCAGCTTCTAAACCCGATTGGTGCACGCTCTGTTACAAAGTTGATTTAAATCAATGTGATGAAAAAGATATTTCTACAAAAAATTGTGGCCATCGTTTTTGCAAAAAATGCCTTGATTATTATCAAAGCCGCGGACCGAAAACATGTCCTTTTTGTGGTGCCTATGAAGATCGTTGCGATATGTGGTGCGATATAACGCTTGGCATTGGTGTTTGTATGGGATTATGCTGCACTATTATAAATCATATGTTTAAACCACTTTATAATGAGTAAAGAAAAACAAAAAAAATGAAAGAACGAATTGATAAAATAATAAGAAGCCATTGGCAAGAGATGGTGAATGAAAATTATTTTTATCGTGGCATGTCTTTGAACAATTTGAATTTAAAATCTTCCATCGTATTAGATCCATCTCAAAATCCCTTTAAAAATATAAAAAATGTGCTTCTCGAATATAATCAATTATTATGCCAATTGGTTGAAAAAGGACTGGAATGCAATATTAATGATTTTTATGTAGAACCTCTTCAAAAAATTTTGGGTTGGACAATACGTGATTTACAAAACCCAGGGATAGATTTCACGACTAATTATGCTGATGCCGTTTCATATGCCTTCAACTACGCGGGAAGCCAGATAAAACACAATTTTAATCTCATTGTAAATACGATTCATGAATATAAAAATCATTCATGCTTTACACATATTGACCACCAAAAGTTCTGGCATATAACAGAAAAAATAAAGAGTCTTTTAGAACATGATAAATATATTATGCATCAACCAGTTGTTATAAAAGTTCGAAGAAGTTGTGCTGCATTTGAAACTGAAATTATCAATGAATTAAATCTTGGATCATATGATTTCTTTTATGATAAAGTAAAAAAAGAAGCAATTAAAAACAATATGTTTATGATTGATAAAATAGCTTTCTTTCTTCATCAAAAATCGCAATCCGCCCATTTTAATATACGTTTAATTAAACCATTACATAAAGATGCTCTTGTAGATATAATAAAGCTATGAGTTATTTCATAATCCTTCGTGGACCTGCTGGTGTTGGAAAAACAACCGTAGCAAAAAAATTAACACAATTATTAGGTGGTTATCATATCTCCCTTGATACTATTCTAGCAAAACATAACCTTGATTATGTTCCTGGCAACCGTTGTGTACCCGAACAAAACACGCTTACAGTAAACAAACTTATTATTCCAATGGCTCAAGAAAAACTAAAAGAAGGCACAGTTGTCATATTCGATGGAAATTTTTATCATAAATCGCAAATTGAAGATCTGATTAATAAACTCAAATTCCCGCATTTTATATTTACCTTGCAGGCAGATGTAGAAACGTGCATTGCTCGGAATAATATGCGAGACAATTCACTCGATGAAAAAGAAGTTAAAAACGTTTTTGAGTTAGTTTCAACATTTGAGTGTGGCGATGTAATTAATTCGAATGATCAAACAATCGATGAAAGTATACTAACCATTCTGAAAAAAATTGAGCAACCTTAAAAAAACAACATTTTCTCATAACTTGCGTTATTTTTTCTACCTCGTTAATCTGAAATAAACTCTTTTTTATAAGGTTTCTTCTGTGGCATTAAATAAAAAATATAAAGATGAATTGATCTCAATTATTCACAAACATATTCCGGGTTGTACTATTTATCTTTTTGGTTCACGAGCCACTAACAAAGAATATTCAGGTTCAGACATCGATATTGCTTTAGATGCAGGAAAAGTCATTGATCCAAATCAAATAACGAAAATTCAACTTGCGCTTGAAGAAACAACAATCCCAATGGAAATGGATTTAGTAGATTTTCACACCGCTCCTCAAGAATTGAAAGATGATATTCTTCATGAAGGGATAAAATGGACAAATTAGAACAAAAATATCAAAAAATTAGTCAAGCTCTAAAAACATTAGAAAAGGCCACAACCATTGTTACAATTTTCGTTAAAGAAGGAAAAAGCTACAATCCCCACATGGATTATGATGAAGAATATCGCAGTTTAAGAGATTCAATGATTCAACGATTTGAATACTGTGTCGATCTTTTTTGGAAATACATAAAAAAAGATCTTGAAAAAAGACAACTTGCACCAGAAATCAAAGCTCCTACAGAGATAATTAGAAAAAGTTATACTGTTGGAATCACAACTGAAACGGAAGCTGAAAAAATCCTTTCTATGATAAAAGATCGTAATATGACTTCTCATATGTATGTTGAAGAAATCGCAGAAATTCTTGCTCAAAAAATTCCGGATTATTATCAACATATGCGTACAATCATAACAAGACTCCAACCTTCTTAATTAAGAGTTTATACGAAAATTATTGCTTTCAATGAAGATTTCTCTTGCGCTCGTGGTGACCCTTCGACTTCGCTCAGGATGTAGCAAGTCGAACCATACGAGCATCTGCACTTTTAGACGCTGCTCAGTGCGAGCGAATTGCGAATTTTCGTACAAGATCTTAAAAATTATATGTGCAGAATAAAATCATACAAAAGGTTGCAAAATGCTACCAGTGGTGTTATAAAATACATAGATAAATACTGATAATCAAAAGGAAAAATATTATGGCAACCCCAGTTAAACTTTCTGATACGATTATTTCCGAAGCGAAAATTATGTCTAAAGCCGTTAATAGATCTGTTGCAGGGCAAATCGAACATTGGGCACGAATAGGAAGACTTGCGGAAGAAAATCCAGATTTAACCTACGAATTCATTAAAAATATTCTTATTGCGCAAGAAGAGGCTCGAGCTGAAAAGCTTGAACCATATACCTTGAGAGCCAAGAGAGCGAAATGAATATTCTGCAAACACCAACGTTTGCTCGGCAAGTTAAAAAAATAAAGACAAATCAAAAAAAAGATTTAGATATAGCCATAGAAAAAATCGTGCAAGATCCTCATATTGGGTCAATGAAAAGAGGTGATCTATGTGGCGTTCGTGTGCATAAATTCAAGATGGTTAAACAACTAACATTGCTCGCCTATGAGTTCCATCCTGAAGATGATGCGTTAATCTTATTTGCGATGGGATCTCATGAAAATTTTTATCGCGGTCTTAAAAAATGAAACTCATTACCACCCAAGCTCAAGACGTACTAATCCACGTTTTTTTGCTCAAATTAAAATATGAGAAAAACTAAGTCTATTGCTAAAATATAGCCTTAGTTTTTCTCATAAATATCTTTACGATGTTTAATTGCTACAATGAGAACGCTCTGAGTCTCAGGCTCAATTCGATATACTATTCTATAATTACTTACGCGTAACCTGCGATGGCCTTTTAAACTGTAACGCAACGGTTTGCCGAATCCTATTGGATCTATTGTTAATCGTTGTTCAATAGCCTTTTTGATAAGTTTTTTGGCGGATGCCGAAAGAGCGGGAATATCACTTTTCTTTACTGATTCGAGATAGGTAATTTTATAACAATTATTTCCATGCATCTTCATGCTCTACTTTTTTCAATCCCTTTTTATCTCGAATCTTGGCAATCGAAGATAAAGCAAGATCTTCACGTCTATCAAGAGCATCCAAAATTAATTCCTTAGCTAAACCTGAAACTGATTTATTTTCTTTTTTTGCTATAGACGCTAATAAATCTACGGCATCTTCCTCAAATGTAACACTTACTCGTGGATTTTTTGTAGGCATGTTGGGCCTCCTTTCATGATTTTATATTCAAGAGTGTAGCATTTGTACAGCAGCGGTCAATAAATTACCACCCGAGCTCAAGACGTACCAAACACGCTGATGATATTCTTCGAGAAGGAATAAAGTGGACCAGTTAGAACAAAAATATCAAAAAATTAATCAAGCGCTCGAAACATTAGAAATCAGAGGCGGGTACAAGCCCGCCTCTACACATTATAACAACTCAATTCCATGCAATTTACAATCGGCAACCATTGATTCAGGCCAGATGCTCGCTTGCACTTGACCAATATGCGCTTTGCGCAAAAAGTACATGCACAAACGTGATTGTCCAATGCCGCCACCAATTGACAATGGAAGTTGGTCAGTTAAAAGCATTCGGTGAAATAAAAGATTCTTACGACTTCCATTGGAACGCAAGATTAATTGACGCTCAAGCGCCGTTTTGTCCACCCGAATTCCCATCGAAGATAACTCAAAGGACGCTCCTAAAACCGGGTTCCATATTAAAATATCACCATTAAGCCCCTTAAATCCTCTCTCTGTTGGCGTTGACCAATCATCATAATCTGAAGCACGACCATCATGCACAATACCACTCTTTAATTCGCCACCAATACCAATCAAAAAAACTGCACCATACTTTTTACAGATTTCATGCTCCCGTTCTTTTGGTGACAACCTTGGATAACGATCTTCAAGTTCTTCCGTATGAACAAACGTAATTTCGGAAGGTAAAAGTGCTCTAATAGCTGGATATTCTTTTTCAACAGAAACTTCAGTTTCATAAATAACTTTATAAATTTTGCGCACTATTTTCTTTAAATAATCAAGGTTCCGCTCTTCGACATCGATCACCAATTCCCAATCCCATTGATCAACATAAATTGAATGAATTTCATCAAGATCTTCATCTGCGCGAATAGCATTCATATCGGTATAAAGACCATCACCCGGCTTCATTCCATATTTGGCAAGCGCCATCCGTTTCCACTTAGCAAGCGAATGTACAATGACAGCTGGTGCTCCGCTATCAGCTTTAACAGAAAAACTAACGGGTCGTTCAATGCCATTTAAATCATCGTTAATACCCGTATCAGCTTTCACAAATAACGGTGCTGTTACGCGCAAAAGATTTAATTTCTTTGCCAAAGTCCCTTGAAACTTTTCCTTAATAAAATAAATCGCCTTCTCCGTCTCTTTGCAGTCTAAGAAACAGGTTTCATATATCTTTCTTTCTTTTAATTCTTTACATAACATGATAAAAACCTTTTTTTACTAAATAACGTTTCTAAATAATAACTTCTTTACGCACATTCCTTGGGTCATTTTGATCAGAATCTGTATTCATATATGTTCCTTTCGCCAAAGATTTTTTAAATAAAAACCCCAGCTTTTTACGGCTGGGATACTTTTTTCGGCTTATTTATGCAATTTCTCTCTACGCGTTCCCAACCCAAACATTTTGTTGTTGGTTATTATTTTGATTATTAAGCTGAGAATTACGTACAAATAAATGGTTTTTTAACAGATTTTTTTCTGCTAAATGAGATATAAATGTTGAATGTATAAAAAGAATCATTGATTTATACCCTTAATAAAACCATTTTACAATTTTAATACTAATATAAAGTTAACCAACTGTCAAGATTGCCAATTCTAAAAATCGAATCAAAAAGTCATTTTTATTCAAAAAAACACAACGCTTCAGAAACAGGCCGTTCTTCACCAGCCGATGGCTTATTAATTACCTTTTGATTGATACACAATGTACTACACCCACCGCCACCTATATTGAGAGCGTCAAAACAACCAAGCTTCTTCATGAAGAATGCAAGCTCATGCAAACTCAATCCTTCGCTCTCTTTTTGTCGTCCATCCACAACAACGATACATATTTCATTCTTTTTCGTTACACCAAGTGCTGTTCGCGGATGACGATTTTCAATAAGCCATTCTTGCATTTTTTTCGTATGAAAATCAGCTGCAACTTCATCATGGCAATGAATAACGGAAGCGCCCTGAGAAAATTCATGACATAATTCATTCGATATTAATTCGCCATCTCTCAATAACATCCCTGCACCACCAAGAATAAAATCATAATCATTATAAATGGCCTCTTTTTCAACCGACTTAATCTCAAAGGAAAATTGCGTTTGCATACCTTTATAAATCTCGAAAGAACAATCTTGATCAACTTGATAAACAAATGCCTTAATTGTATCAGGAACTTCTAATGTAATATCCTCAACCATTCCCTGCTCATCAACAATAATATTCATGCCCGACGCGTGCGAAAGCAAAGATTTATCAGCAGTAGAAGTATACATAACTGACTGACCAGGTGCTCGTGGTTGATTAATGTGATCAACAGAGAAAACTCGATTTCCAATAAAAAATTTAACCTTCAAAAACATCTTGTCTATAATCGCCACTTTTTTATTTGAATGCCACCCAAAAGATCCGCGAATAAATTGAAGATCAGAATAAATCTGATTATTAAGATAAAAAAGGTTTAATCTATTTCCATTGTACCGTCCGCCACGCCTATAATTACTTCCATTAATGGCAATGAATGCACCGCTCCTTTGCGCAATTGAAAAAACCTCTTCACGTTGGCCTATTGCCGGTACTAACTTGATATTAATGTTATCCATAGCCATCATAATAACATGAGCAATTAATGGAAAATCAGATGATTGATAAACAAAATAACTCATTGCATCACTTAACTTCTTACATTCTCTGACATTTATGTCGAAAGAAAAAATAAGATTAATGGATAAAGTAACGATAAAAGTTAAAAGGATTTTAAACATAAAATTATTTACCCTTCAATAAAATATTATTCACGCATTTTTAGAATTATCTTTTAAGGTTTATCTGAATAATATTACCAACCCAGTTCAAGTCTCGCCAACCCACGCTTTTTACTCAGATTAAACATAAGAGCAAAAAATGCTACTGCTCCTATTAAATACACGAAATTAAGTCCAAAGCTTATGGCAATCGAAGTCCATGCAGAGCCACCATGCAAAATAGTGCGAACGGCGGTAAAAATATGAGACATCGGAATAAACCAAATAATCTTTTGAAGAAATAAGGAAAAGACTTCAACAGGATAATAAAGGCAACTAAATGGAAGAAGCGACCAACATATTACAAAAGCCATACCAACACCTTTTTTACCCGAAAAGAGCAAAAAGCCCATGAGGACCATACCAAGCGTCCATCCTGATAGTAAAAGTGAACAAGTTATCGCTAAAAGGGGTAGACCTAGTGAAAAAATGCTACAGTCAAACAATAACGTTACAAGAATCATGCCTATAGCTAAATTAAGAAGAGCAGCTATACCCCCAACAATAGAACCTGCAATGAGCCATTCTATTTTACGCAAAGGGGTAGCAAAGAGCGTAATTAAATTTGCATCAAAAAGTTCATTTAACAAAATAAACCCGATGGTCAGAGCATTGCGCAATACAAGGTACCATAACACAGCATTAGTTATCAGTGCTTGAGTAGCGAGAGTGTTACCTGTTCCGATCATCATAGTGGTTGCTTTACCTACTAAGCCAAAAACGACAATATCCCACCCCGTCCAAAAACAAATTTCAACAAACCATGAAACGCGCTTCATAGTCATAAGATGGCGAAAAACAACAGCACCAATTCTATACAATGAGATCATGATTTTCCTTTGCGAGCTATCGTTAAGAAATAATCTTCTAATGTTGGTTTATCGATGGATATTTGTGAATAGCGCAATTTATTGTGCGCCAATGATTCAAGTAACTCGGCAATCTTTTGTTCATTAATAACAATGTCAATATGCCGCTCTTGTGCAGAAAAATTAAGATTATGTTGTTGTGCAAAGGCGATTGCTTCGTGTAATTGGTCGACGAATACCAATTGTACATGTGCCTCAGAAATAGAAGATGCTAAAGATTCTGGTGTATCATCAGCAATAATAACGCCATTTTTTAAAATCAAAATTCGGTCGCACAATTCAGCTACTTCAACCATATTATGAGAAGTAAAAAGAATTGACGTTCCTTTTTCTTGGTTTAATTTTTTGATAAAGGTGCGAACCAAATGAGCATTTTCAGGATCAAGCGCCGCTGTAGGTTCATCAAGTAACACAACTTGAGGTTCAACTAAAAAAGTACGTGCCAACAAAACACAGGTTGTTTGCCCTGCAGACAATGTAGAAGCATTACGATCCGCCAAATGCGATATGCCAAACTCATCGAGAATAGGTGGTATTTTTGCGCGCAATTCTTCAAGCGACATATTGTACAACATGCCATGTGTTAATAAGCACTGATAAACCATCAGTGAACTTGGTAGCCGCGTATAGCCACTTGCAAATGAAACATTCTGCAAAACATCATGATGCTTAAAAAGATTTTTACCTACATATTCAACAGAACCGGAAGTAGGCGTCAGTACATCAAGAAGCATCTGTATCGTCGTCGTCTTACCAGCACCATTCGGACCTAAAAAACCGAGAATCTCACCCTGCCTCAAAGAAAAAGAAATGTTATTAACTGCAGTGAATGGCCGTTTTTTATAACGTATTTTAGCCCATAAAGTTGGTTCAAAAATCTTCGTCAGCCTCTCAACTCGCAAAGGAACCTGATTCATCATGAATCCTCAAAAAATATAAAGCTTTACATTTTCCATTATAAGCCAAATTTCAAAAAATATCCCGCAGGTTCTTTTTGCTTCGATTTTTCGCTAAATTTCACAAGATCTCACTGAGATACTCTCCCAGTTTCCCCCTAATTTCTCCCCCTTCCACTCAATTTTTGCCAGGTAAAAATTGACAATTTGTAAAAAATCGTTACACTTAAAAAGTGATAGTGGAGGTTTATCAATGATTAAAAAATGTTTCTTTTTTCTCTTTTTAATGGCTCATGGCCTCTGGGCAATGAACAAGTCTTCTCATCCGGAAAAACCAGAAAAATCAATACAAAAACAACCTGAAAAAGAATTCGCGGAAGAAGAAAATTGTGCCATTTGTCGCGATTTATTGCGGACCAGTGAAACACTCACAACACCATGTGGACATACCTTTCATGCTCAATGTCTTCTCGAATGGACTAACCGACAAGCTTTTCATGCCACATGCCCGTATTGTCGACAGCTTATTGGAGATAAGAAAAGAGAAGTTGAAAATGAGCCGTTGCTTCCATTTTTGGTAAGAAACTATCCTATAAGGACTACATTAATCTGTCTCTTGTATTATATCGCAAGTGTCTATCTTGCTACTTATTTCCAACACTAATATTAAAATCCATTTATCTCTTTTCTATTTCAGCATATACCTTTTCATTACCATCCAACAATGCCGATGGTTTACCTTTAAGATATTTGTCAAAGAAGTTTACGAGGTATGCATTTACGATTTCAGTTGCACGAAAGCCATCGATGCTTCCTAATTGCGTGCCAAGTTTATCTTTCATAAAAAAGAGACTAAAAAGAGTTGCTGATTTAAATAGCCCTCGATCACAAAAATCTGCATGGCCAGCACCTTTAATAACAAATTTATAAGCATGAGCAAAATCAACCAACAATGTCCTTTTTACAGCAAAATAAAAAGCTTTCTCTTTTTGTTCTTCCTCAACTGATTTTAAACCCAACTGCTTTCGTTCCGCCTCTGTCCATAAACGCTCATAAAGATCACAGGCATTACCACCAAAGATAAACATATACGGCTTATTCTGAGAAATCTTTAGTCTTTCGGAGCTCAAACTTCCATCTAAATTGACAACTGCCTTTATACGTGGCTCTCTACAACAGATATGAACAGCTGTTGCACCTCCCATAGAATGACCAAACATTCCAACGTTGCTCAAATCTAACCATTGATAAAAAATAGAGTCTCTATCAGTAGAGATACGTTCAATTTGATCAAGTACAAACTGGACATCTGCGATCCATACTTCTACCTGTTGATCCAAAAATTTTTTAAAATCGCCAGCCTCTTCAGCCATCTTTTGAATGGGACCTAATCCAACAATACGACCATCAGGAAATTGGCTAAAAGTACTACAATAGGTATGATTTATGGCTACAACAACATATCCGTGACTCGCCAATTCTTCACAATGCGCAGTATTAAAATCATGCGTACATCCAAATCCATGAGAAAAGATAATCACCGGAAAGTGTTTCTCCTCTGAGGATAATGAAATATTGAATTGAGTATAAGATCGCAAAGGACGTGAAAATAATTGAAGCCAAACAAACCGATGCTTTTTCTTAAGATACGTTACAAAATGCACCGACCATGGCCAGGAAGGCTTTAAAGGAACCTCTCCTTGAGCAGGATACCATAGGCGAACGATCAATTCTCTATTGGGGTGGGCGCAAACTTTAATAACCTCAGAACGCTCTCTATCAATCCAATGATACTCACGCATCCCTACAGCAAAGGGCCCTGTTGGCTTTGGGAAACTGAAAATAGGCTGCAACCATATAAAATAGGCAAGTATAATAAACGCTAAAAGAGCGATTCCCATAATGCCGACCAATAACCAAAGAATAAGCGACAAAAGCCAAAACACTAAAGATCCCTTTTAAATTTTAATTTAATTAACGCGTTCAAAAGTATATTTGTGTTGACCAATTTCAAGAATTAATCGCATCCTGCCATCTTCCTCTTGTGGCAAAAGCGTAAGACCTGCAAGCGGTACTTCGGTAAATATAAGTTTACACGTTCCATCATGTTCTTTTTTCTGTCCAAGCTTAGTTTTCCATACTCGCGCATCACACTCAAAGCCATCGGCACATTCTCGAACAACCATGTTACCTAATGTAGGATGGGTGTACGTACCAACAAATTGTTTCAACCACGCAGCCTCTGGCTCAAAAACAATATCTTCCAAGTATTTTGCTCGTATACTTTTTGTTTGCTCAACATTATTTTTTAAAAGCTCTTGTGCCAGATTTTTACCATCAAATAACAATTCCATAAATTTTCGTTGAACTATTCCCGTAAAACTATTTGCCATTCGAACATTGGTAAGAACGACAAGCCCAATATTATGCTCAGGTAAAAAGAACATCGATGTGGTGAATCCGGTTGTATTACCGCCATGACCAATTGACAACACACCATGATCATCTTCCATCATAAGACCAAGTCCATAACTCAGCTTGTCAGCAATCTTTATCTGTGTTTCTCTACGTTTAAGCAAATTTTCTTCTGAGATAATTCTTTTGCCCTCGGCAGTTACTCCTTTATTCAATTCCACCAGCATATACTTAACCATATCAATAACATTTGACCACGCGCCTCCAGCTGGACGAATTGATTCGACCCAACATTCATCAGATACCGTCATTGGCATATAGGTAAATTTTAGATTGCAATTATGAGGAGCAGCATGATCATGCTTTACCACTTCCTTAAAATCAAACGTCGTTGATTTCATTCCAACAGGGTCAAACACCTGTGATTGCATTGCTGAATTATAGGCGTCTCCCAGTTTTTTGCTTTTATCTGCCGCATGTGCAGCAATATATCCGCTAGCAGACACCATACTATTACTATACTGAAACGTTTCCCCAAAACCTGTGGTTGGTTTCATTTCTCGCATTTCAGCAATACGTAATTCAGGGGTAGCGCAATCAAAATTAAACATCAATTCAGCATCTTGCCGTGGCATACCAGTACTTGCAGAGACCATATGCTTCATACACAACTGTTTCGTTATTGCTTCATCACCCAATAAAAATTCAGGCATCAAGCTCCTAACAGGCGTATCCCAAGCAAATTTACCTTCATCAATAAGGCGAGCCATCATAAGTGTTGTCAGTGATTTGGTTGTTGAACCAATCATAAAGAGTGTTTCAGGGGTAACTGCCTCATCCTTACCCAATTCGCGAACACCGAGCCCCTGTGCCAAAATAATTTTGCCATTCTGAATAATACCAATTGCAGCACCAGGCACTTCACACTGTTTGCGTGCATCTTCAACAAATGTCATAAACTCTTTTAATTGCGCCTGATTTAATTCATGCGCTTTTTTACCTGCAAATGATTCTTCTTGTAGCCCAGGGGTCTTGAAACTTGAAGCTATTAACCCGAGGCCAGCACCACGGCGATCTGCGGCGGCTTTTGTTCCCTCAACAAGTCCAATATACCATATTGAACCAAATCGCCGAGCAAAAGCAAAAACCAGGAGACTTTCTTGCGTTGTCGTATCATAGGCACATTGAACAATCTCATCCCACCCATCACTCGCTACACCTGGAACATTAAATTGAATCGCACGAGCAAAATCTGGTTGTATTTTCTTCCATGCTGCGGCAATCGCCTCTTCTGCAGTCTTTTCATTATTTTCAACCAAAGTAACTGTCAACTCACCCGCCGGTTCTTTAAGTGTTGTTATATCATCATATTGTGAAACTTCCCAACCTTTTTCTACCGTAAAGGTACAGCCAGAGGCAGTCGTTAATTGAGTGTCTTGATCAAGCTTCCCCGTCATAATTTTATCCTCAGTACCGGAATTTTCTCTTTCACATGCTTTTATACCAGAAAAATGCGCACTTGCCAGATAGGCTAACGCACATATCAAAATTCGTTTTTTCATAAAACACCTAAAAGTTTTGGCATTGATGCCTATAAAAGCTATTTTAAATATCTTTTTTTAAAGTTCTACTATAACAATAGTATCAGAAATAGAGTTTTTGTCATTTAAAAGCTTCTTATTCAAAAGCATCTATTTTAAACTGACACCTTAAAACAGATGCTCCAATTGATCGAAATTTTTGTCTAATTCAAACTGTCGGTATAAATTAATGAGGAGTATGAAGGAATATTATGTTTTCACGTGGTCTTACCAAAACACTTAAACGATATGCAAAGTTTCCTGTTGTTGCACTTCTTGGGCCACGACAATCAGGAAAAACAACTCTTGCGCAAAGCACTTTTCCAAATCATAAATTTTTAAGTTTAGATAATGATGTTAACAGAATGTTTGCACTTGAAGATCCTGAAGGTTTTTTGTTGACTCACGAAAATCCCCATGGCCTTATTCTGGATGAATTCCTATATGCGCCCAAACTGACCACATATATCAAGTTGGAAGCTGATAAAAAAAAGCGCCCGGGCTATTTTATTCTAACGGGATCTCAAAATTTTTTAGTTAACAAGGCAATAACCGAATCCTTGGCTGGTAGGGTTGGCATATTAAATTTGCTTCCTCTGTCTATTAACGAACTTTTAGAGAATAAATTGGTCACTTCCTTGCCAAATCTCATTTTTACTGGTGGATATCCAAGAATTTATGCAGAGGATATTCTTCCAACCGAATTTTATCCTTCATATATTTTATCGTATATACAACGAGATGTTGGCCAACTGATTAATGTTCAAAACATAACAACATTTCATCGATTTATTCAGTTGTGTGCAGGCAGGATTGGTCAATTGTGCAATGTTAACGCGCTTGCCGTAGAAACCGGTATCTCTGCGCCTACCGCAAGGGAATGGCTTTCGATTCTTGAGGCAAGTTATATCTTGTTCTTTCTAGAGCCACATTTCCAAAATTTTAATAAACGTATTATCAAAACGCCAAAACTTTATTTCTTTGATACAGGTCTGGCGTGTTCACTCTTGCGAATTGATTCTACGGAAACACTGCAAAATTCGCATTTCCAAGGGCCACTTTTTGAAGCGTGTATTATTTCAGATTTTTATAAACAGTATTGTAATGCAGGACTTCGTCCATCTCTCTATTTTTGGCGTGATAGCAGTGGAGCACATGAGGTTGACTGCATTTTAGACCATGGAGTCAAACTTTATCCTGTAGAAATTAAGGCTGGTAAAACGATTACACAGGAATCGTTTCGTGGACTTAACTACTGGAATGAGCTTGCGCAAGCAAATCCACAAAACTCTTTCCTTGTATATGCTCACGACGAAAATCAAGTACGAAAACAGGCACGTGTTTTAGGATGGAAAGATGCAAGCATTTTAATTAAAACCATAACATCCGACTCAAAATAAAGCCCTTTTAAATTAATCTCAGTTATTTTACTCTGTCATCGAAAATTTTAAAATTCCGCTTGACCCTCACGCTGCGTCATGATGTAACCTGGATATGGTGATCATTAAAACGAAAGGTTTTTTAATATGGATTACACGGTTATTGCCTTGCAAGCTCTTTAATCAGATCGTGTGTATTTACAAAAGTTAGTAAAATATCCCCGTATCGCCTTTCAAACGAACGATCAACATCATATGCCACAACAAAATTTTTTCCGTGTGGATAATAATGTCTAAATGCCTCAAAGTTTGCAGTTATTGCGTTGACTGCCGATCGACTTTGCGCTACTTGCAATGTGTAAATTTTACATTCTATCGCCGCTAATGACTTATTGTCTTTCATCGCAATAACAAAATCTATCTCATTTCCTTTTTTGTTTCGCCAATAGTTGATTTCCTTTTTTTGCAATTGGCCACAAATTTGATTTAAAACACAATGTTCCCAAAGCAACCCCAAATCCTCTTGACGCAAGATTCTCCACCCTTTGGCATAACAAACAAATCCAGTATCAAATCCGTATACTTTTGGTGCCATAATAATTTCGGTTGGCCTGTATGTTGAATAAGGCCTAATCACCTGAACAACAAAAGTTTCCTCTAAAATGCTCAAATAATTTGCAATTGTTTGCCTACTTACCTCACATGGTGCCGCATACCTTGTAGCCTCAAACAATCCGCCGCTATTTGCCAACAGAAGCTCAGCAAATTTTTGAAAAGAATATCGCTTACCAACACTAAATAAGTCTTGAATATCCTTCGCCCAATAGGCATCAATCCATTCGCCAAAATCATCTTCAGGCAACTGTTTACTCATAAAAAATGATGGCAGCCCACCAAATAAAAATCTATGACGAATATCTTCATTTCCAAAAAGAACCATTTCTTGCAACAAAAGAGGCGTCAACCAAATCTCTTTTTTTCTACCAGTAAGCGTATCTTTAAATTTCGCACTTGCACCTAAAGTTGAAGAACCAGTTGCAATTATTTTAATCTCAGGATAGTGATCTGCGGCAAGCTTTAATATCTCTGATGGATTATCCAAACGATGAATTTCATCTAAAACTATTTTTTTACCTTTTTGCGCATCTAAAAAACCTTCAGGATCAATAAATAATTGCCTCACACGTGGTCGCTCACAGTCAAAGTATTCAACATCCGAAAGGCTCTGACAAAGCATAGTTTTTCCCGCACGTCTGACTCCCATAAGCCAGAGAATATTCTTTTGTCTCCAAGCATTTTCGACTAATTCTTGCCAAAAAGGACGATTTATAATCATAATTAACCCTATACTATGTGTTAGGTTATTTTAACACGTAGCCCAACTAAACGCAAACAAACATCCTGATTCAATACATATGAAACTATTTAGGGCCCCCAGGGATTGATAGTATTGCCAAGGTGTTTTGCAAGCTGCATTTTAATTAAATTTCATGCCTATTCTTACTTTTTTGTCGAAAATTTTAAAATTCCGCTTGACCCTCACGCTGCGTCATGGTGTAACCTGGATATGGTGATCATTAAAACGAAAGGTTTTTTAATATGGATTACACGGTTAATCAGTTGGCCACGTTAGCAGGTGTAACGATCAGAGCACTGCGGTTCTATGATAAAATTGGTCTGCTAAAACCATCCTTTATTGCAGAGAATGGGTACCGGTACTATCAGGAGAAAGAACTCTTGATATTGCAGCAAATTCTCTTCTTTAGAGAGCTTGGTTTTGAGCTCAAGCAGATCAAAGAAATCTTAGGACAGAGTGATTTTGATCAAATTAAAGCCTTGGCGTCTCATAAAGAGGTGTTGCGTAAAAACATCAAACGAATGAAGACGCTCTTGGTCACCATAGATAAAACGATTAATTATTTGAAAGGAAAAGAAACCATGACAGAAAAAGAACTCTTTTATGGCCTTCACAACTATTCGCCAGAGTTTCAAGCATTTCATCGCGATTTTATGAAGAGCCATCCTACGATGCAAAAATTCTACGATGATTTATATGAAAGAACTAAACATTTGAAACCTGAAAATCGCGAAGCTTTTAAGAAAGAAGAAGCCATATTTTGGAAAAATCTTACAAAAGCTCTTGATAAAAAACTGAGCGTCGATAGTCAAGAAGTTCAAAAACTGATAAAACAATTTGTGCTTCTTTCTGAGAAACAGGGAACACCTGTGACATATGATCTTTTTATCAACATGGCAACAATGCTGCCTCGTATGATAAGCAATTTTCAAAAAACTGTTGAAAAATGGCCTGAACTTAAATCAAAGGAGCCAATGATTGTCAAAGTGCTCAAAAAGCGACCAGAACTGGTACCTTTTATGGAAGAAGCCATGAAGGCATATGCCGAAAAAAACTTGAAATAAAAACTTTTGAAACAGAAAAGTTTTATAAAATCATTTAAAAAGAAATTGATATCTATTTTTAAATGATTATAATTAAAGTAAATATTTAAACTTTTAAGTAGTTTAGGGGTGGTTTTATGTTCATAAAACGTCTTTTATTGTTATCGCTATTATTGCCTGCCATGTTTTTAGGTGCGATTTCCGAAGAATATGAAAGTGGCAAAACAAACATCATGAAGATTATGTCTCATGAAGAAACAGGTATTTCTGCTTATAATAAGAAAAACATTCATTATGCTGAAGCGGTTAATCTTTACAAGGATTTAAATATTCCTGAAATAGCAAAGTTCTTTCCTTGCAAAACTGAAATGGGAAGAACCTTCATTGCAGAAACCCTCAGTGTTCCGGTTAGTCCGAAAGATAGAGATACCATTCTTGCCCGCAGACAACAAGCTATTCACATATTAGTTGAAAATCCATCATTGAAAAAAGACGTCGAAAAGCTTCTTGATCAAGCAAAACAACACGAAGAAGCTATTATCGAGCTCATGTCCGACTTTTTTAAAGGCAAATCATGTCCCGAAATTGTAGGCCTCAACCAACTAAAAGAACAAAAAAGTCCTCTTTATAAACCATTTAAATTTCTTTTAACCGAAGATAAGGGAAGAAGCTTACTTGAAGGATTTTACTTGTTTTACATGGGAAGTGCTGCCTATGGAACAGGACGATATCTTATTCCTGCAGCATACAGGTGTATGACAAACGGTCTTTATAACTGGGACGTATTAAAATTATATGGCAGTACAGCTCTTGGCATCATGGTTACTGGACTATTTGCTTATGGAAACGGAAAAGAATACAAAAATGCTTGTGATGCTCGGTTCAAACTTCATGCATTAAATCAATTAATATCCATCGCCGAACAGATTGAACAACGGTGCAAAGATAATGATATTCACAATCAGTTCAAGATGAGCAATTTACAAAATGCTGAAGGAGTTGAACTCATTCAAGCATTGAAACATAGAAGATATCGCTCAAAAAACACCGTCATTTTTAGATCACCAGCAGTTAAAACATTCTTATATACCTTATATGAAAAACAAGATCATTTGGCAGAAACATTTGCCTGTATTGCTGAAATTGATGCTTATAATGCAATAGCAACTCAATTTATCGAATCGCAACAAACGACTAACAAATTTTGCTTTGCAACATATAGTGACAATGCGCAGCCGATGATACAAAGCAATGCATTCTGGAATGTTCTTGTTAAGGATGCCGTACCAAGCAGTATTTCTGAAGCTAAGCATATTATCTTATCAGGACCAAATGCTGGTGGTAAAACTACGGCAATAAGAGCAATTCTACAAAATATTGTTTTAGCTCAAACGTTTGGCGTTGCAGCAGCAGAATCATTCGAATTGACCATGTTTGATGTCATTCATTCATATCTCAATATTTCTGATGACTTATTAAATGGTCTTTCATTGTTTGCGTCAGAAGTTAAGCGCGCACAAGATCTGTTGGGGCGCATCAAGAATCTTGAAACTGATAAGAAGCTGTTCTTTGCTCTTGATGAACTTTTCACTGGTACGGTAGCAGAAGACGGAGAAACGTGTGCATACGAATTTGTTGATAAAATAGCAACCTTTGATCGTGTACAATTCATCTATGCAACACACTTTCAAAAACTCAAAGAACTTGCCAAATTAAACAATCATTGTATCAATTATAAAGTTGATGCTCCCGTTAAAGGTGATAATGGCAAACTTGTTTATCCATACACCTTAAGTCAAGGCGCAAGTAACTCAAGAGTAGCTATTACGCTTGCTCAACAAGCTGGTCTATTCAACTAAGAAAACTCAATATAAAACATTGAAAGAAGGTCCTTAAAATAAGGGCCTTCTTTTTCCCCATTATTTACTTGAATTATTACCCGCAAAAATAATATCAAACACTTTTTTCAATTTCATCATCCTTGTTTTTCATCTCATTATTTTAGTAAGGATAAATAAGAATCACTTTTAGGGTCTGAGGGATGAAAAATATTCAAGTTTATTTTTATTTATTTTTGTGTTGTCATATTTTTAACGATTTCGGCCAAAACGCAGCAACAAAAAATCCCCAATGGAACATCCTCATTTACATGGATGGCATGGAAGAACTTTATAGCGCCGCCTTTAAAAATCTGACCGAAGCAATGATGGGATATAAGGGAAATAATGCACAGGTTTTTATACAGATGCGTTCAGATTCAGAAACTTTATATGCCTACCGTTACCATCTTTCAACCGGAAAACTTATCTTCGATACCACGGTTAGATTAGGACCAGTTTTGGCAAAAAATTTGGCAACAAGTGCCCACTGGGCATTTAAAGAACATGTGCCTGCCACATACAACGGCCTAATTTTATGGAACCATGGATTTGGCATCCTTGATCCAACTTGGCAAAAAGAAGGAACAACTGAAAAATTCAATTGGCTTTCAGAACCTGACAAAGCTCTCAAATGCTCATTACAACTAAAAATACAACAAGAACATAAAAACCATCGTGGAATTTTTTTAGATAATGTTGCTCAAACATATATGAATAATCAACAGATGATACAAACCCTTTCATATATTAAACAACATGTGTTGGATGGGAAAAAACTCGATTTTCTTGGAACCGACACTTGTGGCATGGCGATGCTTGAAGTTGCATGGCAAATACGCGATTTTACCCATTATTTCATCGGTGCTCAAAATTGTGCACTCAAAGACGGCTGGCCTTATGAAAAAATTATAAGCAATCTATCTTCAACCTCATTGAACCCTTTAGAAACAGTCCAAATGATCATCAAAGAATATTCACATTATTATAAACAGACAGGTGCAGAAGGTTACACACAAGCCGCGATGGATCTTTCAAAAATAGAAACCGTCAAAGAAAAACTTGATCAAATTTTACAATACTTATTCAATTCATATGGTACTGAAATAATCAAAACAGTTGCCTATCATGCCCGCAAACGTTGTCCTGTATTCTGCATCCACCCAACGTATACAGATTTGTGGACATTTTATGATGAACTTTCGCAAGAATTAAACAATGATCAAAATATCAAACAGTTACTTCAGGAAGAAAAATCATTAATTGAACAAGCAGTCGTTGCATACACAACGGGAAAATTGATGAAAAAAGCACATGGCATCTCAATCTATTTTCCTTATTGTCATATTGATAACAGTTATTACAAAACTCAATTTGCCAACAAAAGCATATGGTTACAATTCCTACAGAACTGTTTAAATTAAAAAACAAACATTAATGAAACGGTTTTTTTGAATATAACGCTTAATGAGTTATATAATAACATCAACGCCCTTTTAAAGGAGAAAATTAATATGCGTTCATTAAAAATAATTTTTATCAGTTTGGGAATTATCGCCTTCTGTTCATTTGGAATTTATGGTATTTATACTCGTTACTTCAGTGTCAGCGCTAAACTCAATAACTATGTCCAATCATATGCTAATTTAGGATTATTCAGTGGATCAGTTTTAGTTGCCCAAGAAGAAACAGTCTTGCTCTGCAAAGGGTACGGGATGACTAATTATGAGCACATGGTTCCCAACACACCACAAACAAAATTCGACATTGGATCAATTACCAAACAATTTACATCGATGGCGATTATGCAGCTTGTGCAAGAAGGCAAGTTAAAATTGACTGATACTGTTGCTTCAATATTGTCTGACTGTTCACACGGTAAAGAAATTACTGTCTACCAACTATTAACGCACACGTCAGGAACGCCAGATCACGAAGAATCTATTGAATTCGATTATCGCAAATCAGCAACAGTCACAACAACCACTAATTTTGATTACAGCAAACCGGTAACAATTGCAGATATAATTGATTGGGTTAAAAATAAGCCTCTTGAATTTACACCAGGAAGTAAATTTAAGTACAGCAACACTGGTTATACGATTCTTGCGGCAATTATCGAAAAACTTTCAGGTAAAAGTTATGAAAAATTTTTACAAGAACATATCTTCAAACCTCTTGGTATGAATGATACCGGATTGCTACATACTAAACCATTAATTATGCATCGCGCACAGGGTTACCACAAAACAGACACAAATTTAGAAAATGCTGCTTATTATGATCCATCTGTTGATATTGGTTCGGGAGCTCTGTATTCAACCATCGAAAACTTATATCTATGGGATCGGGCCTTGTATACAGACAAACTTATCTCATCTGATTTACGTGAACAATTATGGAAACCATATCTCGATGATTATGGGTTAGGCTGGCGCATTACGCATATTCACGGACATCGTTGTTTCTCGCATACGGGTGGTTGGTTTGATTGTGCAACAATCATTATGCGTTTTATAGATGATGATATTTGCATCATTATTCTAAGTAATTTTGACAGCAACTCAGCGCCAGTCAAGCGAATGGGAGATGATTTAGCTGCAATTATATTTGGCAAACATTACGAATTTCCTCGAAAAGCAATTAAAATTGATATATCTTTGTATGATGCTTATGTTGGCCAATACGAATTGAAGCCTAATCTTATGGTTACAATAAAAAAAAAGAATGATCGTTTGTTTGTTAAGGCTACCGGACAATCAGCAGATGAACTTTTCCCAGAATCTGAAACTAAATTTTTTAATAATTATGTTCCTTTGCAAATTTCGTTTATTAAAGGTGCCGATGGAAAAATTATCAAACTCATTGGACATCAAGACGGTCAAGATTTTATGGCTAAAAAAATTGATTAACAAGTCGATAGTTTAAAAAATAACCGTTCATTAAATAACCTTATACTCTTCAAACGTTTCTTGTGCTTGACGAGGAAGCGCGCCGATAAAGGTATGATGTTTGTTTTTTCGTGCGCTTTCTAGATTAACTTCTTGATCATCAATGAAGAAAAATGGCTCCTTGAGTTGTTGAGGAAATTTTTCACAAATAAGCCGATAACAATAATCATAAATTGAATGATGCGGCTTTGACATATGAATCTCTCCTGAAAACACTGCTTCATCCATATAAATCATGATTGATTTACTAAATTTTTTCTTAAATGGCTCGATTGATTCTTTTGCCCAATTTGAAAGAATAATGTTTATATGACATTTATTACCATGAATATCTCTTTTTTGAACAACCTTTCGCAACAAAGAAACAAGTGACGAAGGATTACTTATTTCAACAATTGCTGTTGGATTAAACCCTAAATCAAAGATCTTATTAAAAATTGCTTCCTCTGCTAACGAAGCAAAATAATCTGAATGTCCTATATGCCATTTTTTATATAAATTTGTCACATCTTCAGAAGTGAGAAAGCCATTAAGAAAATCTACTAAAATAGGAGCTAACGGTGTTTTACCATCATCTGAATAAACATTGTAAGGAGTCTTTGCGTGCGGAAGTATCTCATTAAAAGCACGAAAGCACTTCATTATTTCAGTACGAATCTGAAGACCAATCTTTTGTCTCACATCATGCAAGAGCAAGGTACCTCCTAAATCCCAAAAGATAACAGCTGCATTGAACGTAAAACACTGACATAAAAGAACACTAAAAATTAAACTTTTTTTCATTATTAATCCTTTTTTTGATACATGAGAAAATAATGACCAGTGTAAAGGAATTTAATGCTAAACCTAAATTCGCATCAATACCTTTACATCCTACGTTGAACAAGTAAACGCTTAACATAAAAAAGAGCCCTGAATCTTAATTGCTCAGGGCTCTTTTAATTTATTTCACAAAATTTAAACAACGACTCCAACGCATCCGCTTCCAGAAATCTATTGGATGGAAAAGAAGATCAAAGATCATCCACGAATTATCATCGTCATCATGAGACCAGATTCTGAATACAATCTTGCCATGAATAAGTTTGCGTTTTAATGGGCCCCATGCACGTGAATCTAAACTTCCTTGACGATTGTCACCCATCATCCAAAACTCATCTGGACCAAGATGAATATCATATTCATCATAAGGTTTTCCTTTTCGAATACCACTTACACCTAAATCAGGATTTGGTGTACCTGGATAACGAACATCAGGTTGATTATTTCGCTTCATAACCATTTTTCCTAATTTTATTTCATCATTGTTCATTCTATAAAATGGCTGATCTTCAAATGCCACATTGGGAACATATGTTTTAGGATAAACCGGTCGCGCTCTATCGGGATTCGCTGTTTCAATAATCGGATACTGATTAAGATATGGTTCATCAAGTTTTTGACCATTACGATAAACAACCGGTTTACCATCTTCAATAACGCCTTGAATATGATCACCGGGCATTCCAATGACACGCTTGGTCCAATTAGCTGGTCCCCACACATACATTTGCCACACATTTAAAAGCGGGTTTTGAGAATAATTAAATAATGGATCATTAAAAGAAATGATATCACCATGCTTAAGGTTGCTAAATAATGGTGTAAATTTATCTGCAAAAAATCCTTCGCCCGTTAACATCGTTATTTCCATTGAACAAGTCGGAACTTTATAAAGACCAAATCCAAAGGTGCGAATCAAAAATGCAATCGGTATAAAAATAAAAAGAAACTCAAAAAGATCTTCAGTTCTTGATTTTGGCCGTTTATACCACGCAACAGCTTTTTTAAAATAATTCATAATGATTCCTTCTTCTCATGAGTAAGTTTCTTTTAAGATACCAGCTCATTAAAAATTTGTTAGTTTTAATTGCGAGAGACAATACCAGAATAATTAACTTTTAATGGAAAACGCAACTTTCATCCAAATTGAAACTTTATCGCCTTAATTATTTTACAAGATTCAAGCAACGTCCCCAACGCATCCGTTTCCAGAAATCAATGGGATGAAGAAGTAGATCTAAGATCATCCATGAATGATCATCATCATCGTGTGACCAAATACGAAACAGAATCTTTCCGTGAATAAGTTTACGTTTTACTGGCCCCCATGCACGGGAATCTAAACTTCCTTGACGATTATCACCCATTCCCCAATATTCATCAGGTCCAAGATGAACATCAAATTCATCATACGTTTTGCCTTTACGATCACCAAATATCCCTTTATCAGGATTTGGAGTATTTGGATAACGAATATCAGGTTCATTCATTTTGTTTGCAATCATTTTACCAAATTTAACCTCATCCTCATGTATCCGATAAAATGGCTGTTCTTCAAATGGTTTATTAGGATCAAATGATTTCAAATAAACTTGGTGTGTTCTATCTGGATTGGCCGTTAAAATAATGGGGTATTGATTAAGATATGGCTCATCAATCTTTTTTCCATTACGATAAATTACCGGTTTACCATCTTCAATAACACCTTTAATATGATCACCCGGAACTCCAATAATACGCTTTGTCCAATTTGAAGGACCCCACACATACATTTGCCACAAATTAATAATGGGATTGCTTGAATAATTATAAAGAGGATCATTAATGGTAATAAGATCACCATGTTTAAGATTGCCGAATAATGGCGTAAATTTATCAGCAAAGAATCCTTCACCCGTTAATATTGTGGTTTCTGCTGAACCTGTGGGAACTTTGTAAAGACCAAATCCCACGGTGCGAATTAAAAATGCAATCGGCACAAAAATAAAAAGAAACTCAAAAAGATCTTCCGTTTTGGATTTTGGCCGTTTGTACCATGCAACTGCTTTTTTAAAAAAATTCATGTAAACCTTTCAGTTATTCCTTATTTAAGTAAGGAAACTTAATATATTTATATACATAACATAAAGCGCGCCCCCACGTAAATCCTTCAATAAATCCTCCAAAACCAAAACTCAATATAAAAAACATCATCGTCTCTTTAAATCCTGGATAAACCGCTACATTATAACCAAGATAATAACGCACAATAAAAATTAAACTTACCAACACTAATGTAACAACACTCCCAGGAACTGTTATAAGTTTTCTTTTTTTATCAACTAAAACATTATCACGCATTGTTAAAAGAAGACCACTCACTAAACCGAGTAAAAGTGCACTACCATACCACGCAACAGTTAAAAATGATGTCACTCCTTTAAAAAAAGGAATAAGTGTTAATACTAAAAAAACAAGCGGCAAAATAAAGACACGATAAAGCGAAATGCTGCGAGCATATAAACCTTGAATCCCGCGTACCATAAGCCATATAAATATCACGTAAACCCACCATGGTGTTCCTTTTAACATGCCAACCAAAAAGACTATATTATGCATTCCACTTCCTTATATAAAAAATTTTTATATATATCTTATTCAGTAATACTTATCATCTTACTTTTCAAAAAACATGCGCCTTTTATTTCATCTTTTTAAGTGTAACAAAAAAAGAAAAAGAAACTCATTCCATACGTTTTATGCTATAATAAAAGCACAACTCCGCTTTATTAAGGTAAAATTTTATGAAAAAGTACCAACAGGTTCCCTTGGCTGAACGCATGCGGCCAAAAAAACTTGAGCATTTCTTTGGCCAACAGCACTTAGTTGGTGATCAAGGCTTTCTAAAAAAGGCCATTGAAGGTGATTTTGTTCCTTCAATGATTTTGTGGGGCCCTCCGGGAACAGGCAAAACAACACTTGCTTCAATCATAGCTCATGAAACTGAAGCTTTATTTGTTAAGTTAAGTGGCGTAAACAGCGGCAAGCAAGATTTGATGGCAGTAATAGCACGCGCACAAGAACATACACTTTTTAGCAAAAAAACTATTCTTTTTATTGATGAGATTCACCGCTGGAACAAAACACAGCAGGATGCCCTTTTGCCACATGTTGAAAAGGGAACAATAACATTAATCGGTGCAACAACGGAAAATCCAAGCTTTGAAGTAATATCGGCACTCATCTCACGAACACGTGTTTTAGTTTTAAACAAGTTAGAAGCAGAAGACATTCAAAAAATTCTTAAACAAGCTCTTGCAGACAAAGAATGCGGTCTTGGCAACCGAAATATACAAATAAGCGATGAAATTATTCTTCACGTATCACACCTTGCCAATGGTGATGCGCGCATGGCACTCAATACGCTTGAAACCGCATCGGAACAATCAGAAATTATTACGATAGATCTCATCAAAAAAGTTTTACAGAAATCGCATCTTTATTACGACAAAACTGGTGAAGAACATTACAACATTATTTCAGCACTCCACAAATCAATGCGCGGAGGCGATGCAAATGGTGCAGTATATTGGCTCGCACGCATGCTTGAAGGCGGAGAAGATCCTATTTACGTTGCACGCAGACTTTTACGCTTTGCATCAGAAGATGTCGGCTTAGCTGATAATTTTGCCATGGTATTAGCTAACGCAACATTTGATGCCTGTCATAAACTCGGCATGCCAGAATGCAACGTCCACCTGACACAACTTGTTATCTATCTTTCAAAAGCAAAAAAGAACGTGCACGCTTATTTTGCATACGGAAGAGCAAAAAAAGATGTCGTGGCATATGGCAATTTGCCTGTCCCGATGCATTTGCGCAATGCGCCAACAAAACTTATGCAAGAATTAGGTTATGCAAAAGGATATAAATATACACCATTAGAAGACAGCACGTATCAAGAATATCTACCACAAGAACTCAAAAATCGAAAATATATCTAATTAACTTTAAGAACTAATTTGGACCATACTTCAAAAAATGCGCTGGTTGTTTTAAGCGCAAATGTTTATGCTCACAGAAATTTAATGGCGTTATTCACGCCTGTTTTACAAGCCCTTTCGAAGTAACAGGTTCGCAACTTCTCTATGCCCCCGTTGTACTGCAATATTTAGAGCCGTATCCTTCTTATTATTTATTATATTTACATCAACTCTTTCATCTGCCAATAACACTCTCACAACCTCTGCATGACCATGATATGAGGCAATCATAAGAGCTGTAAAACCTTCCTTTTCTTTTAAGCTTTTACTGACTTTTTTATCTGCGAGCAATTTTTTCACAAATTCTATAGATCCATCACAAGCTAAACGCATAAGAGTTGACCGTCTATCAAGTCTTTCATTTACATTAACTCTTTCATCTGCCAATAACACTTTCACAACTTCTGGATACCCCATTTCTACTGCAATCATCAAGGGCGTAAAACCGTAGTAATTTATTTCACTTACATCACTCCCTGTCAACAGGAGTTTCACAATCTCTGTATGCCCACGCTGCACTGCAACCATAAGAGCTGTTGTCCCATCATTCTTTTTTGCATTTACCTCAATCCTTTCATCTGAAAGAAACACCCTCACAATCTCTATATGCCCACGCTGTGCTGCAACCATAAGAGCTGTTGTCCCGTCATTACTTTTTGCATTTATATTAACTCTTTCATCCGTCAACAACACGTTCACAACTTCTTCATGCCCATAGTATGCTGCAACAATAAGAGCTGTTGCCCCATCACTCATTTTTGCACTTACATCAACTCTTTTATCTGCCAACAACACTTTCACAACCTCTGGGTGCCCATAATATGCTGCAGCCACAAAAGCTGTCACTTCATGATCGCTTTTTGCACTTACATCAACTCTTTTATCTGCCAACAGCACTTTCACAACTTCTGGATGCCCATACTGCGCCGCAACAATAAGAGCTGTTTTCCCATCATTCATTTGGGCATTTACATCAACATCAACTCTTTTATCTGCCAACAACACCTTCACAACCTCTGGATGCCCACGCTGTGCCGCAAGCATAAGAGCTGTTACCCCATCACTCATTTTTGCATTTACATCAAATCTTTTATCTGCCAACAATACCTTCACAACTTCTGGATACCCACACTGTGCCGCACGCATAAGAGCTGTTGCCTCATTAATGTCTTTTATACTTACATCGACTCTTTTATCTGCCAACAAAACTTTCACAACTTCCTGGTGCCCACGCTGTGCTGCAATTATCAGAGCGGTCTCACCATACTTATTACGTTTATTTACAGCAACTCTTTTATCCGCCAACAATACTTTCACAACTTCTTGGTGCCCACCCTGTGCTGCAACCATCAGAGCGGTATTACCAACCCTATTCCGTTTATTCACATCAATTCTTACATTTCCTAATAACTGCACAATCACTTCATCTCTTCCATTTTGTGCAGCCAACATAAGGACAGTCCTGCCAAAACGATCTTGGACATTGATTTCTTCCGGGCCCATCTCTTCAAAAAACTCCCTTAAAAAACCTGTCAGACCCAATAGGGAAACTATCATAATTTTTGACCAGCCTTCACCCCTATATTCAACTACCGCTCTATCCAATAATACTTTAAAAATCTCACGCTGCCCTTTTCGCGCCGCTAAAGAGCAGGCTCTCAAACCATTTTCGTCGCTCTTAAAATCTAACCGAGCGTCATTTAACAATATTTGCACCACCGACAAGTGCCCATGCAACAATGCATACATAAGCGCTGTCGTGCCATGATTATCTCGGACATTAATCTCAATATCAGATTTAGTTAATAAAATGCTCACAACTTCACTCATCCCATAGTATGCCGCAACCATAAGTTCAGTCTGCTCAAAAGCATTCGGAGCGTTAACATCAACGAGAGAATTATTCACTAATAATTTTACTAAAGCAGGGCGATTTCCATCTACAGCAGCAAAAAACGCATTTTGTAGAGACATCCCATCTCGCACCTTGGTCCAAATATCCCCATTCTCGTCTTTCCAGACACGCATTAATGATCTATACTTTTCAATTTCAGCATTAAGGGAAGGAACATCTATTTCTCCCAATAAAACAGCTCTACAATGAGGACAACATGCCTCTCTGCCACCTGATGCACTTGCGTGTAACATCTTAACCATACAATCACTACAATACCCATGCTTCTCATCACAACCAAAAAGTTGTTTGCCTGTTACATCAAATTGTCTTTCCAGACAAACAGGACATACTGAACTCTCATCATCAGCACCAACTTCTTCTGACTTATCTGACGATCTCTTTCCTGTCTGCTCTAACTGATCTGAATCTCCTCGCTCAGACTCTTCCATTGCAAACATTGAAGCAAAAGAGCCGAGAAATAAAAGACTCAATAATAATTTATTCCAAGAAATCATTTTTAACCTCCCAAATAAGACTTTTTTTACCTTTTTTAGCGTAGCAAATTAATTTCAAAAAGTCTATTTAAAATCGAAATATTTCACTTTGAAAAATTGCTCAAAAATTACAAAAAGATTGGTTTACATCTCCGGATAATAAGAAAAAAACGCTGAATATTTTTTAGTATTCAGCGTTAAATTAAGCAAAATGAATATTATTGAACAACACAATGATGTTTCTTCTTTTTTATTTTTAAAAATTGCTCAAAAAGATTTGTGATAGCTTGGTTTCCCTCTTGCTGTACAATATCAAGTATCGTGTCCCCGCTAAAATCTTTTAACGTTATATCAATATCTGGATGTCGCAGCAATCTCCAAGCTACCCCCAAATGACCATTTCTCACTGCAACCATAAGAGGAGTATAACCACTCTTTTTATGTTGTTCATTTATATCAATGGCAAGATGTCTTATTAATTTACCAACAACTTCTACATGTCCATTGCGCGCAGCTAAAACTAATGCTGATTCTCCATCAAGATCGCATAAATTAGGATTGATATCTCGATTTCCTAATAAAAGTTCAACAATTTCAGTTTTTCCAGATTGGCACGCAAACATCAGAGCTGTTTTTCGCGTAATTTTACATTGAGCATTAAAATCAATATGAAAATGAAATAACAATTTTCGTGCAATTCCTATATTTCCTTTATGACAAGCAAGCATGAAAGGAGTAATTCCTTGCTCATTCGCAATATTTGCATCAGCTCCCGCATTTAATAATTTTTGTACAACTTCAACACTTTCTGCGTTAACCGCTAATAAAAGAGCTGTCTCACCCTTCTCATTCCGCACATTTAGACCAATATAAGGATACTCTAAAAGTTTTTCTACTTCCATAATTCGCCGATTATGGCAAGCAAGCATAAGCGCAGAAAAACCTTCTTTATTAACCGAATTTACCCTAATTTCTGGGTCGTCCAATAAACATTTTAATACCTCGAGTTTTCCACTTTCTGCAGCTAACATAAGGGGGGTATATCCATTATGAATTTGTTCATTAATATCAATTTCTGGATAAGCTAACAGTTTTTCTACTATTTCCTTATGGCCCCCTAATACCCCACACATAAGCGGCGTGTAACCCTTGGAATCATATTTCTTCAAATCAATTCTATCATCCGATAACAGCATCTCTAAAATTGCCCTATTTCCTGCCAAAGCTGCCCACATAATTAACGTACCACCATTACTATCGCTTATATCTACATCTACACGTGGATCAGCTAACAACCTTTTAACAACAGTTTCTTGGCTAGCTTTGATAGCCTCAATAAGAGGGGTAGCCCCTTGTTCATTACGACTATTTACCCCAACACTTGGGTGGAGTAATAATTGTTCTACGCACAACAGATTGCCTTTTTTTGCAGCAATCTCAAGCCATCTCGCCCCAATAGGATCATGAACACTTATTTCAATTCGAGGATCTGACAATAATTTATCAACAACAACCGAATATCCTTTGTGCTCCGCAGCTGCAAGAGCCGTTTCTCCAGCAGCATTACACTTATTTACATCAATGTCAGGATGCTTTAATAATCTCTCAACAACAGAAAGCCTTTGCAACTTTGCTGCTAATATAAGTGAAGCATTCCCTTCTTCATCAACCACATTTACATCGATATATGGTCTTCTTAATAAAAGACCGAGATTCGCCAAATCGCCCATCCTCGCATATTCCAACAAATAAGGAGATTGACAGGGAAAAACTTTTCTATACTCTTCAAGAGAAGCAATAAGGCAATAAGGAACGGACGGTGTTGTTTCACGCAAATCTTTACGACAAAAAGGACATGTTGCTCTTTCCCCTCCCTTCGCACGCGAATGAATCCAACCCGCAATACATTCAGCACAATATCTATGACGCGCATCACAACCTACAAAAAGCTTATCTCCAGTCACAATGTCTTTAACTAATTCCTCTGAATCATCAACATCGCCACTTTCCTTAAATTCAGAGCAACATATCGGACATTCATTTACATCATCCGACTCTGATTCCATTGCACACAAAGAAAAAAATGAAAAGAAAAAAAGGAAGCGATATAATAATTTTTTGAAGTTATTCACTTTATCTCCCATCGACAAATTTTTCAGTAATTAGAAAATTCATTAACAAAGCTTCAAATTTTAAAATTTCACAAGCTTAATTACTTACTTTATAATGAACCCATAAATTCGGACCACTAGCTAAGATATAATTTTGCCTCCAAAATAATAAGAGCGAGGAGGCATAAATGAGTCGCAAAAAACATAGT
>LBRU01000006.1 GCA_000991575.1 candidate division TM6 bacterium GW2011_GWE2_36_25
AGCTCCAGCACCTGCTCCAGCTCCAGCACCTGCTCCAGCTCCAGCACCTGCTCCAGCTCCAGCACCTGCTCCAGCTCCAGCACCTGCTCCAGCTCCAGCTCCAGCACCTGCTCCAGCAGTTGATCCACATGCAAAAGAAAAAGCAGAATTAAAAACTCAAATAGCAAGTCTTGAATCTCAAGCAAACTCAATTCGTAAAAAAATTGACGAGCAAAAAGCAAGATATGCATGGGCTAGACAAGGTAAAGGCATCGTTGCAAAACAAACACAACAAGTTGCTGATCTCGAAAAACAAAAAACTGCAAGTGAAGCACAATTAGCAGCACTTTAATTGAATTAACTCAAGCAAGAAAGGGACGAAATTCGTCCCTTTCTTGCTTTCTTTTTTTTGACAAAATTAACATTTTGGTTTATATTAATAAAGACATTTCTTATTAGTGGTGGTTAATATTTTCCATTTTTTATTTCCGTTAAGGAGTTTTTTATGTATAAGAAATCAGCATTAGCGCTCACATTATTAATGAGCGCACCGTTAGTAGCAAATCAAGACTGTCTTCTTTGCTCCGCAAAAGATAACGTTGTTAAAGGCGTAAAATACGTTGGCGAAAAAGTTGCAC
Source organism: candidate division TM6 bacterium GW2011_GWE2_36_25 (assembly GCA_000991575.1). Taxonomy (GTDB): domain Bacteria; phylum Babelota; class Babeliae; order Babelales; family UBA12409; genus UBA12409. The sequence goes on from LBRU01000006.1 coordinate 618, forward strand.
CTATTGCAAAAACTGTTGGCGACAAAGTATCTTCTGGCGCTCAATTTATCGGCACCAAAGCACTTGAAGCTAAAAACTATGTAGCGGGAACTGCAACAGCAGCATATCTCGGAACTCAAATTAATAACGCCAATGAATGGATTAAAGGTAATCCTTACAAATCAGCTGGCATTGCTGCATTAGGTGGCGCATTGTTATCAACATGGCTTGTTCGTAAATTCTACAAACAACCTAAAAAACAAACTGTTGCAACACAAACACGTCGTCCACGTCGTCGATTCAACCGTCGTCACGTACGACACAATGGCAGACCAGCTATCGTTAAAGTAGCCGGAACACAACCAATAAAATAACTTTTCATGAATCTCCATTTTTTGAGGCACGTTTAATACGTGCCTCTTTTTTCTTTAGCCATGTTCAATGGTAAAAACCTGACTTCCCGTGGCAGTTTTTTCAACCAAAAAGTGGACGGGAAATTGATCTCTCAATTCAGGCAAATGCGAAACAATAATAATCTTGGCAAAACGATCTTGAATCTTGTATAACGCCTCCATAATGAGTTGCAATCCATCAGCATCCTGAGAACCAAACCCTTCATCAATAATCAGCGTCTGCAAAGAGGTGCCCGCTCTGCGAGCCAATAAGGTCGAAATTGCAATGCGCAACGCAAAGTCAATACGAAAGGCCTCACCGCCAGAAAAAAGCTCATAGGGGCGAATTCCTGCGTTATCTGATATTTTTATATCGAGGGTCTCTTTTGCCCCCCCACTCTTTAAATCCCGAACAGATTCAATAAAAATTTGGGCATTTTGATCACTCAATTGCGCCAGAAGCATATTTGCTTCCGATTCAATTTCAGGTATCACTGATTCAATTAAAAGGGCTTGAATACCATCTTTCCCTAACGCAGCAACAAGCGCTTTATAATCTTCAATCTCAGTCTGTTGTTGCATGATCTTCTTTTCACCATCAGTCAATTCAATCTTCATCTTTTCGTGCTGAACCATCATCTGCTCTAAACGTCCCTTCTCTTGCAGAAGATACCCCTTTTTTCCCATAATAATTTGTAATTCTTGGTCAAGCACCTGTTCTTGTTTTCTCAACTGAAGATCACTCATTTTAAGTGATTCTTCATCGACTAATTTTCGTTGTTGCTCATAGGTTTGTAATAAATCATTCAATTTTTGATATTCAGGAGAATTTTTCAAATCATCAAAAATTTTTTCTTCATGCACTTTTTTCTGCGCCTGAAGAGCTTCTTCATCTTTTTGTAGTTCTCCATAGATGTCGTCAAATTTTTTCAGCGATTGTACAAGTTCCCGCACTCCTTTTTCTACAATAGCACAACGCTCTTCAATCTCTTTTTTACGACTTGCCTCTTGCACCAATTGATTGAGCTGGTGATTGAAGTATTCTAATTTTTTATGTTCATCAATCAAAACCATCTTTGATTCGGTAATAAAACGTGAAATACGCGTAACACGATGTTCATAAAAGTGGCATCGCTTATCAAGTTTATTCTTTAAAAATTGTTGCCGCTCACTCGGCAATAAGCATTCACATAATGGACAGATCGGATCATTTTTTTTTATCTGCGTCAAATCATGCTCTTTGATAGTGTGCATCTCTTGTTTTACCCAATTTCCATAGCCGATCATGCGATGATACAGCTCTTTTCTTTTTTCAAACAGTGAATGAGCTCCTTTAAATTTATTTTCACATTCATCCCTTTCACGCGTTGCATCTTCACACTTCTTTTTTTGAAGAGTTAATTCCTGAAATTCTTGTTCATAATTCTTTTTTTGAATATGCAAATTTTTTGTCTGTTCGTACAAAAGCTCTTTTTTTGAAAACAGTCGTGCTCCCACAATTTCCAGCTCTTTACGCTGTTGCTCAAATCGCAATTCATGCTCATGTTTTAACTTTTGTATGTGCTCGTGCACACAAGCAAATTGTTTATCAAGCACAAAAAAGTGCTCTCTCTTTTGAAATAAAAGTTCACGCTCTTTTTTTATCTCTTTTTGTCTGTTCAAAATAATATCTTCCTGAAACGCTACTTCTTGCAAATTTTGCACAGAAGAACGTGCCTCTTGCTGCATCTCCCCCATTTTTTCAAGATTACTTCTCAATCGTTCTTGATGAGCAATCGCATGTTCTACATCACTCTGCACTGAACGAGCACGATCCATAACGTATCGGCGAACGTGATCATAATATTCAAGTCCCAAAATAGCAGCTAACACATCTTTTCGCTCTTTTGCCGATTTTTTTGAAAATTCATTCGATTGCCCCTGCCGTAAAAAGACAGAACTTACAAAGGTTTCAAAATTTAATCCGATCACTTGATCAATTTTTTCTTGCGTCAAACGCACTGTTTTTTCTGTTAATGGAACAAGTTTCTGTTCAGATTCATGGAAATACCCCAAATCTAAAACAACTTTGGCCTTACCATGATAAAAAGAGAGCTCTCTTCGCACCGTATAACGCTGTTGATTACACATAAAATCGAATACGACACACATTTCTTGCTGCCCTAAACGAATGAGTGCCTCATCAGAACGAGAAACGCCACCAATTTTACGTGCCTGCCCCCAAAGTGCCCACGTTATAGCATCAAGTAATGCGGATTTGCCATGTCCATTCTTGCCCGATAAACAGATTAGACTATAGGGCTCAAAATTGACTTCTTGGCTATTATCACCGTAACTCAGAAAATTTTTTAATATCAATTTTAATGGAATCATACGTTCAAGAATAACAACATTTTTATCGCTTTAATACTCTCTCTCCTCCATCCATTCGCCACCATTTTTTAATTGACAAATTGAAAATTTTGTGGCATCTTAATATAAAGTTTAGAAAATGGAGATTTTTATGAAAAAACTATTGTTTTTATGCTTAATACTCGGCTTAAACCCTCTCTTTTGCATGGAATCTAAGCCAGTAAAAACATCTTTGTGGGAACGCACAAAATCCTTTATGGCAAGAACAGTTGAAAAGGTCAAAAGGCGTGCATTAGCACCAACAGGCTTAGAAAAATCGCCAACATATCGGGCTATTGTTTACCGAGATAAACATTTAACTAAACCTTCTGCTCATTTAACAGAAATGCCTTATTTAGAAGATGGACCGCACTTTGAATACGAACCCACAAAATGCAGTCATCAAGCCATCCATTATACCGGAGAACTCAATCAGATACCCTACTTAGAAGATTTTCCATCCTTTGAAAAAGGAGAATTACATTGTTCTCATAAACTTCTTACAGAATTTTTAAAAAGAGAAATGTTTGAGCTCAGAAGGTGGGAAAGATTTCTAATTTTTCCATACCTGGCAGATAGAGCAGCCAATCTTATCTTTCAAATCATAAAAAATGAATTAGCACATCCAGACCATCAATCTTTTTTTCATACAGCATCTCAAAAAAATGCGTTGCTTTTTACATTACATAAAAAACTTTACGAAAAATTTGGAGGCAAGACTTCACAAAATTTTGTATTTTTTAGAGCACCAAAAACCAGAGAACATTTAAGAGAAATAACCAGAGAAGACTATATCGATAGAAATCCCCATATAGATGATGATCGTGATCAATATAAAAATGACTTCCTTTCTGCATCAAGACTTCCCTGGCATGATGCATTATATTTATACCTATGGAGCAGATCTTACAGCACAGAGGTCCCTGTTCAAAAGCTTATAGCTACCGCACTTAAAGCATATGAACTTCCATGTCCGACTATTGCTCCTTTCGATTTGCCTTCCGAAACTGAATGGGGAGTATTTGTTCACATACTTCTTAAAAATAAACTCGCAGACAAACTTTCATATGAAGCAGATGGGGACATAAAAGGAGCTTTCGGAATACCAGTTTTTACAAAAGACAAAACGCTGCTTTCAGCACAAGAAACATATGAAAAAGCAGTAAGATCAATAAGTACATATAATGCTGAAGATGAAGATGAAGAAGAAATATTGCCATCAACGTTAGAAACAAGAGTTATTGTAGCACCCCCTTATTTCGATGAACCAAATCAAGAAGTCATCATGTATTGCTCTGAAGACGAAAAAATCAAAAAAATAAAAGATAAATATTGTGAAAAAATCATCGAAGATGCACAAAAACTTAAATTTGAACGCGAAACAAAAAAATAAACTGAAAAGGCTGTTTTTATGAAAAAATCATTGTTTTTATTCTTAATCATTATTTTAAATCCACTTTGTAGCATGGAATCTGCATCATTCCAAAAACCCTCTTTATGGAAACGTACTAAAGCTCTTATGGTAAAAACAGTTGAAACAATCAAAAAACATACGGGTAATCCAACACATAAATACTTACTGAAGTTTTCTTCAACTTATGCCGGCCTAGCCCAAGAAGTTGGCAAAAGAAAAGCAAAAAAAAGTATTTGTTACAGTGCCGATTTGCCATCAATACCTTACAAAGAAGCTTTTCCACTTTTTGAACCGGGAACACGGCTCACACAGACAAAGCATTTAGCATCTTTTTTAAGAGTTAAGTTAATTCAACACTTATGGCCTGATTATGCACAAGATCTACAGATCCTTTTATTTACGGCAGATCCCACATTTTCATCATCATCATCATGGACATCAAAATTTCTTGGAGCAATCTCAGCCTGTCAATTATGGTCAGTAAAATTACTCGCAAAATTAATGCCAACCTACCAGAAAAAAACCGCACAAGAAGTCTCACCAATAATTACAGAAATAATAAAAAACGAAATAAAACATCCAGGATATCAATCTTTTTTCCATGGAGCAGCTCAAAAGCATGCTCTCATATTCGAATTGCACAAAAAACTTTATCACCTACATGGTGATAAAAAAGCTTCAAAACATTTTGAGTTTTTAAGAGCTCCAAAAAATAGAGAACATCTAAGAGAAACAACACGGGAAAAATATATCGAAGATAATCCGAAAATTCAAGATGACGCTGATCCATATAGAACTGATCTTCTTTCAATAACATATCGACCATGGCACCAATCTCTTGATCTTTATGAAAGTAATACATCTTATAACTATCTTAATGCAGAAAAACTCATAGAAACTGCGCTAAGCGCATATGGTCTTCCACTACCTGAACATCTACAATCTGATCTCAGCACAGATTTATTATCAGAAACACACACAGGAATTCTTCTTCAGATACTCATCCAAAATCAACTTGCCAACAAATATTCATATGAAGCTCACGGACTTCTGCCTCCTTTTGGGATGCCAATCTTAACGCAAGAAAACTTGCTGGCTACCCCTGAAGAAACCCGCAAAATTCTGAGATTTAAAGCCCGGACTGAGGGACGCATTATTTTAGACCCAAGATACTTTGATCACCCAAATCAAAAGGTTAGAATTTTTCTATTTCAGTCGAAAGAGATGCTAAAACAAAATTCTAAACTTTGCGATAAAATTATTGCTGATGCGCAAAAAAGACGCGAAGATAACAAATATTTATTATTGTATCTTCTTAATTTTTTAAAATAAATTTTTAATTCATCACATACAACGAAAGGCACTTTATAAGTGCCTTTCTTATTGATAAACTAAAAAGCCATTTAAGATGATAAAAATTTAGGTAAATTATGCAAGCAACAGCTTTCAAAAAATACGATATTCGCGGGATAGTCGATAAAGAATTGATCATAGAAGATACATATCACTTAACAAAAGCAATTATTGCATATTTCAAACAACAATGCCCAGATCTCGAAACAATGGTCGTCGGCATGGATGGGAGAACTCATTCTCCGTTAATAAAAGAACATGTGTGCAAAGCCATCATCGATAGTGGTCTCAACGCCACCTTTATTGGTGTTTGCACAACACCACTTTTCTATTTCGCAAATGAGACTCTTGATGTAAACGGTGGCATTATGATCACCGCATCTCATAATCCCAAAATGTACAATGGGATGAAACTCATGCTCAATAAAAAAACAGTATTTGATCAAGAAATCAATGCCATCAAAGAACTTTTTTTCAACACAAACTCGTTTCCTCAAACAATACAAAAGGGGTATTATCACGAAGAGCATGTTATACCTCACTATGTGAGAATGCTCAGCGATCAATTTGTACATCTCAAAAACAAGCCCATTAAAGCCATCATTGATTGCGCCCATGGCGCAACAGCAGCGATCATTCCTGAACTGGTACAACAGATGAATTGGCAAAAAGTCGAACTCATGTATGCAACTGTTGATGGAAATTTCCCAGCACATGAAGCAGATCCAACTAAAACAGAAAATGTTAAAGATTTACGCCACAGAATTCATCAAAAAGATGGTTCTATCGGCATCAGTTTTGACGGTGATGGTGACCGCATGGCCGCACTCACCGAAGAAGGCATTCATATACGCGGCGATGAATTAACAGCGTTATTTAGTCACGCCATAAAAAATGAAGTCGGTCCATGCAAGATAATCGTCGACATCAAATGCGCAAGTGCATTCTTAAAACAATTTCAAGAATTAAATATTGACTACACCTTAACTCCCTGTGGCATCGGCTTTGTTCGCAACATGATCCAAAAAACAAATGCACTCTTTGGGGGAGAATTAAGCTGCCATTTCTGTTTCAATGATCGTTATTTTGGATTTGATGATGGCATTTATGCGATGATGCGTTTATTAGAAATTATCGACAAAGAACAATGTCATCTTAACGTGTTGTACGACCAACTACCAAAACGATACTGTTCGCCAGAAATTCGTTTAATGAGCACGAATGAACAAAAGTTTGAAATTGTTGAAAAAGTAAAACAAATACTTGCTCAAAAGTCAGATGTCACACTTATAACTATCGATGGTATTCGTGCCGAATTACCTTATGGGTGTGCTACTATACGCGCCTCAAATACCGAACCAGTTCTCTCTGTCCGTTTTGAAGGAACAAATGAAAAAAATCTTGACCAGATGATCAATGAGTTTTATACATTATTAGAGCCCTACTTTGAAAAAACATATTTAATAAAAACACTCAAAAGCTGAAAAGCGAATAACTCGTGAAAAATATCGGATTACACATTCGCCTCATTGATAAAATAAGTAATGTAGCCAAAAAAGCTTGTCGCCTTAACATCCCTTATTTTCAGACTTTCCTTATTGATTCTTCAAAACAATTTACAAAACTTACGACACAAGACGTCGAACAGTTTTTGTATTTCCGTCCGCAATTCAAAACACTTTTTCTTCACGCATCATATTGGATTAATTGTGCAAGTCCCTATAAAATTGCTGACAAACTTTTGGAGCGTGAATTTTCTCTTGCAGAACTCTTGCAATTTGATTATCTCGTCATCCATCCGGGATCCATTGCGCACTATCAAACAAAATCTGAAAGTATTAAACTTATTGCACAACGCATTAATCGCATCCTCAACAAATTTGAAAAAGTAAATATCCTCCTTGAAAATGTTGGCCATGCAAAGCGTTCATTGGGGGGTAAATTTAAAGAATTGCGCAGTATTTATGACTTCATCGAACAACAACACCGTGTCAGCTTTTGCGTTGATACCGCCCATGCACATGTTTATGGTTATAACCTTTTAGAACCCCAAGAATTTATTGAAATATTAAACCAAGAACTTGAACTACAAAAAATTAAATTAATTCATCTCAATGATACACAAAAAGAGATGGGTTCCCATATTGACATTCACACGTGCCCTGGAAAAGGGAAAATTGGCAAGCAAAATTTGTGCAGTATTCTGCATCATCCTCAATTAGAACACAGTTTGACAATTATCGAATTACCCAAGATAGACGAAGAAAAAGAACGTACGGTTATCGAAGAATTAAAAAAATGGTAAAAGGAATATCATGATTCGCATTGCACTCAACGGCTTTGGACGCATTGGAAGAAATTTTTTACGCACCTTAATAATTGATCCTCAAAGTGAACAAAAAATAAAAATAGTCGCGCTGAATATTGGACCAGCTCAGCCGGAAGACCTTCCTTATTGGATCCAATACGACACCCTCATGGGACCATTTTTTGGGGATGTTTCCTATAAAAACAATGTTTTAAAAATCAACGATCATGAAATTAAAATATTTACTGAATTGGATCCCACAAAACTCCCTTGGAAAGATCTTAGAATCGATTGGGTCATTGACGCAACGGGTCATTTCACTAAACGTGCTGGTGCAGAAAAACATATCTCCGCTGGTGCAAAAAAAGTAATTATAACCGCGCCAGCACAAGATGAAGATTGCTCAATTGTGATGGGCGTCAATGAGGAAGTGTATAAAAAAGAAGATAAAATCATCTCTCTCGGAAGTTGCACGACAAATGCATTAGCACCAACATTGGCGGTTATTCACAAACATTTTGGCATTCGTCATGCATCACTCACAACGATTCATGCATACACCAACTCACAAGTCCTTCTTGACGTCAATGATACAAAAATACGGCTTACACGCGCAGCAGCTGTTAACATGATTCCATCAACAACGGGTGCAACAAAAGTAATTGGCAAAATTATACCTGAGCTTAAGGGAAAACTTATCGGCAATGCGGTCCGCATTCCGTTAGATAAGGTATCGTTAATTGACCTTGTTATAACTCTCGAAAAAAACGCAACCGCAGAAGAGATCAACGAAAAATTTGCAGAAGCAAATAAAAATGAATTAACAAGAATTCTCGACATCACACATGAACCACTCGTTTCAAGCGACTTTAAAGGAAATCCCCATTCAGTTGTTATTGATGGCCTTCTAACTACCTGCCAAAACAATATCGCTAAAATCTTTGGTTGGTACGACAACGAATGGGCATACAGCCTACGCATTAAAGATTTTCTTGTGAAATTTGGCGAATAATGAACACTGAGAGCAATTGGGCGCTTTACGAAAAATCAAAAGTCCATTAAGCTAGAAATAAGTGAGCGGGCCCATAGCTCAGCGGTCAGAGCAGTCGGCTCATAACCGAAAGGTCCCAGGTTCAAATCCTGGTGGGCCCACCACTAAGACCAGTGAAGAATTTCGCCGGTACTTTTGATGAAAAGCAAGTTACATCGTTGATCCAAAAATGAAGGGTGATTTATGGAACATCATCCCCTGCAATCTCTCATAAATCTTATTGAGTTTGATCGTGAACTTATTAAAATAGAACGCGTTCTTGACGAAACGCAAAAGCGTATCACACAACTTCAAAAGGAAGAGGCAAAAATTAAGGTGGATCATGAAACTGCAATTCAGCATGTTCGTGATGCAAAAAAAATCGTCCACGAACATGAAGTTACAATGAAAGATCTTGATCTCAGAGAACAGGCAAAGAAAAAACTTTTAGAAGAAACCGATTCACAAAAAGTTTATGAAACATTAAAAAAAGAGATCAATTTCCTCAAAAAATCACAATATGATCATGAAAAAAAGCTCGTTCAATGCTGGAAAGAACTCGAAGCAGCGCAAAAAACTTTTGATGAACAAGAATCTAAATTCAAAGAAAAACAAGAATCTTTACAAAAAAAATATGCTGAAGAAGATGCAACCGTTCAAAAATTAACAGCCGATTTAAACGATCTTTACAAAGAACGTGTTAAAAAAGAAAAATTAGTCCCACAAGAATGGATTCAAAAATATAACATGATGCGCAAGCAGACAGATAATCCTATTGTGAGAGTAGAATATGACAGCTGCAGTGGCTGTTTTGCACAGTTGCCACCTCAAAGTATTCTTGATCTTAAGCAAAAAAAACTCTTGCAATGTAACTCATGTTACCGTTTTATCTATTTGCCAGAAGAGCTAGAAGAAGAACCAATTACCCAAAAAAATGAGTAATGTGAATAATCAACTTTCGTTTATTCCTCAAGAAGAAACACCCTCTGAAGGATATGTACTAAACATCGATGGCGCAGCACGTAATAATCCCGGCCCAGCAGGTGCTGGAATTGTACTTAAACAAAATGAAACAAAGCTTCTTGAAAAGGGTTATTTCATCGGCAACAAAACAAATAATCAAGCTGAATACTTAGCATTAATCATCGGACTTATCACCTGGAAAACGCTTAATAAAAAAGATCCACTCACCATTTTAAGTGACTCAGAACTGTTAATCAAACAAATTAATGGAAATTACCGAGTTAAAAACCCCGATTTACAACAGCTTTTTCATGTTGCTTATCTCCTGACAAAAGGTCTGAAGGTACAGTTTAAACATATTGTACGAACTGAAAATAAAGATGCAGATAGATTAGCCAATAGGGGCATTGATACCAAAAAAGCTCTTCCAGAGACTTATCGTAAGGTTTTGGATGAATATCGTATCAAAATATAAATTCTTATTGCTTCTCATTACTTTCTCAGTTACACATGCAAAAAATCCAGTTCTAAACATTAAGGTTCTTCTCAAAACAGCCCCTTTAAAAGAAAATCATTCTTATGTCTTTAAAAGCGAAAATGATTTAATATTTTCATGCTCTGAAAAACCAAGCGAACAATATCTTTTCAAAAAACAAATCTCAATTATCCAGCAAAAAAATCATCTCTTTATAAAAAACAAAAAAAATAAAAGCAATATTTTGCGAATGCGTCCTGTAGATGGCCATATATCATTTGACAATAATAACTACTTGGGCACTTTTTATATTCATGTAACTGATAAAAATGTTGAAATCATTAACAAATTACCACTCGAAGATTATATTACATCAGTTTTAGGAACTGAAGGATGGCCTGGCTGGTCAGGTGAAACATATAAAGTTCTTGCAATTACGTGTCGCACCTATGCCATCTATCAATTACAACAGGCACGCAAAAAGAAACAAAAATATCACCTTAAACCAACCAATGCACACCAAACCTATTTTGGCACACACTCATGTCAAACTATTAAAGATGCTGTTAATGAAACTAAAGGAATTTTCATCGCATTTAACAAGAAGCCCATTCTTGCCATGTTCGATTCATGCTGTGGAGGCATCACACCAGCACTTATTCATAACACGGTCAATTTCAAAGAGGCTCCCTATCTTGCACGCTCATATCCATGCACTTTTTGTAAAGATTTAAAAATCTATTCCTGGCACAAAGATATTTCGCTTAACCATTTTAAAAAAGCAGTTCTCAACATATTCCCTCAAATAAAATCCATCACTGGCATACAAACTGAACACGATCAAGCGGGCATCGTAAAAACGCTGATTATTAAAGATGGCAAAAAAACCTTTAAACTCGATGGAAAAAAAATCTACTCTTTGTTTCCTGAAGTAAAAAGTTTCGCCTTTTCGTGCACCAAAAAAGGCAATTCCATCACCTTCAAAGGAACTGGATATGGACATCACCTCGGTCTCTGCCAATGGGGTGCAAATGAATTAGTTAAAAAAGAATGGCCTTATAAAAAAATTCTTTATTTTTATTACCCAGGAACACAACTGATGAAATTAACACCAAGGGAGCCGCAAAAATGAATTATAAAGGCCATATTATTGGTGGTGTTGTTACCTATGTTTTAATCCTTTATCTGCTTAAATTTATAAATTATCCATTCGATACGATTCATAATGTACAGTGGTTTCTCTTGTGTATCTTAGGATCCCTTTTTCCTGACATTGATACTAAAAGCAAAATTCAATTATGGATATATCGTCTTCTTTTTATTTTTTACATTCTCTTGATTATCAATAATCCAAATATACAAATCATGATTTTTACGAGTATTCTGGCGATTATACCTCTCATTGTTCGTCATCGAGGACTATTTCATCAACCCTCATTCTTAATCGGCTTACCGCTCATTATTGTCTGTATTATCTCCTTCATTCAACCCGCAAAAGCCTCTGAAGCCCTGATAAATGCTCTCTTTTTTATTGCAGGGGCGCTTTCACATCTCTTGCTTGATAAGTCCAGGCGTACATAAGCCAAAAATCATCTAAAAACACGACTCAATCAAAGCAGTCCCATAAAAGTCTCAACAAAACATGCACGCTGAAAAATTCTATGGAATTTTTATCAAAATCATTGACTTGCTGAATCGTTTTTTGTTATTTTTAAAATGAAGAGGAAAAAGGAAAGTAAGTATAAAAAAGAAGGAAGTATAATGAAAAATATCAAAAAATATGCTTTTCTCTCAGTTTTGTTATTAAGTTCAGCATTGTATGGGAAAGGTGTTAAAACACGTTTTAACACTGCGGCAAAAGAGGGAAATGTGGCGGAATTAACGATCATATTAAAAGATCCAGCCCAAAGAGCCAAACTCTTTAAACCTGAATCTACCGTCGATATGTTCGGTCAAGCATTGAGAAGGAGTGCAAAAGCTGGAAAACTCGCTTTTGTTGAAGCAATGTTAAATGATAAAGAAATGCGTGAGCAGTATCTGCTCATGTATCGAGATCCTAAAGATTGGATTGAAATAGCATATGAAAAAGCTAAAGATTATCCAGCGATTCAAACGTTCCTCGAACAATATAGGATGAAAAAAGCCGAAAAATAAATAGCAAAAAAAGGATGCTCTTCGGGGCATCCTTTTTTATTCTCATAAAAACAAAAGTTATCTTTTTGCTTCGCCTTCAGTTTCAGCGCTTTCTACCCAAACAAGACGCAACATTGGGGCAATATCGCTGATACGACGTCCCATTGAAATTGTACGTGTGTATCCACCTGGTCGATTTTTATAACGAGGAGCAATTTCCTTCAATAAACGTACAACCGCTGATTCTTTGTAAGGTAAAAGCTGTTTAACTCTGCGACGAACATTAAAATCAGTTCCCTGACGTGCTAATGTTACTAATTTTTCAGTCATTCGTTGAACTTCTTTTACAGTCGGCTTTGTCGATTGCAAAAAACCATTTTCAATAAAATGAATTACCTGATTTCTCAACAACGCAGTTCTATGCGAAGATTTGAGATTAAGTTTTTTTCGATCTATTCGATGTCTCATGGATGTTCCAATTTCTTATTATCTTATTATTTTCCAACTTCTAAAGCACCGCGCTGCTTGAGTGCCTTTATAACATCTTCTTCGTTAATGTTCATACCAAATGAAAGGCCAAGAGCTTTCATCGCATCTTTTACTTCATCAAGAGACTTGCGCCCAAAATTCTTAATTTTAAGGCCTTCATCTTCTGTTAAATTGACTAAATCTAAGACGCGCTTAATACCGTGACTTTCTAAACAATTATGCGAACGAGCTGTCAATTCAAGCTCGTCGATCGATTTTAACAAAATTTCAACTGGAATACCTTTAAGAATCGCTTCTTCTTTTTCGGTAACAACTACTTCTTTCATTGGTGGAACTTCAGAAATTTCATTAAATGGAATCTCTGATGCTAACAAAAAGTGCTCAAGTTGTGTTCTTAAAATAGAAACAGCGTAATTTAAAACATCGTTCGGCTTTTGAGCCCCATTCGTAAAGATATGCATAGTCAATTTATCATAATCAATATCTTTACCAACACGTGTTTTTTCAACATCAAAAAATACTTTCACCACAGGTGAAAACATCGCATCTAAATAAATACGATTATCAGCTTGCAATGCAGTCCCAATAGGCCATTTGGCAGGCTGATATCCTCGACCAGAATCAACAAAAAAGGTAATATCCAATTCACCATCTTTTGCTAAATGTGCTAAAATATGATCTTTATTGATTAACTCTACATGCTCATCTGCAACAATATTTCCAACAGTTGCACGATCATATTCTTTGCCAGAAATTTTCAGGTGCATCTTTCCAGATTTACCTGTTTTATTAAGAATGACAATCTGTTTAATATTTAACAGAATTTGCATCACATCTTCTATAATACCAGGCAATGTTGAAAATTCGTTATTAACACCTTTAACAATAACCGACGTTACAGCCGATCCTTCTACTGCAGCCAACAAAACGCGACGCAAAGCATTACCAAGTGTGATGCCAAAACCAGGTTCAAGTGGCTGCGCCACAATTTCACCATAAGTATTACTTAACGTTTTTTTGTTCCACTGTAACCGTGGAAGCGTTAATGGCTGATATTCCATTTTGCTCATCTATTTCCCTGATTTTTTAACCTATCTGCTTTACCCCACATAATCTAAGCTACATTACTTGGAATACAATTCTACAATAAGATATTCTTCAATTGGTGCTTGTATATCAGCTCTCACTGGCAAGCGTAAAACATTACCCTTACGATCTTTTTTAACCAATTCAAGCCATTCAGGTACTTTAACACCAATATTCAGACGCTTATCAACAACTTGTTCTAAAAACTTGCCTTTTTCAAGTACATTTGGTGCCAATGAAATCTCTTCGCCTACGCTCACCCAATAAGATGGTGCGTAAACTTTTTTACCATTGACCAAAACGTGACCATGAACAATAACTTGACGAGCCTGACAACGGGTATTCGCCAATTTCAAACGATACAAAACATTATCAAGTCTTCTTTCAAGAAGATTCAATAAGTTTTCACCTGGAGCACCTTCTGATTTGGTTGCCACTTCAAAGAAACGCTTAAATTGACGTTCGCGCATACCATACATCTCTTTTACTTTTTGTTTTTCTAAGAGCTGCTTTCCATATTCGGAAAGTTTTTTCATACGCTTAACAACCTTGCCAGCGCCTTTCGTTTTTGCCCCTTTTTCACTCATCTCAGACTTTTTTTGTTTCCCAATATTCACCATAGCGTCAGCATCCTGTGTCTATATTAATTAAACTCGTCTCTTTTTTGGTGCCCGACATCCATTATGAGGCAATGGTGTCACATCGCGCAACATGGTAACTGAAAAGCCTGCTGCTTGAAAAGCGCGAACCACCGATTCTCGTCCTGAACCAGGCCCTTGTAAATTAACTTCCATCGTCTTAACACCAAGAGGTTCCATATCTCTCGCAAGAATGGTAGCAACCTGCCCTGCAGCATACGGTGTACCTTTGCGGGATCCTTTAAAACCAAGTGCACCAGCACTTTTTGTTAAGAGCACGTCACCAGATGATGTTGTAACAGTCACGATTGTATTATTAAAAGAAGATTTTACATGCGCAACGACTGAATCAACATGTCTTTTTACTTTTTTTGATTTCTTTTTATATGTCATAACGTTTTAAACTCACTCATTAATTAACCGTTATTTCTTCGATGGAGCTTTTTTCTTAAGAGCAATAGCCGCTTTACGAGGACCTTTTCTTGTCCTTGCATTCGTTTTTGTTCGCTGGCCTCTTACAGGAAGTCCTCTTTTGTGGCGCAATCCACGATACGAACCAATTTCCTGCAAGCGCTTAATACTGAGCATCAATTCTTTACGAAGCCCACCTTCTATTTCATAACGCTCTGTAAGCTCTTTTTGTATTGCTGCAACTTCTGCATCGGTTAAATCTTTTACACGTGTATCGAAGTTAATATTAAGCTTTTTTAAAATTTTTCTTGAGGACGGAACCCCAATACCATAAAGGTATGTAAGTCCATACTCTATTCTCTTATTATGTGGTAACAATACACCTTCAATTCTCGCCATTATAAGCATCCTTCTATCATGCCATCATCCCTGACGTTGCTTGTGCCGTGCATTTTTTGAACAAATAACACGCACAATACCTTTTCGACGAATGATTCGACATCCATCACAAATTTTTTTAACTGATGTTCGCACTTTCATGATTATTCCTTACATCTTAAATCGACGAACAATTCTTCCTCGCTTCAAATCATATGGAGATAATTCAAGGGCAACTTTATCTCCCGGTAAAATACGAATATAATTCATACGCATCTTGCCTGAAACATGCCCAAGAACCACATGACCACCCTCAATCTCTACTTTAAACATCGCATTGGGCAATGTATCTTTCACGATACCCTCAACGCGCACTACATCATCTTTTTGTTTCATTAGACCCTCACCCCCGTCGGCCTGGTCAAAATTTCAGGCCCTTCATTTGTAATAAGCACTGTATCCTCCACATGTGCCGCCCAACTTTTATCTCTTGTTTTCACTGTCCATCCATCAGTAGCAATATATACCCGATAGTCACCAACAGTTATCATTGGTTCAATTGCCAATGTCATGCCAGCCTTGAGAACAGGACCTTTACCAAATTTTCCAAAATTAGGTATTTCCGGCTCTTCATGCATTTCAACACCTATGCCATGACCCGCAAAATTACGAACAATACCATAGCGATGTTGCTCTACCACCTGTTGAATGGTTGCAGAAATATCAGAAAGACACGCACCAACTTGAGCTGCAGCAATTCCCGCATCCAACGACTCCTTTGCCACATGAACAAAGTGCTGTATTTTCTCACTTAATACACCAACAGCAAAACTCCGCGCCATATCGACACAATAACCATGCCATGAGACACAAATGTCAACTTTTATTAAATCGCCAAGCTGAATAATTTTATGAGCAGCTGGTATACCATGCACCACCTCATCATTAAAGGAGATACAGCTTACATGTTTATACCCGTGATATCCCTTCGCCTCAGCCTTTAATTCCAAATCTTGCAATTGCTTTTCAATCATTTCATCAAGAGCCAAACTTGAAATTCCAGGCTTAACGAACGGCGCAATACGATCAAAAACTGTTGCCAGCCTTTGACCACCTTCACGCATCTTTTTGATGGCATCACTGTTTTTCAAGGTAATCATCAACGCACTCGTCGCTTAAATTCATCAAAAATAGATGCGACTGGTTGCACCGCATTTAAATCTATAATCTCATATTCATGTTTATGATAAAAATCAAGCAACTGCCGCTCATGAATACCATATAATTTCAATCTTTTTTCAATGGCTTCAATTTCATCATCTGAACGTCTGATTAACGGCGATTCACATAAATCACAAAAATCAGCATTGCACGGCTGACATCCTGAACCTTCTGCAAGTGAATAAACCACTTGACACCCTTGTTTAGAACAAGTCAAACGTAATGTCAATCGATCAATCACCGCTTTCTCAGAAATTTTAAGCCAAACAACTGCAGGTTTATGCTCATAACCAGATGAAACAAAATTATTAAATGTTTCTGCCTGAACAAGAGTCCTGGGATAACCATCTAAAATAATTCGTTCTTTCATAGGATTTTGATTAAGCCACTCAGTCACCATTGAGGTAACAATGCTATCATCTATTAGTCTACCAGATTTTAAGGCTAAATCTATATCTCTACCTATTTCTGAACCACGCACCACATGTTCACGAAACAAGTTTCCCGTGGAAAGTTGTTCATAATCAAGTTCTTTTACACATCGTTGAGCCAGCGTTCCCTTACCAGAACCTGGTGCACCTAAAAAAAGCAATAATCTTTTTTGCATACTCAACGCATTATCCTATTCTTAACACGACCGGAAGAAAGAAAACCTTCATAACGGTGTTCAATCAAAAATGTTTCAATTTGAGCAGAAGCTTCCATTGCCACACCCACCGCAATCAATAATGAAATACCAGTTAATAAGAATGGTACATCAAAAATTGAACGTAAAATATCGGGAACTACTGCCAAAATACCAAGATAAATAGCACCAACTAACCCAATGCGATTCAAGATGTAATCAAAAAACTGTGCCGTCTTTTTGCCAGGTCTAATTCCTGCAATAAATCCACCATTTTTCTTAATATTATCAGCAAGTTCATCAGGATTAAAGACAAGTGCTGTATACAAGAAGGTAAAGAAAATAATTAACACAAATTCAAGCGATAAAAATACGGGACGAGAATTAATAATATCACTTAAAAAGCGTAACGACTCAAATTTAGCGCCTAAAACATTAAAAATAATCATAGGCCATTGCAAAGCTGCAGATGCAAAAATCACCGGCATAACACCAACAGGATTAATCTTAAAAGGAATGTACGAACTTTGACCACCATAAATACGATTGCCAACAATTCGTCGCGCATATTGAACTGGAATTTTACGCTCACCCTTTTCGAGATAGACAATACAAGCAACAATCAATATAAAGAATGCTGCAATAATTGCCACGCTAATGACATCGGTTGTCCCAATATTTACATATTGAACGGTACGAGCAATTAAATCAGGCATCCGTGAAACAATACCCGCAAAAATAAGCATAGATGCGCCATTACCAACACCATAAAGTGAAATTTGTTCACCAAGCCACATAATAAACATCGCACCAGCGGTCATAGAAACCACAAAAAGAAACATAAAACCAAAACCAGGTTGCAGTGCAAGTCCTGCAGCTTGTAGCCCTGATGCAAACGTTATGCTAGAAACAAAAGCAATCCCGAGAGTTAAATATCGCGTATATTGATTGATAATTTTTCGTCCATATTCACCCTCTTTTTGCAACTGTTCAAGCTGAGGAATCGACATCGTTAATAACTGCATAGCAATTGATGCCGTAATGTAAGGACTAATACCAAGCGCAAAAAGCGTACAATTACTCAACGCTGAACCGGACACCGTATCAAAATAATTAAAAAGTATACCAAGCCCCGTTGCCTGCTTTAAACGCTCACCAAGCATTGCAATATTTACACCAACAATCGGTATAACAATTCCCAAGCGATAAATAATTAATGATCCAAGCGTAAATAACATACGCTTACGCAACTCAGGAACCCGAAAAATATTGGTAAAACTCTTCAGAAGTACCACTATATCACCCTTCTACACTTATGTGTGCCTCACCACCGACCTTCTCTACAGCTGTTTTAGCTGATAAGCTAAAAGCATCCGCATGAATAATCAACTTTTTCTTAAGCTCAAAACCACCAAGAACTTTAATGCGATCGACATTTTTCTTAATCAAGCCTTGTTCAACCAAGGCAACTTTAGTAATCGTCGCACCGTCTTCAAATTTTTCATTAAGCATTTCGAGCGAAACAATATCCGTTTCAACACGAGATCTATTTACAAAACCACGTTGTGGCAGACGACGCGTTAATGGCATTTGGCCACCCTCAAAGGCCGCTCTCATCTTATTACTTCCGGAACGAGCCTTCTGTCCTTTGTGCCCTCGACCAGATGTTCCACCACGAGAACCACCGCGTCCAATTCTTTTTCTTTTTTTATGCGTTTTTTCTAAATTACTGAGCGTTAACATCGGTGCCCTTCATTATTTCTTCAACAGTTTTACCGCGTAGACGAGCAATGTCTGACAAGCGACGTAATTTAGCTAAAGCATTAAGAGTCGCCTTTGCAACGTTACGCTGATTCGCAGAACCAAGCGATTTTGAAAGAACATCATGAATTCCAACAACATCCATCACAGCTCTGACGGCACCTCCAGCGATTACGCCGGTACCTTTATACGCTGAGCGCAAAATAACATGTGCGGAACCATAATTTCCTTCAACAGGGTAAGGAATCGTTCTCCCACGCAATGAAATATCAACCATGTGTTTACGTGCTTTAGCAGTCGCTTTAGCAATAGCGGATGAAACATCTCTACTTTTGCCTATCGCATAGCCAACTTTACCTTGTTTATCTCCCGATACAACAAATGCTGAAAAGGAAAAACGTTTACCACCTTTAGTAACTTTTGTTACCCTCTTCACATTCACAACAACATCTAAAATATTGCTATCCATATTCATCAAAAAACCTTATCTGCTAAAACGTTAAGCCGCCTTCACGGGCACCTTCGGCAAAAGCTTGCACACGACCATGATACAAAAAACGACCGCGATCTAATGCAACCTCTTTAATATTATTTTCCAATGCACGCTTAGCTAATTCTAATCCAACAGTCTTTGCCCTAACTTTTTTATCGCCAGACAAATTTTCTAATTCAAGCGTAGAACAGGCACACAGAGTATTTCCCGTCTTATCATCTACAACCTGACCATAAAAATGCTTAAGACTACGAAAAACCACTAAACGAGGTCTATCAGAAACAGCACGAATCTTTTCATGTACTCGCTCAGATCGTCGCGTTCTTTGTTTAATTCTTCTACGATTCAAACTCATATTATGCCCTTACTCTGCGCCCTTGGCTTTTCCTGCCTTCTTATGTACAACTTCGCCTGCAACTTTTATACCAGTCAATTTATACGGTTCTGGTGGCCTTAAGGAACGAATTTTTGCACAAATTTGACCAAGTCTTTCTTTATCAAAAGAAGAAAAAGTTAATTTTTGACCAGTTTTATCAATTGAAACTTTTATATCTTTAGGTAATTCAAGATCAATTTTATGACTATAGCCAAGAGCAAATGTAATTTTGTTACCGCTCAAAGTTCCTTTGAATCCAAGCCCTGTTATTTCAACAAGCAATTCAAAGTCTTTTGCGGCTCCATGTAAAACATTCGCTAATAATGCACGATGCATTCCCCATAAATTATTTTTATCTTTAACTCCTTCTTTGAGTAAAAGACTTAATTTATGATCTTCAACTTTTGCTATTAAAAAATCAGGCAAAAAATAGGCGCCGGAATGATTTTTACCTTTATAATGAACCTCTTGGCCCTTGACTTCAACTTTTACATCGCCAAATGATATCGGTTTTCTTCCAATTTTTGACATCGTTGTCCCTTACCAAACAGCACAAATTACTTCGCCGCCAATTGCCTGTTTCTTCGCCCGTTTATCGGTCATGATACCATGACTCGTTGTTAAGATTAAAATACCTAAACCACCAATAACGGGTTTCAACTCAAAAGAACTTTTATACTGACGACGGCCAGGAGTACTCACTCTTTTTAATTCATGAATAACCGATTCACCATCAACATACTTTAATAATACTTTAAGCTCTTTTTTATTACTCTCTTTTTCTTCAACGAGGACGTCTGTTATAAATCCTTCATTTTTCAAAAGAGTCGCAATATCTAACTTCAATTTGGAGAAAGGCACTAAAACATATGCTTTAGATGCCATAATACCATTGCGAATTATAGTTAAAAAATCACCTATGGAATCTTGTGACATATTCTTCCCTAATTACCAAACAGCTTTCTTTACGCCAGGCAGCTTACCATCTGAAGCCAATTGTCTAAAACAGATACGGCATAATTTAAAGAACCGCATGTAACCGCGTGGTCTCCCACAAAGCTCACATCTGTTTCTGTACCTGACTGAAAATTTTACCGATTTTAACTTTTCTACTAATGCCTTTCTGGCCATATGATCCTCAATTAAATTTCTTTTCGCTTAAACGGCATACCAAAAGCTTTCAAAAGCGCATGTGCAGCTTCTGGACTTTTAGTTGATGTATGAATAGTAATATTCATTCCATGTACTTTATCAGTGATATTATAATCAACTTCAGGGAAAATAACCCAGTCCTTGATACCTAGGTTGTAATTGCCTTGACGATCAAAATTATCAACAACCCCCTGAAAATCACGCACCATTGGTAACGCTAAATTAATCAAACGATCCAAAAACTCATACATACGCTGTCTACGCAATGTCACTTTAATACCAACCGACATTCCCTCACGAATCTTAAAACCTGCAATAGATTTTTTCGCCATGGTCTGCACCGGTTGTTGACCAGCCACACGAGTAACAACGTCACTAATAACTTTTATCGCCTTACTATCACCAACAGCTGTTTTAAGACCAAGATTAATAACAACCTTCTTAATCTCCGGAACAGCCATTTTATTTTCAATAGCAAGCTCCTGCTGCAACCCAGGTTTTATCTGTGATTCGTATAACTCTTGCAAACGAGCCTTACTCATTCTTCATCCTCATTTCTTTTGCCTATTCTTGCCTGCTCTAACGGGCTTGTTTTGATCAGCATTAAAGAGCATCACATTTGACATATCCATAAATGCCTCTTCTTTCATAATGCCGCCCTTTTGTCCCTGTGAACGAGGCTTCACATGCTTCGTAACGATCCGCGCTCCCTCTACCTTTACTTTACCCTTTTTTGGCAAAAGTTCAATAACTTTACCCTTCTTGCCCGCATCGCTACCCGTGATCACAACAACAAGATCACCTTTCTTTATTCCGCTCTTCATAGAAGATCCTTACAGTACTTCGGGTGCTAATGAAACAATTTTTACAAATCCTGCTGCTCGTATTTCGCGAGCAATAGGACCAAAGATACGTGTTGCTACAGGCTCTTTATCTTTAATAATAACGGCAGCATTATCACCAAATCTAATGTAAGAACCGTCCGCACGACGTTGTTCTTTCCTTGTACGCACAATAACAGCATCAACAACATCACCTTTTTTTACTTGTGCACCAGGAATTGCCGCTTTAACCGCACATTTAACTTCATCCCCTATGAAGGCAAAACGCCTTCGCGTCCCCCCTTTTACTTGTATTACTTGTAATAATTTAGCACCTGAATTATCAGCTACTTCCAAGTATGTCTGCTTTTGAACCATTAAGTTTCCTTAAATTCCAATCGCTGCAGGGGTAACAACACGGTGCAGGCACATATATTTTTCTTTTGACAATGGCCGCACTTGATAAAATTCAACAACATCCCCCTCTTTTGCCTTATTTTCACTGTCGTGAACTTTATATTTCTTCGTTTTTTTCAAAACTTTTTGAAACTTTGGATGTACATATTTTTGCTCAAAAAGAACAACTACTGTTTTATCCATTTTATCGGAAATAACACGTCCCTTAAATAGTCGTTTTTTATTGTCTGTCGCTACCATGGTCATTTAACCTCTTCTACCATTTTCTGATCTTGTTTATCTCGAAGATACGTAAGCGTACGCGCAATATTCTTTCGTAACTTTGAAAATTGCATTGTATCCTTAGGCGGAGAGGAAACAACAGCCAATTTTAAACTAAAAAGTTCGCGACGCAATTTCTCAACTTCTTCAATCAACTGTTGCTCATTCAATTGTTTTAATGAATTTTTTAAATCTTTAATCTGCTTACTCACTGGTCAACCTTTCTGATAAAGCGCGTTTTCATCGGCAAACGATAACTAGCAAGTTTTAAAGCTCTTTTTGCCTCTTCTTCAGTAAGACCAGAAACTTCAAGAATTACACGATCTCGCTTGGTAACAAAAACCCAAAACTCCGGATTCCCCTTACCTTTTCCCATGCGTGTTTCAGCAGGTTTTTTCGTTATAGGCTTATCAGGAAATACTCTTAAAAAAAGCTTGCCCACTTTTTTCAACTGTCGACTTACGGTAACACGAGCTGACTCTAATTGTTGCGCCGTAAGCCATCCTGGTTCAACCGCCTGGAGTCCAAACTCACCAAATGCAATTGTCCTAGCGCCTTTTGATTGGCCCCTCATGTTTCCACGGTGCACTTTACGAAATTTTACTTTTTTCGGCATCAACATCTTTTTTCCTAACCCGCTTGCTTAGTCTTTCGTTGATATTCACCCTTACAAATCCAAACTTTTACACCTATCATGCCGTACGTTGTTTTTGCTTCTGCAAAACCATAATCAATATCAGAACGCAACGTATGCAAAGGCGAAGAACCAACACGAATCCATTCGATTCGGGCTATTTCAGCGCCACCAAGGCGGCCTGAACAACAAATTTTTACACCGCGGGCACCACTTTTCATAGCAGATAAAGCAGCTCGCTTCATCGCTTTTTTATAACTTGCCCGACGAACAAGTTGCTCAGCAATATTTCTGGCAACCAATAAAGCATCAAGTTCTGGTTGACGAATCTCTTGAACAGATACTTCAACACTTGTTACACTTAAAATAGATGCCAATTGTTTGCGCAAAGAATCAATTTCTTGGCCTTTTTTGCCAATAACCATTCCTGGACGTCCGGAATGAACAATAACTTTAATGTTTTCACCGGCTCGTTCAATTTCAATACGAGAAACTTCGGCTCGATCTAAATTCTCATCGACGAATTTTCTAATTTTTACATCTTGAAGTACAACGTCGCCGTAATTTTTATTTGTAAACCATCGCGAATCCCATCCACGATAGACCCCAACTCTAAAACCTATAGGATTAACTTTTTGACCCACACTTACCTCTTAAATTATGATGCCAACTTTAAATTTTCCACAATCACTTGAATGTGACAGGTACGTCTACGCTGTATCTGTGCACGGCCCATTGCACCAGGCTTATGGTAGCGATGCGTAGGACCCTCATCAACACGAATTTCTTTAACGATCAATTCTTCAGCAGAATGATTGTCTAGACTCTTCGCATTAGCAACTGCAGATTCAAGCACCTTGCGAATAGGAAGAACACGTTTACCTGACTCCTTATATGTTGACAACCAGTTGATCGCATTCTGAGCATTTTTGCCACGAATTACATCAACTATTGGTCTCAACTTATAAGGTGAAAATCGCAAATTTTTTGCTATAGCTTTGTATTCCATAATCCTATACACTTACCCCAGCTTTACGTTGACCACTGTGCATTCTAAATGTTCTCGTATGGGCAAATTCCCCCAGTTTATGGCCAACCATATTCTCTGTTATGTAGACCGGCTGAAACTTTCTGCCATCATGTACCGCAATGGTGAGCCCAACAAATTCAGGTAATACCATACTTCTGCGTGACCACGTTTTGATAGCTTCTTTTTTGCCACCAGCCTTTATTTGTTCAATTTTTTTCACGAGTGAGGCGTCAACAAAAGGACCCTTTTTCGCCGATCTAGCCATAATTTATTTTATCCTTTTCCTTAAATTTTTTCAAATAACTATTTGCGTCTTTTTAAAATTAATGGATTTTTTCGTTTACGGGTTCTTGTGCCCTTTGCACCCTTACCCCATGGCGAAACTGGGTGTGAACCTGATTTAGAACGTCCTTCGCCACCACCATGAGGGTGATCAACAGGGTTCATCGCCATACCACGAACCGTTGGACGAATTCCACGATGACGCGTTCTACCAGCTTTACCAATAACAACATTTTTTACATCTGCATTGCCGAGCATGCCAACTGTTGCCCAACACAACTCAGGAACCATGCGGACTTCGCCTGAAGGCATTTTAAGTGTTATATAGCCATCTGCCTTTGCAACCAATTGTGCCGATGTCCCTGCCGAACGAGCAAACTTTCCACCCGAACCAGGACGCAACTCAATATTATGCACAAAAAAACCAACTGGAATATTTTTCAAGGGTATTGCATAACCAACCTTTGGTTCGGCAGTCTCACTTGCTATAATCGTGCTACCAACACCAATTCCTTCTGGCAACAAAATATATCTTTTAATACCATTAGGATAAACTACTAATCCAATACGAACATTGCGATTTGGATCATATTCAACTGATACAACTTTACCTTCGATGTCGCGCACACTTCGCCTAAAATCAATGATACGATATCGACGTGCAGCTCCACCACCTTGATGTCTTGTCGTAATACGTCCATACACGTTGCGGCCACCCTTTTTGCGCAAACCAACAACTAACGAACGCTCAGGCTGAGTCGTGGTAATATCATCACTTGAAATAAATGTCTGAAAACGAAGCGATGAATTTTGAGGTTTTCTTTTTATTATCGCCATAACCTAATCTCACTGTTATTTTTTTTCTTTCGTTTCTCGAGGCTCACGCTCTTTTGGCGCCGCTTGTTTTTCACCCGTTCCAAAAAGATCGAGTGAATAACCCTTTTTAAGTGTTACCCATGCTATTTTTTTATCCGAGCCCTTTGTTGTAATTCGTCCACGCAAAACATTACGCGTTTTACCTTTACGAATTAAAATATTTACCTTCTCAACCTCAACATTAAATAACTTTTTTAATGCGGATTTAATCAGTGGCTTATTCGCATGAGCATGCACTTCAAGAACAAGCTTTCCTTGTTCTTGATTAATTTTTTGCGCTTTTTCACTTAACAGTGGTCTTTTTATAACATTGTATACGTTTATTGCCATTGAGCCACCATCTCCTTAAAGGTATCTACATCTTTCTTTAACACAATAACATCTTTGCCATAAGCCACATTAAACGAATTCAATTGATCAAAAAAGACCAGCTGAACCGTGGGAATATTAGCAAAAGATGATTGAACTGTAAAATCTTGCGGCGCAACTAAAAGCGTAACTTTTCCCGTCAATGATGCTTGTTTTAAAATATGAGCCGCTTTTTTTGTTTGTGGTTTATCTGCCACAAAATCTAAAACATGCAAGTGATTTTCATCAGCTAAACGCCAAAACAGATCACGTAAAACTCGCTTCTTTAATTCTTGGGTCACTTTTAATTTACGCGTACGCGGCTGTGGTCCAAAAGTAACGCCACCGCCTCTCCATAAAGGAGAACGTGCAGACCCTGCACGCGCACGGCCTGTTCCTTTTTGACGCCATGGTTTTTTACGCGTTAAAGCAACATCTGACCGTCCCTTAACCCCCACTGTCCCTTGTCTCCAATTCTGCATCAATGCGCGAACCCATAAAGCAAAAGCATAGGGTTTAACAGCACGATGCTCTAATCCTAAATCTTCTGTTGTGAGCAGCGTTGAAAAAATGGACTTAGCTTGCATACTCTGTTCTTTATCAACAACTTTTACTTTTTTTGTTGTTTCTTTCTTTTCAGCCATTGGTCCTACCTATTTTTATGCAAAAAAACTGGTGCACCAGAAAAACCAGGTATTGCACCCTTCACCAAAACTATATTTTTTTCAGGATCAACCGCAGAAATTTGCAAATTTCTAACGGTACAGCGATCGACGCCCATATGGCCAGGCATTTTCTTGCCTTTTATGACGCGCCCCTGTGTTCTCATAAACCCGATACTACCAGTTCTTCTGTGCAATTTAGAACCGTGACTACCGCGGCCACCGGTAAAACCGTGCCGCTTTATAACGCCAGCAAAACCTCGTCCCTTGGTTATCCCAGAAACATCAACCTTATCACCAACAGCAAAAATACTAACAAAGGGCAACGGCTTGCCAATGAGAATTTCTTCTCCAGCGGGCTCATCAATTCTTACTTCGCGAACATATGCAAAATATTTTTTAAGAGCCTTAAGCCAACCTACATCAAATACTTGTTGCTGATAACGCGGACGCACATATCCAACTTGAATGGCTTCATAGCCATCTCTATCCGCAGTTTTAATATTGGTCACAAGCCATTGTGTTGTATCAACCACAGTAACAGGGATAACTTTTTTATCTTCGGCAAAAACTTGAGCCATCCCAAGCTTTTTCCCCCAAAGACCATTGACCATTTAATAACCTTTCACAATGCAAATTTTAGCGTATTTCCACATCAACGCCTGATGATATATTTATTTTCATAAGTGCATCCATCGTTTGATCAGAAGGCGCAATAATATCTAAAATGCGTCGATGCGTAACTAATTCAAATTGTTCACGCGATTTTTTATCAACATGCGGTGAACGCAAAACGGTAAAACATTTAGCACGATTTGGGAGCGGAACAGGTCCCATTAACTGCGAACCTGTTCGCTTTACTGTCATTACAATTTGTTTTACTGCTGCATCCAGCAATTGATGATCGTATGATTTTAATGTTAAGCGTATTTTCTGCCTCTTCATGCAAAAAATCCAATTAATCTACAATTTCAGTAACAACACCCGAACCAACTGTTCTGCCACCCTCACGAATTGCAAAACGAAGATCTTTCTCCATTGCAATTGGGGCAACTAGATCAACAGTCAATTCAACGTTATCACCTGGCATTACCATTTCACGGCCTGCTGGCAATGTAACGGAACCAGTAACGTCTGTTGTACGGAAATAAAATTGGGGACGATAACCATTGAAGAATGGACTATGACGACCACCTTCATCTTTGCTCAAAACGTACACCTGGCAATTAAACTTTCTATGCGGTGTAATTGAATTTGGTGCAGCAACAACCATACCACGTTCAATATCTTCTTTTTTAACACCACGTAAAAGTAAACCAACGTTATCGCCAGCCATACCTTCAGTTAATTCCTTGCGGAACATTTCAACGCCAGTTACGGTAGTCTTCATTTTTTGGCCAAAACCAATAACTTCAACTTCCTCACCGACCTTAACTTTACCGCGTTCAATACGACCTGTAGCAACGGTACCACGACCTGAAATCGAGAAGACACCTTCAACAGGCATTAAGAACGGCTTGTCAATTTCACGTTGTGGGGTAGGAATGTATGAATCTACCGCATCAAGCAATTTCTTAATTGAACCTGCAGCGATTTCACTCGTGTCACCTTCCAAAGCTTTCAAAGCTGAACCACGAATGATTGGAATTTCATCGCCAGGGAAATCGTATTTTTTAAGCAAATCTCTAATTTCTTCTTCGACCATGTCGATCATTTCAGGATCATCGACCATGTCAACTTTATTAAGATAAACAACGATGTAAGGAACGTTAACGTTTTTTGCTAAAAGAATATGTTCACGCGTTTGAGGCATCGCACCATCAGCTGCTGAAACAACCAAAATTGCACCGTCCATCTGGGCAGCACCAGTGATCATATTCTTAATATAGTCAGCGTGCCCTGGACAGTCTACGTGAGCATAGTGACGTTTATCCGTATCATACTCAACGTGAGATGTTGCAATCGTAATACCACGTTCCTTTTCTTCAGGAGCATTATCAATTTGGTCAAATGCTTTCTTTTCAGCCTTACCTTCTTTTGCTAAAACGTTTGTTATAGCAGCGGTTAAGGTTGTTTTACCATGATCAACGTGACCAATCGTTCCTATATTAACGTGTTCTTTTACACGTTTAAATTGTTCTTTTGCCATAAGTTCTCCAAAAATAGCTCTTCATAATTAAACTTACTTACTAGACACAATCATTTCTTGCACATATTGCGGCACTTCACGATAACATTCGGGCTCCATTGAATAAGTTGCACGCCCTTTTGTCATCGAACGCAAATCAGTTGCGTAACCCACCATCGACTCAAGGGGAACTTCACCAATAATGTGTGTCGATCCACCCTCGGTCTCCATTCCTAAAATACGCCCACGGCGAGAATTCAAATCACCCATAACATCGCCCATATATTCTTCAGGCGTATCAACTTCAACTTTCATAATAGGCTCAAGCAATACGGCCATCCCCTGTTTCATTGCCTGTTTAAATGCCATAATGGCGGCAATCTTAAAGGCCATTTCAGATGAATCCACTTCGTGGTAGGAACCATCATATAATGAGGCCTTTAAATCAACAACAGGATAACCGGCTAAAACACCACTATGAATTGCTTCATTTAATCCCTTTTCAACAGCCGGAATATATTCTCTTGGAATTGAACCACCGACAACTTTATTTTCAAATTCGAAACCTTTTCCACGCTCAAGCGGTTCAAATTTAATCCAAACGTGACCGTACTGTCCTCGGCCACCCGACTGCTTAACATATTTACCTTCAACTTCAACCGGCTTACGAATCGTCTCTTTATAAGCAACTTGCAGTTTGCCCTGGCTTACCTCAACTCCCTGCTCACGCCTAAGACGATCAATGATAATTTCCAAGTGCAATTCACCCATTCCTGCAATAACAGTCTGAGCAGTTTCGTGATCATAGGTAAACCGAAAAGAAGGATCTTCTTGTGCCATCTTTCTGAGCGCAACCACCATTTTTTCATAATCAGCTTTAGCTTTAGGCTCAACTGATGAAGAAATAACAGGGGCCGGCACTTCAATCGATTCAAGAATAATTGGATGTTTTTCATCACAAAGTGTATCACCCGTATTTATATCTTTTACACCAACAAGTGCGCCAATATCTCCTGCGTGAAGGGAACTAATCTCTTGTCGTTTATTAGCATGCATTTGCAAAATACGGCTTACACGTTCTTTTTTTCCAGTTCTTACGTTATAAACATATGAACCAGCTTCTAATTTTCCAGAATAAACCCGCGCAAACGTCAAAACACCAACAAAAGGATCAGTCATAATTTTAAAAGCTAATGCACTAAACGGTTCTTCAAGAGAAGCCTTACGCATTTCAACTTTATCAGTGCCTGGCACAACACCTTCAACGGGAGGTACATCAAGCGGTGAAGGTAAATAATCAACGACCGCATCAAGCAATATTTGAACACCCTTATTTTTGAAAGCAGTACCACAAAAAGCGGGTGCAACTTTTAGTTCAAGAACACCTTTGCGTAAAGCTTTTTTAATTTCATCAATAGAAATTTCTTCACCAGAAAGGTATTTTTCAGCCAAAACATCATCAAAGTCGCATGCACGTTCAACAATAATCATACGCAACTTCTGGGCCTCTTCCGTATATTCCGCGGGAATGTCAACCCATTCAAAGTCAACATTTAAACCTTCAGAATATTTTGCCATCTTCATGGTCAATAAATCGATAATACCATCAAAATTTTCTGATTGACCAACTTGCATTTGCATCAGAAGCGCATTGCCTTTTAATTTTTCATTAATAGATCGAACAGCTTTTTTATAATCAGCGCCAACGCGATCTAATTTATTTACAAAAATAATACGAGGAACACGATATCTGCTCGCTTGACGCCACACAGTTTCTGACTGAGGCTGTACGCCGGCAACACCACAGAAAACACCAACCATACCATCAAGCACACGCAAAGAACGCCCCACTTCAATGGTAAAGTCTACGTGCCCCGGAGTATCAATAATATTTACGCGATATCCCTTCCAGTAGCAAGTTGTAGCAGCTGAAGTAATCGTAATACCACGTTCACGTTCTTGCTCCATCCAATCCATCGTGGCGGCACCTTCGTGAACCTCCCCGATTTTATGCGAAACACCCGTATAAAGCAAAATACGCTCAGTAACAGTAGTCTTACCTGCGTCAATGTGCGCTACAATTCCAATATTACGATATTTACTTAAGCTTGTACTCATATATTTTACCTACTTACCACGC
This sequence comes from candidate division TM6 bacterium GW2011_GWE2_36_25, assembly GCA_000991575.1. Lineage (GTDB taxonomy): Bacteria > Babelota > Babeliae > Babelales > UBA12409 > UBA12409. The sequence continues at coordinate 31,285 of LBRU01000006.1, forward strand.
ATAATGCGAAAATGCTCGATTAGCTTCCGCCATTTTATGCACATCTGTTCTCTTTTTAATCGCTGCACCACGGCCCTCAGAAGCATCCAAAAGCTCTTGAGCCAGTCGCTGCCCCATCGTTTTAGCCGGACGAGCTGCAGCACTATCTACCAACCAACGCAATGCCAGCGAACCAGCACGATGCGCATCTACTTGCATTGGCACCTGATAAACACTACCACCAACACGGCGAGGACGAACCTCTACAAGCGGAACTATATTTTGATATGCACGATTAAACAGCTGCAGTGCCTTGTCTGGTCCACCAGCCTTTTTTTCTAAGACTTCCATCGCATCATAAACAATTGTTCGCGCTATATTCTTTTTACCTCGTTCCATAATCACATTAATTAAACGCTGCAAAAGATCAGAGTCATAGCGAATATCTGGTCCGATCTCACGTACAAAACTAGTAGTTTTCCTTCTTGGCATGATTATTAACCTTTATGGCTCTTATGATTTTGGCCGTTTAGCACCATATAACGAACGACCCTGTTTACGATTTTCAACACCACCCGTATCTAATGTACCGCGAACAACGTGATACTTTACACCTGGCAGGTCCTTAACTTTACCGCCACGAATCAATACCACTGAGTGTTCTTGAAGATTATGCCCCTCTCCCGGAATATATGCAGTAACTTCCATACCACTTGAAAGCTTCACTCGGCATACTTTACGCAAAGCTGAATTAGGCTTTTTAGGGGTAGTGGTAAATACACGCTTACAAACACCACGCAACTGTGGAGACTTATCAAGCGCAGGACTCTTAGATTTTACGGTTTCTTTTTGTCGCTTTTTGCGAACAAGTTGACTTATCGTAGGCATATATCAAAAACCTTTACCTTTACACTTATTCTTTATATCTTTATAAAATTTACTTATAAACAAATCAGACACGCGAAAGTTTATAATTTTTTGCTATTTGAACAACTTTTCTAAACACGCTCATATTAATTCTAACCTTTTTCTCAATTTTTTCAAGTGGAAATGATAAAAAACAAAACATCTTTTTAAGAAATTGCATAAAACAAGAATTCTGTTAGGCTCACTAGCAAGTTACAGATCATGACAAAGAAGATTAACGAGGAGAAAAAGGAATATGAATTTTGCACTCATTTACCAACTAAAAAATCTTATTTCAATTGCAGTCGGACTCTTCGGCATTGGCCTTATTATTGGACTTCATGAATTTGGTCATTATTTATTTGCCCGTCTATTTGGCGTAAGAGCTCCATCATTTTCGATTGGCATGGGCCCAAAACTCATTTCAAAAAAAATGTGGGGAACCGAATTTAAAATATCAGCAATTCCCTTAGGTGGTTATGTTGAAATAGCGGGAATGGCTGAAATTGGACAGGGTGAACAAAAAGAAGCAAAAGCAACTGACCAAGGAAGTTTTCGCGCTAAACCATATTGGCAAAAGGCGATCATTCTGCTCGGCGGCATTCTTTTTAATCTTCTTATTGGGTTCATTCTTTTTGTCGGGCTCTATTTCACCGGAATGCCAAAATCTCTTTTCTTAAATCCTCACGAAATTGCACCAATAATCAAAAAAGTCACGCCGGGTAAAGGTGCTGCGCAGGCAGATCTACAACCTGGGGATAAAATCATCGCTATCAACCAAACGCCAACTCCTCATATTTTAATTTTTATGCAAGAACTCCAAAAAAACGCCAATAAAGAAATAGTGCTTACGATCAATCGAGATAATAAGATTTTAGATATTCCTGCAAAAGTCGACGAAAATGGAAAATTAGGAATTGAAGAATTTCAAATTAAGGACTTTTCTCCCGCAGAATCGTTTATAAATAGTGTCAAAAAGGCATGGAAAACAACAATCACGATTATAAAACAAACACTCGAAGTCTTTATCAGATTATTCAAAAAAAGAACAACTGAAGGTATCGGCGGACCCTTAGAGCTTATTTCTCAGGTTATTGCCAATGCAAAAGAAGGGGTATCAATTTTTCTCTTTTTACTCGCTTTTATCAGTGTAGGACTTGCGATTATTAATTTATTGCCCATACCGATCACTGATGGTGGCCAACTCCTGCTCACAACGATTGAAGCAATTATTCGCCGCCCACTTCCGGAAAAAGCTGTTGAAGTTATTCATACCATCAGCTGGATTCTCGTCATGGCCTTCTTTGCATATTTAACCTTTAAAGATTCTAAACGACTCTTCTGGGAAAAAATAAAAAACTTGTTGGGTTTTTAATCTTTGCGTGATGCATTTTTACCAGCTCGGCGACCAAAAACAACACATTCAAGCAAAGAATTGCCACACAACCGATTGGCACCATGAAGGCCACCGGTTACTTCACCTGCAGCATATAACTTCTTTATTGGACCATTGTTCCCTAATACCTGTGCATCTTCATTAAATTTCAAGCCACCCATCGTATAATGCAGGCATGGCGTTATAATCATCACATAGAGCGGCTCATGTAATGAAAAATTCTTGATTGGAAACAATTTTTTGCCAAACTCATCACATCCTTTTGCTGAACATGTGTTGTAATTTTGTAATGTTTGAATGAGCTGATCTCGCGCAACCCCAATAAAATCTGCTAAAATATTAGCATTTGCAACCTGCTGAACAAAACCACGACGAATATAAAAATCCAGAACACTCTTTTGAAAAAGCTCGGCTCCGGCTTCATTTAAAATCAAATATGATGAAATCGGGCCTTTTTCACCATAAGCACAATAAGGAGAACAATAGGTCAAAATATTCTCCGTTACTTCATCGCGCTTACCCAATTCATTCGTGAAACGTTGGCCTTTATGATTCAACAAAATGCCACCAGCCGCACGCAAACTTTCAGGAGCTAAAAACTTACGCAACTCATTTGGATAATGAGGGTGAACAAAACCTGTTGGATGAACCTGGACCTTCTCCATATCTACAACCGAAGCGCCAACCGCACATGCCAACTTTATGCCGTCGCCATCAGCACAATTGCCATTTGTTGTACTCAATGCCGCTAAATCAGGACGATATTGTGCAATCAGACTACACTTATCCGTTTGACCACAAAAACCGCCGGTAGCCAAAACAATGGCATCCGCCTCAACATGGCATGTTTTCCCATTCTTACTATATGAAAGACCGGTAACGTCTCCCTTTTCATCAATTAATAAACGAGAAACGCGCGCACCCCTTAAAATGGTGATCGTTGGATCACAATTGTTAACGTACCTTGCTAAAGCATTAATAATATCCATACCAATATTAGTAGCCGCAAAACTTCTTTTTTGTTCTGCACGATGTGTTCGCGCTACTGAATGTCCACCCGTTTGGGAAACAATACTTAAATCAATGCCCAAATCTGACAGAAACTGCCATGCATCAGCTGATTCTTGAGCCAAAACATCAACTAATTTTTTATCTGAACAACCCTTGCCAGACATCAGCGTATCGCAAGCCAAAGATTCGGGAGAATCAATAATTTGTTTACAAGCTTGTGCGGGTGTACACGCAGCATTCATGCCACTCGATGCTTTTTTCGAATTCCCTCCAATATCATTCTCCTTATCGAGCAACAAAACATGCGCTCCGTTTCGCTGAGCTTCAATAGCAGCAGAAAGTCCCGCAAGACCACCACCAACAATAACAATGTTTTTTTGCCCTTGTGCACACAAATATGAAACACACAAAATCAATAAAGACAACTTCTTCATTTCCCCCTCCAACTTCGAATCTGTCTTTTTAAATATTGCAAAAAAATTATTCTATTTTGCAATAAAACACTAGGGAGGAAAACGAATAAAAAGAAAATAAGCTGCTTTTTATGAGCAGCTTATTCAAAATAACATTAATAAATTTTTATAATTATTTGCTGAGTTGAGCTTTATGGGGATGCTCAGAACCAACATATACTTTTAATTTTCTGATTTGCTGACGAGCAAGCTTGTTTTTTGGCAACATACCTTTTACGGCATGTTCAACAATAAAGGTTGGGTGTTTAATAAGCATTTGTTCTACGGTAGTTTCTTTTTTTCCACCAATCCATCCAGAGTAACGAACATATGTTTTTTGTTCAACTTTATTACCAGTCAATTTAACTTTTTCTGCGTTAATTACGACCACATAATCGCCAGCATCTGCATGTGGCGTATATTGTGGTTTATTTTTTCCACGCAAAATATCTGCAATTTCGGTAGCCAATCTTCCTAAAACCTTATCTTGAGCATCAATTAACACCCACTGCGGCTGCCGATCTTCATTACGCAAATAAAAAGCACGATTCATATTCATTGTTAGTTCCAATTAAAAATTTTACCGAAATTAAACGGGACAGTTATTAATGTACTTGAAAGGACCCTTTTCGTCAACAATAAAACCACTAAAATAAGTTTTTTTTCTTGTGGTTGCTCCCAATCATGTGTAAACTATTAAAAAATGTTAATAGAAAAAATATAGGATCTTTTATGCTCAATTGGCTTGTTATACTGCCGCCACTCTTGTTATTAATCACTGCATTTCTCAGCAGAAATATTATTTTATCAGTCTTAATAGGTATTGCAAGTGCTGCCATTATTGGAGCACAATTTTCTATCACCGGCACCATAGATCTCCTTTATATATATCTAAAAAAACAATTCATAGATCCTGATTTTTTCTATATTTATGGATTCCTTTTTATTTTAGGAAGCCTTATTGCACTCATCAATTACACTGGCGGATCGTGCGCATTTGGCAATATTATTACAAAAAAATTAAAAAATGCGCGCAAAACTGAATCCACATCATTATTATTATCACTGCTTCTCTGTTTCGATGATTATTTAAGTACACTTACGATGGGTTGTCTAATGCAACCACTTACTGACAAATTCAAAATCCCACGTGCAAAATTAGCATATTTAATCGATGTAATGGCCTCACCAATGGTCGTTCTTCTTCCTATCTCAACATGGTTAGCCATAATTCTAAAAGATCTTAAAATTTCGGGCGTCACCCTCGGCTTTTCAAAATTTGTTCACCATCAAATAAAATTTCCAGGAGGCACATTTAACTTTGGTCATGATATTATTGTACGTGCGGATCCATTTTTTACTTATTTAAAGGCAATCCCCTTCATTTTTTATTCGTTTATTCTCATATTCAGTGCTTTTTTTATTGTTCGAAAAAAAATATCGTATGGGCCAATGGCTGAACAAGAAAAAATTGCCCTAGAAACAGGAAACCTTTATGGTGGCAAAGAACCACGATTCAAGGTAATCAAACATCATAAATCAAACAAAAACGTTTATTTGAGTGACTTCCTGGCACCTATTATCACATTGATCTTTAGCGCTCTGATTGCCATTTTGTACACAGGTGGTTTTTATCTTTTGGGAGGAACAAAGACACTTCTTGAATCTTTAATGAGCTCTGCAAGTATCTTCAAAGCGCTCTTTTTTGCGAGCGTTATTGCATTTACAGTTGGCATTATCCTTGCGCTCATTCGAAAAAAACTAACCGTGTTCAATATACCTCTCTTTATTGCACGTGGCGTACACTTAATGTATCCATCAGCAATCATCATCTTCTGTGCAATCCTTTTTGGAAGTATCCTCGACGACAAATTGTATACCGGACAATACATTGCTCATTTAATTTTACCGTATATTAATCTTAATTGGTTACCCTTTATTGTATTTATTATGACCGTGCTTGTTGCACTTGGAACGGGTTCTTCATGGGGAACGCTTGCAATCATGTTTCCTATTAGCATTCCTATGATCAGCTCATTAGCAGGATTTATGCATCCGGTTATGCTCAAAGAAGTGTATATTTTATTGCCAACTATTGGTGCTGTTATTTCAGGATCACTTGCGGGCGTACAATTATCCCCCATTTCAGATCCGGTTACCATGTCCTCAACCAGTTCAGGAGCATATCAACTTGATCATGTAAAAACACAAATGTGGTACATTCTCCCTGCCATTATCGGAAGCGGCGTATCATTTATTGCTGCAGGATTTCTCACCATTAATGGATCAACACTCAATGGAATCATTTGTATGCTTATTGGTTTAGCAACATCGATCAGTCTTATTTACACAGCCAATAAACTTTATCCGCTCCTCAAAAAGAAGTGAACCTCGCACGGCTTAAAAGCCGTGGCCTCATGAAGTAAATCTTCGAAGTTTTTACTGGCTTCGAATATACTCTTTTATTTTTTCAATACTCAC
>LBRU01000007.1 GCA_000991575.1 candidate division TM6 bacterium GW2011_GWE2_36_25
TCCTTTTTGGAAATTGAGCATGTCTTTTTTTTGTCCAAAAATCTATTTTTCTATTTTCTAAAAACCCTTACCTAAGGCATTAACCATGCGTACGCCCTGGATAAAACCCGAATACCCTTGATATTCTTCACCCTTTTTTGTTATTATTCAATTATAATAAAAAAATGGAGGAAATCATGAAAAAAATAGTAATAAGTCTTTTGTGCATCATAACTCTTTTTGCTGATGAAAAAAATATTTTTAAGCCGTTTTATACTTTAAATGAACTTGCAAAAAGACAGAATTTAGAAAAGTTTACATTTTCACCACTTATGTCAGAACAAGATTTGAAAAATTATTATAAACAATTGGCACTCAAATATCATCCTGACAAAGGAGGAAGTACCCAAGACTTTCAAAATTTAAAAAGTGCGTATGACGAAGCGCAAAAATTACTCAATCCTCCCGCAGATATACGTTTCATTCTAAATGAAGGAACATATGTTCTTGGCGAAATTCCAGCTGAAACATCTGTGCCGCCACTTCATTTTGGCTTTCTCAAACAAAAAAACGATGATCCACAAGTTGGCAAGCTCGTCTGTTTCGGCCCGCAGCATCAATCTTCCGCAGGAAAACGTGTTAAAATTCGCAATGGACAGGCATCGGATGATTGTTTCCGCGCACAAGCTGATGAATCTGAATTTGGCTGCCGAGAACTAAGCTCAGCGGAACTCTATAAAAAAGGACTCTCATGCGAAACTGCATGCTGGAAAGGTGGCGCTGCCAAAAAGTCTCTTTTAGGCAAGAAAACTGAGTCTCAACCGGCCAATTGTAATTTGCCTTAATTAAGAACATCAATCAAATAACAAAGGGGCTGTTGAAAAGCCCCCTTTAATTTTTATCAGCTATCGTTATTTAGAAGCTGAAATCGTTGTTTGCAATACACGTTTAGCTAAACGACTTGTTTTACGTGCCGCAGTCTTATGATGAATAAGATGCTTATTTTTTGCACGAGCCAACTGCGCTTGCGCATCATCAAAGAGCCCCTTGATTTTATCAGGAGTAGATTTGACATCAAGAGCACGCATCAATTTTTTAATTGAGGTGCGCAAGGAAGTCATTCTGTTTAAATTAACTGTACGTCTTTTTTCGCTTTGACGTGCTCTCTTTTTTGCTGACTTAATATTTGCCATTTAAATAACCTTTTTACAAAACTTTCTTAATTTTGCCTTTTTTGAGACATTTCGTACAAACCGCTGCCCGATGAACCTCACCTTTTGGATCACCAACCAAGGTATACCGCATTACATGCACATTTGGATACAACCAACGTTTAGTACGATTATGAGCATGGCTTACAGAAAATGTTGATTGAGGTTTCTTACTACAAATTGCACAAATTTTCATGAAGTATCGCTTTCCTTAGAAAAAAACTAGTTTATTTTATTGTAGCTAAAATGGCATTTTTTTCAAGTGTTATTGCTCAGATTCTTCCATTTCGGCTCCTGAATGATCCGGAATTACCGAAGAAGGCTCTTCCCTTAGAATTTCAGCAACACCCCCCAAGCGACGTGTCACGAGCATGCGGATTATATCATCATCAAGACCAAGTGGCCTTCTTAATATTCTTATTCCCGAACCAATCGCCCAACCAAGAGCAGCATAACCTACTAACCGCCGATCATTAAAAAATGGTGTACGAAGACCAGCAACTGAAAGCGAAGGACGTACCGCCATATTAATTGAAGCAATTGCCCACATTGGTGTGCCTCGAGCTGCCAATGCCGAAGATAAAACAAAAGCATGTTCAGGCATCCAAGAAACCGACGGTACAATACGTCTCGCCAGTCGATGCAACCCATAATGAGCTGCTATTTTTAATCCAATAAGGCTCAAATGTTGCATCCAACGAGGCAGAAAAGGATCAAAAAATTGTTGCACACGCTCTCCTGCATTTCCCCAAAAACCCCTTAAACGCAGAGCTTCGCGCAAAACAGGTCCGGCTATTCGCTCAACAATGCCAATACGAGGCTCAAGCGCCAATACTCCCTGTGGCAATCCAAACTCTTCAACAAGTCCGAAAGCAACATTATTTAAAAACACAAGCTCTGCATCAGAAAAAACAATTGTCGCAAAAGGAATCGGAATTCGGCAATTAGGGCAGAGAAAATGATCAGCCTGTCGCCAAAAATTTTTCATCCATGGCATTAAACAACCACGGTGAAATCGATGACCACAAGGCAATTGTATCACCTCCAAGTTGACTCCTTCTTCTGGTGCCCCGAGACAAACAGAACAATCGACCTCCGCCTGAACAATACCCATTTCGGGCTCGCCTTGAGCAGCAGGATCCATGGCACTCATTGAACCCAAAACAAAAAGAACACTTAACCAAATAAATTTCATGGTATAACCCCCATTTAAAATCAACGTAAATTTATCATTTATTAGCTTAGCACAAATTCGAAAATATGTCTAACTGAAAATAGCGACCAGGGGCCATTAAATCACATTACCTGAAGATTTTTTACTAAAGATTGAGCAGTTTTAATAATGTATCATACAAAGAAGGCTCAGCGGCTAAAAAGCTCTGATATGACGGCAAAATCGTTTTTCCTTCAAAATCTGATACAATCGCACCTGCCTCTTGTAAAATGATAATTCCGGCAGCTACATCCCACCATTGTAAGCCACGAAAAAATGTGCCATCAAAACGGCCTGCCGCAACATATGCCAAATCGAGAGCCGTCGCCCCCATAATACGGAGATCATCTACATTACTCAGAACAAGCTGAAAACTTTTAAAATCAGCAGCAAAATCATCAGAGCTTGTATAAGGAAGACTAACAGCCAAAGAACATTTTTTTAATGGACGTGAAGAAACTCCTAGTTGTTTTCCATTTAAGGCAGCACCGCCCCCTTTATAAGCCAAAAAAAGCTCCTCTAAAAGAGGATCATAAATGGCCCCCAACTGGGGTTCATTTTTATAAGTCAATGCTATTGAAACACCAAAATATGGTATGTGATGAGCAAAATTGGTTGTCCCATCAAGTGGATCAATCACCCAATACCAATCGCTATTATTACGCGATATACCGCGCTCTTCTGCCCAGAAAGGAATAGTCGAATCAACCTTTCTTAATTCTTCAATAATAAAAGCCTCAGATTCAAGGTCAGCCACTGTAACAAATCCAGCATCTTTTTTATAATTTACCGTTAATGGCTTTCCCCAATAATCCATCAAAACTGCCCCGGCTCTTTTTGAAATATCCCCAACATGGACCGCTAATGATTGTTCAATCTTCATAAACCCATTCCTTTCTCCATTAAGTTAAACATCGATCAAATTAAAGATAAAGAATGCAATGATATTGAAAATAAAAAAACAGACACCATTTAACCCAAACACTTGCATATCACGCAATAAAAAGTATAAACTTAAAGTAATAAGTTAAAAAAACGGAGGACAAAATGAAAAAACTCATTATACTCATCAGCATGTTATTAACGCAAAACATTTTTTCTGCTACATGTTGCATTAAAGGCTCTGGCCAACAACGAGAAATGAATTATTCTGAAGAACAATGTTTGAACTGGGCCAGGAAAAAGGGAAAAGACTTCAGGTGGGCTTATGATTCTAGTGGAAACGCAAACTGTGATCTAGCCGGCGTCTGGATTGCAACGGGCAAATAAGTAAATTAATAAAACAATTTTAAAAAAAGCGCATGGGAACATTTCATGCGCTTTTTTTAACAAAAATTTCTATTCTTAGGCTTCACCCTGAACCGTCTGAGATGACAATTCTTCGTCATCAGAAGAATCAGAATCTGAAGCATCTTTTTTTTCTTCGTTCTTTAAAAGATTATGATCTTCACGTGGCCTGATATTAAGAAGTTCATAAACCTCGCTTGCATACATCGTCTCTTTTTCGAGTAACGTTTGTGCAAGCTTATCAAGTTTATCGCGGTTAGTTATTAATAAGTCTTTTGTTGTATCATACGCAGTTTGAACAATTTTGTGCACTTCTTGATCAATCAGTTCACGGGTCTTCTCTGAATATTTAAAGTCATAATATGATTGGCCATATTGTACTGGGCCAAGATCAGACATCCCATAATAACAGACCATTTTACGGGCAATATCAGTTGCATGCTTAAAGTCATTTGATGCACCAGTTGTTACCGTATCAAAGACCAATTCTTCAGCAACACGTCCACCAACTAAAACTTTAAGTTCAGCAAGCATCTGTTCTTTTGTAACTGTATAACGATCTCGCTCAGGCAATGAATGAGTTACGCCCAATGCGCCACCACGCGGCAAAATCGTAATTTTATGCAATGGATCTGTCTGCTCAGGAAGTAAAAGGTTGACCAATGCATGGCCCCCTTCGTGATAAGCTGTCACTTTAAGTTCATCTTTAGTCTGTTTAATCGTCTTCTGTTTTTTACCGAGAAGAACTTTATCACGCGCCTCTTCAAAATCTTCCATGATAATTATTTCACGATTATTATTAACAGCGCTTAATGCTGCTTCATTAATAATATTAGCAAGTTGTGCACCAGAAAAACCTGGGGTACCACGAGCAACTTTTCTTAAGTCAACTGAAGAATCAAACTGTTTTCCTTGTGCATGCACCTTAAGAATCTCTTCACGAACATCAATCGATGGATATGGCACATGAACGTGACGATCAAATCTTCCTGGACGCAACAACGCTGAATCGAGCATATCGGGCCTATTTGTTGCACCAACAACAATAATCGGCTTTTCGCTCGTTTCAAAACCATCCATTTCAGTCAACAACTGATTAAGAGTCTGTGCATATTCACTGACACCACCATCGCCCGTATGACGACGCGCACCAATTGAATCAATTTCATCGATAAAGATAATACATGGCGCATGTTTACGTGCCTGTGCAAAAAGCTCACGTACCCGTGATGCACCAACACCAACGTACTGCTCTATAAATTCAGCACCACTTGCACTGAAGAACGGACAATTTACCTCGCCAGCTATCGCTTTTGCCAATAACGTTTTACCATTACCTGGCTCACCTGAAAGCAATATACCATGCGGTACTTTAGCACCAACTTTCTTAAATTTTTCAGGATTTTTAAGATAATCAAGAATATCCTTTAACTCTTCTTTTGCTTCTGGTAATCCAGCAACATCAGAAAATTTAACTTTAACTTGCGATGGCATGAAAAGTCGCGCCTGACCAGCACCCTTTGGTAATAATGATGGAGAATGCTGTGTTGTCTCTTTTGCACGCTGAATTTTCTTCATCGCATCTAAAAAATCCTCTTTTTCCAACCGTAAACGCCCGGCCTTTGATGCACTTATCGCCGCAAAATTTATTAAATTAGCTAAATCTGCACCCGTAAATCCTGATGTATCAATCGCTATTTGATGAAGATCTGCTGAAACACCAAACTTTTTATCCTTTCCATGAATGCGAAGAATTTCTTCACGATCCTTAAGATCTGGATAAGGAACCTCAACCTGATGATCAAATCTTCCTGGACGCAACAATGCCTTATCAAGCACTTCTGGAATATTTGTAGCGGCCATGACAATGACAGGCGCTTTTTTCACATCAAAACCATCTAGTTCTGTTAAAAGCTGATTTAAAGTCTGTTCGCGTTCATCATTTCCACCACCAAGACCACTGCCTCGATGGCGACCAATCGCATCAATCTCATCAATAAAGATAATCGATGGCGCATGTTTTCTTGCTTGTTCAAAAAGATCTCGAACACGTGCAGCACCAACGCCAACAAACACTTCAATAAAATCTGACCCCGTTATACTGAAAAATGGAACACCTGCTTCACCTGCAACCGCACGTGCCAACAACGTCTTACCGTTTCCCGGCTCACCAACAACTAAAATTCCCTTTGGGATTTTAGCCCCCATTTTTCGATAACGTTCTGGATTCTTGAGAAAATCTATCACATCTTTAAGCGCTTCTTTTGCATCATCAGCACCGGCAACGTCTGAAAAACGCTCCTTTATCATTGATGGCAATATTAATTTTGCTCTACTTTTTCCGAAGCCAAAAATTCCTGATCCCGGCCCACCTTGGGAACCGCCAGATCCTTTAAACATCTTATAAAAGAAATAGAGCACTAGAATCAAAAGAAATGGCAAAAGCAAGCTTAATAATGAAGAAATAAGCCCCAGCGAACTGGTATTATTCATAACTTCACCCTTAACACCATGCTTACGCAACATATTCATGAACTCGCTATCTGCACGAGGAATACGGGTCTGAAACTTTTGGTTATCTTCCTTCAAACGTCCCCACGCTTCTTCACCAGCAACTTCTACAGAAGAGACTTTCCCTTGCTCAACATATTCAAGAAATTCAGTTGTTGGCAAATGAACAATGTTCTGAGAAACATGAGTCAAACTGGATAAAAGCGCTATTCCTAACGCGAAAATCGTTACAAAAATGAGTAGGCCCTTAGGTCCCCCCGTAAAAAGATTCTTCTTATTTTTTATGAATTTTTTCATACTTCACCTCTTATCATTCAAGCTGAAAACTTTAGGGTTAAACTTATTTTCTATTAGTATAATAAAACAAAAGCCGCTTGTCGAGCTTTTTTATTATTATAACACAAAAATTCAGATTTTGTGTCCTTTTTGGATTAAAACCCCAATATTGGCAATTGTTTTATTTCCCTTTTTCGCTGTCAAAAGGCAGAAAAGACTTATAGCTTTACATTTTCAAGCTAGGTCAATCATGCATATAGGTAAAAGGCAATGTTAAACAGGGGGACCAATTAGGATACGACCAATGGTCATTTTTAGGCGTCACATAGCGAATTGCACGCGTATTGACGTCAACTAGACAAATACTACTTTCGTCCCCTTGTTCAATCGAACATACAATGTAATTTCCGCAGGGAGACCATGAACATTCGTCTTTATGGCCCTTATCATGCGTCAATTGTTGTTCTTCCTTGTTTTCAAGATCATACATAAAGATCTGATAAACATCATTAACTTTTTTGCAAAAAGCGAGCATCGTACCTGATGGACTCACTGCAGGACACAACGCACGCCCCACATTAAGCCACTTTATCTTCTGATCTGGCAAATTCATCATTCCTAACTGTGGAACAGCTTGCTCATTCACATAACAAAAAACAATTTCATCTTCTTTTAAAAAAGATGGTGATATAAAATCGCCTTTTTTATGTGTTAACCGAACAAACGAACCCTTTTTTTGATCCTGATTAAAAATGTATTCATACAATTGGGTGTGATCCTTGCTTGAAAGGGCAAGCACAACACGCCCAGCTGATGATAATGCTGGGGTCATATTTTGGCCTTCAAAACTGGTAATAATACGAGAAAGATGCGACGAATCAACTGACATAAGTCGCACATTACTCAACGTATGCTGCGAATAAAAGATAACCGAACGACGACGGTGCCACCGAGGTGCAAAATTATTCCCCCTTCCCACTAACTTTATTGGTTTAAATTGTTGAAATGTAAGAAAAGGATGAATCAAATAAAGGTCACGGTGACAACGTTTTTTACCAACAAAACGCCTTTTGCATGCCGCTATTAATGATGAAAAAGATCCATCTTGACTCGTTAACTCAGGCCAAACCTGATCAGCAATACTAATGGCCCATTGCGCATCAATAAGATTTTTTCTCAAACTCTTTTTTCCTTTGATCAATTGAGCACCCATCGTATCGTACAAACGCCAATCACATTCCTCATCAGTACCATGCAAAAAAAGAGCCAATGGAAAACCAGAAAGCGCCAACTGCTTCATTTCATTCTTAGTACGCGGCTCAGACATAAGAACTTTTTCTACGCTAAACTGTTTTGTTGCCCCTAAAAGTAAACAAATACAATCAACATAATCGCAATCAAAGGTACCTTTATCAACAATTACTTTTAATGGCATCGCTTGATGATGCTCCGCTGTAATCACTAACTCAAGTGGTGCACCCACAAGCGAACTTACCATAACCAATAAGATCAAACGCCTCATAATCCTAAACCTTTAACATTAAAAATGGAGTCTCATCAGCTGATTCCACAATTTTTCTGGAAAAAGAGCTTTTTCTACCGCCATGCGAGCAGCAATATCATAAACTAAAACACCGGACGATTGCTCAACCTCGGTCTGTAGAACTTCTCCTTTTTCTCCAATATGTAACAATAAAATCGTCGACTTTTTGGGATGTAATCCCGCTGGCGGATGCCAATAACGAGATAATTCAGTATGAACTTCTTGATAAATCTGTAATGCTTCAAACTCTTCTTGCCCTAAAACAATAGGTTCATCAGAAATCGTCTCATCTATCTGAGAAGGTGAAATACCCTCTTCTTTTTTTTCTTCTGGGACCACTGGAACAATTTTTTGTTCAACTTCTTGTTTTTTGATTTCTTTCTTTTCTTCAGACTTTACTGGTAACACCATATTTTTTGAGGCGGGCTCTTTTTTAAATATGTTTCTAACTGGTTTTTTCTCTTTTTTTATAACTGCTGCTTTTTTGTTAATTTGAGCTACCTTTAATGGTGTTGCAGCATTTTTAACATTATTCTGGTTCGATTTTTTTCCAGTTTTTCCTTCAACTAACTTCGTTAATTGTCCTGTTCTTTTAACAAAGGGAACAACCGTAATGGGCCGCGACAAATCAACGAGGGACATGTCCATTTTTATTGTCATAATAGGCGGACGAGCATAAAAAAAGTACGTTACAAGAACCAAACAATGAAGAAAAAATGTAAGACAAACAAGTTGAAAAATAAATAAATGTCGCTTATTCAATCTTCTGGGTAACCAAAGCAACATGTTGTACTCCATCAATTGCATTTATAACATCAAACAATTTAACAATTCGCTCATAACGCAATGATTTATCTGCAAATAAGAATACTGTACTATTCTGTTTGGTCACGCGACGAGAAACCGTCTCTTTAAGCACTTGTAAATCCTTTTTATTCTTACTCAAATCAAATGTTTTTCCATCAAAATGAACGATCCCTTGAGAATCCATTTCAACGGTCAAACTCTGATCTTCTACTTTTGTAGTTTCAGACGTTTTGGCGTCTGGCAGATCAACTTTAATGGTCATCCGCATCATGGGAGCCGTAATCATAAAAATAATCAATAACGTTAATGCCGTATCAATCAATGGCGTTAGTGAAATTTCAGGAAATGTTAATGGACGTCGACGCCTTGATTGAGATCGATATGCCACTATTTATCCTTTTTCTTTTCATAAAATAATCGTTGCGCCAACCATATAAAACGATCAGATAACATATTTATCTGTTCATCAATAGCCCGCAATTGCATATTTAAATAATTAAAAATAACTAAAGCTGGAATTGCAACCAAGAGTCCACCAACGGTCGTTGTCAAAGCCTGGGCAATACCCGGAGCAATCGCCGTAATATCCGCACTGTGTTGATGACTAATGCCCACAAATGCATTCATCAATCCCCAAACGGTACCAAAAAGACCGAGCAATGGGGCAATCGCCGCACAGGCACCGACAAGCGGTACCAACTGTTCTTCTCCAAAAAGAATACTGTCATGAACTTGCTGCATCATATGTTCAAGCACCGACCACTCACGATCGCACAAAACTTTTTCTCTTCCATCACTCGTAATCAATAATGATTTTAAATAGGTCAGAGCTCTAGACAAGAAATAACCTGGCAACGTATTAGAAAATTTTGATGTAACATAAAGTACATCATCAAGATCTTCTGCATTTTTCATGTGAGTAAGCGCGCTTTGAAGCTGTCTTCGTTTAATTCTCCATAAAATTAATTTATAAAGAAATATTGTCCAACAAAAAACTGACATCCCCAACAAAAGAGCCAAAACAACGATGGTCATTGTATCAGAGCTTTTAATCAATTGCCAAAGATTACTTTGCCCAATATTCATGAGATACTTAATCCTCTTTTTTTACAAAAAATAATGTTTAGTTTGATTATCCTATCACAGAATCGAGAAATTAAAAACAGAACGATGAAATTTAAATGTATGATATGCGTTTAATCTTTTGCAGGTAAAATTCCTCGAAGCTTGCCTCGTAATCATTATATTTGCTCATATCCTGAGCCAAGACCTCGCTGCACAGACAGGCCGAGCGCGCTCGTGGTGAGCCTGTCGAACCATACGAGCGCTCGCACCCTTCGACAAGCATCAGGCCGAGCGCAGCCTTTAGTGCTGAGCGTAGACGAAGCATCAGGCCGAGCGCACTGAGCAATCTTTAAATTTATTGAAGCATCAGAAACGAATTTTTAATTTTCGGATAAGTTTTTAGAAAAAAACCCTTGAAATAACAACAACAATACTGATAAACTTAAAGTGTAAGTTGTTTTTTCTTCATAAAAAAGGAGGTAAAATGAAGAAACTATCATTAATTTTACTTGTTTTTGGATTATCTGCGCAAAACAAAACGCTTGTAACGTTCGACCTTAAGGATCTAGGTTGCAATTGGACACTTATGAACAATGGCAAAACATATTTTTTTGATGGAAGGAGAGGAGGACGTCATGATCTTACATCTCTCAAGGGGGATGCCTTTACCTTACAATGCAACTCAGGCAAGCGTGGACCAAGCGACACGATTAAGTTCAAAGATGGAGATAGATTCGAGGTACAAAAAACTGAGACAAGCAGGAGCAAATCGAGAGAGATCTGTCCCCTGGGCATCGGATGGATCCATTCTAAAGCCCCTTCTTCTGCGCAGGTATTTGATGGTGTATGTTACAAAAAAGGACCTTCTGGTTTTTATCCCGGAGAAGAACCTAGACATTTGACGCAGAAATCAAAGTAATCGAATAAGAATGATTCCCTATTCTCTTCACCGGGAATAGGGAATCATAAAATAAACTATAATTTATAACGAGTTCTATAAATTGGTGGAGCTAACCGGGCTTGAACCGGTGACCTCGTGATTGCGAACCACGCGCTCTACCAACTGAGCTATAGCCCCATAAAGTTTTTCAAAATTTTCAATGAGCAGCCTTCGTTTTTTATGCCTTAAGACTTAAAAATAGAACGCTTATTTTGGCACCAACCAAAAGTCTTTCGACATAATTTGCTCAAATAAATTCTCGCAAATCACTCAGAATGATCGGCTCGAAGCGAAAACTGGCCTGCCAGTCGAAGTTTGCCGAGGCGGAAGACCCGGATAAACCAAGACTGGTGGAGCTAACCGGGTTCGAACCGGTGACCTCATGAATGCCATTCATGCGCTCTACCAACTGAGCTATAGCCCCATACATATTAATTTTACGAATGAATAAGAAAAAAGTAAAGTCGCCATGCAGAATAAAAAACGCTTAATACATAACGCGCTCTAAGCAGCCTTGAATCAGCTGTTCCGCTGCATAAAAATCATTGATTTGGGCAAGCTTCAATGGAGTCACTCCATCTTTATTTGCTTGATTAATAACTTCATGTGCACCAGCCCGAAGTAAAAGATCAACAATCACGTATACCTTTGATTTATCGCTATCTCTATCTGCAAGTGCACAATGCAAAGGGGTATTACCATCACTATCTACTCGTGCTGGATCAGCCTGTTGTTCTAGTAGATACCTAACAGTAGAAACGTGTTTACCGCTACAAGCACTCATCAATGGAGTTACCTCTGCTTCTTGAGCGCAATCGATATCAATACCTTTAAAGCACTCATGAACTTTTGTAACTTTACCACTTTCAACGGCATTGAAAAAATCTCGCTCAACACTTTTTTCAAACTCCATTGCAGAAATAAACACTGGTAAAACAAAAATAACAAAAAAAGATTTGTGCATATTTTTCATAAAAACCTCGTTAATAAACCTTTAAATATGACATTTATGATAACGGTAAAAATAAACGTTGCAACTTTTTTTTGATGCACGACAAAAGTTCAGATACATTAAAATAAAAACAAGGATTCTCATGTTAAAAAAATTAAGTCTTATTTTATTGATCGTTTTTTCGATCAATTCGATTAAAATCAATTTCACCAACTCTCCACTCGATACAAACAAAGAAAGTTTATTTACGCTCAAATTCATCCCCTCAAATGATGAATTTGTTTATTACGACAACCTCAATCTGACTTCAAATGCTCCTTCTCTAGAGATTTTAAACTGGCAGGTCACTACGATTCCCATTGAACAATTTGATAACAATTTTCGAAAAACAAAAAAAATAGTAAAAGAACCGTTCACCATCAAAGGAAAGCTTAAAATAAATAACGGTGATCCCTCTGCAAAGATTACACTTACCTATTTAACCAACAAAATGGATGAGCCAACCTATGAATTTTTTAAATTATCTGAGCCAGCAAAACGTGGTCAAGAAAAAAAAGAACCTCAATCGATAAAAAAAACTGAATCATCTCCCAAAGAAGTTACTGCTCAAACATGTCCGGCACCACATCAAAAAAAACAAGCATTAAGTGACCAAATTCAAAATTGGATTGCAAGAACAAATTCCCTGTGGCTTCAACTATTACTCGTATTTCTACTCGGTATTTTAATGAGTCTCACACCTTGTATCTATCCAATGATTCCTATTACCGTTGGTCTTTTACAAGCTCAAGCACGAAAATCGATCTGGTATAATTTATCGCTTGCAACAGCTTACACACTCGGCATTGCGCTCATGTTTGCCATTTTAGGTTTAACGGCAGCATTTACCGGAAGTTTATTTGGCAAATTAATGAGCAAACCGATTGTCATCGTTATAGTGGTGGGAATATTACTCTATTTGGCATTGGCGATGTTTGGTATTTATGAACTCAAAACGCCACGCTTTTTAAATCGTCAACAAAGGGCCATCAAACCTTCAGGCTCTCTTATCTCAGCCTTTATTTTTGGATTTATCAGTGGCACTGTCGCATCTCCATGCCTCACACCGGGGCTCGCATTTCTACTCACCTTTGTTGCACATTTAGGCAATCAACTTCTCGGCTTTTTCATTATGTTTGCTTTCGGCATCGGCATGAGCATTCCGCTTCTTCTTATCGGAACCTTCTCAACCTCATTAAAATTTATGCCAAATACTGGTATTTGGATGCTTGAAGTAAAAAAAATATTCGCCATTTTATTAATTGCTCTCTGTTTTTATTATCTCAGTAATATTTTATCTATTACTTTTTTATTCTGGCTTATCGCTTCAACTTTATTGCTTTTGAGTATCTATTATTTCTTAACATTTTGTCAGCAAGTCGATCGCGTTTCTCGTTATATCAGACTCGTAGTCGCCACGGTAGGTATGTTGAGCAGTGGCGCACTTTATTACGTTGCTTTTCAACGACTGGTACATCCACCAAAACCACAAGAACTCATTCATTGGCAAAAAAATTATACTGAAGCTCTTAAAAACGCATCCAAACAAAATCAATTGATCTTGTTGGATGTTGGCGCACCATATTGTTCAATCTGCAAAGCTATTGATCGTTGTATTTTCAATGAACCATTTATTGCAACAATTATTAACGAATTTATACCTGTGCAAATTGATGCTGTTAATTCGCCCGAATATGAGATGCTCGCAAAGAAATTTGAAATTGTCGGCGTCCCAACTATTCTAACCATTCACCCACAAGAAGAATCAGTTCTAAATCGATGGGGCGCAGAATTATATACGATGAACAAGCAAGAGATTGAAGCATTATTAAACGAAACACTGCAAAAATATAAAAAATAACGTAATTTACCAATAAAAAACCCTCGAAATTCGAGGGTTTTTTATTATAAAGTTATCGTGGCTCTCGATAAGGATCCGGTTCTTTGCGTTCAACCAGTCGCTTGCCCTTCTTCTTGTTAATTTCTTTAATAAGAACATCAAAAACTGCATCAATCTGCGCATATAAATCTTTGCCTGAAACCTGAGCGCGTTCATGGTAAGTTGCACAATGCAATCGCAACTCAACATCATGTTGTTGATGAACTCTCTCAGCCTCTAAAATAATTTCTAATTTTTTTGGCAGACGTTCTTTTTTCAAAAAACGATCTAATTTCTCAACTTTTTCGTTAATATATTTCTCAATAGTCGGCGATGATTCCATATTGCGAAACGTGATCTGTATTTCCATTATACACGCCCTCTTTCTTCAAGGGTTTATTTCAGCTTACTTATTTAAAAGTACAAAAAAAGCTATTCATTTGCAAAGAGCTTAATGAAAAACCAACATTCTTGCTCATTGTATTACAAAAAGCGATGGAAAAGACAATGAAAACAAAAACCAATTTTGGTATAAACTCTCAAAAAAAACGCTTAATTATCACGATGTTCATTACAAAAAGATACATAATCTTCCCAATCTTTTTGTGATGATTGAGAAAAATCAGTCGCCGGCTCCTCTAACCCAGAATAATAAACAGAATCTTCTTCCGCGCACGTCGGACATTCAGAAATTATTCCATGCTCATTTTTAAATTGATTCAGACACCGAATGTGATAAATGCAACAACAACCAAAAAGTCTCTTTCCTGTCGTAAGCCTTCGACCATCACCTGCTTGATCGCCACAAATAGAACAAATACGTTTATCTTGAGGTTTTGCATACGGCTGAGATCTTCTTTCGCCACGAGATGACTCTTTTTGAACTTTCATGGCATGTAATGAAAAAAGACTGCACAATGCCACTGAAATTACAAAATTTTTCATAACAATTCCTTTTTAAAAATTTTCAAGTAAATAAAAACCTAAACACTTCCTTTCTTTTTTACCGAAATAAATTCAATAGGAATAGATTTTAATTCATAGTTTTTTCGCAAAACACCTTCAAAATACGCCAACTCTCTTTCGCCAAAAAATTGTGGAAGACTTACGCGTAATTTAATGGTTGGCGGTCCTGACTTTACTTGTTGCGCATCATAAATCTTAAGTTGATGTTCTTGTTTATATAAGGGTCGACGAATTAATGCTTGTTTTAAAATACTTGTCAATTCATCAGAGGAAAACTCATGCAAATAGCGTTCCCATACCGTTGCAATCAGGGGAAGAATTTTTCCGACATTATCACCATTTTCACAAGAAATATTCATCGTTTCAATTTTTTTATAAAAAAATTCATATTCCTCGCGATGATACTTCCATTGTTCCTTAGTATAAGCATCGCTCAGAAGATCTGATTTATTAATAAGAATGATAACGGCCTTTCCTTGCTCAAACGCATAAAAAGCCAATTTTAATTCTTGATCAGTTAAACGACCATCTTGCGCATCAACCAACAAAAGTACAATATCAGAGGTTCGCACTGCCTGCATCGAACTCTTTACCATCAATTCTTCAAGCTCACCCTCAACCTTCTTCTTGCGACGAATACCGGCAGTATCGGTCAATTGAATCGTTTGAGAATAATACTGAAGCGTTTCACTAACCGCTTCACGCGTTGTTCCAGCAATTTCGGTAACAATTGAACGCTCTCTGTTTAATAACAGATTCATCAAGGATGACTTGCCAACATTCGGTTTACCAAGCAATGTTACACGACAAATACGCTCTTTCGTTGTTTCTTTTTGAATCTTCTTACGAGGCAAAAGCTTAATAAGTTCATCCATGAGCTCGCTGACTCCCTGATTATGTGCAGCGGAAATTGGCACAACAACATCAAACCCGAGCCGCTTACACTCTTCAAGGTGCTCCTGCGCAACCTTTTTATCAAATTTATTCGCCACAATAATTACGGTTCGACCGGTCTTGTGGAGTCTTTTTGCGAGTTCCAATTCCTCTGGAAGCACGCCAACGGATGCATCAACCATAAACAAAACAACATCAGCTTGCTCGGCCAAGGCAAGAGCCTGTTGCCGAACTTTTTCTATAATAGGATCTTCAAACTTTTTTAAACTTACCCCACCCGTATCGACTAAGGTAAACAACGTTTCTTGCCACGTTATATTCTCAGTAATAAAATCACGCGTTACACCTTCATAATCAAGCATCAAAGGCGATGTTCTTTTAGCAATTCTATTAAATAAACTCGATTTACCAACATTCATGCGACCAATTAAAACAACTTGTGGAATTTTATTCATTACTGTGCTCCTGTTTTGCCTCTGGCAATTCAACAACAGTCCCTGAAAATTGTTCTAACAATTGATTTGTTAGCGGCCAGCGCTCTTTATCAGAAACGTCTATTTTAACACCATGATTCATCATATTTCTCTTCGCTATAATTGGACGATTTTTTTGTACCGGTTCAGAAGATTGAACTTCTTGTGTCTTTTTTTTTACCTCAACCGAAGACGCTTTATCAACTAAATTAAAATGAAGATCTAATTGAACTTGATCACCAAAAACAATTTGTAAGAGGGGCGCCCACTTCTCCTTCATCTGCTCAAGTGTATCATTAAACAATCTCAACCGTTGGGCAAAAAGAACGGTAACTCTACCTTCTTCAACTTTTTCAAATTGCGCCTGTTTAAAAATTGAACTCAACAATGGCTCATCAAGCTCATCAATTTTACTTAAAAATTGACTCCATGGATGATCATCCTTTGCTAAAACCTCTGGTTCAAGCAATTCTTTTTCTTCGGCCGAAAAATTACACGGCTCTCCTGCTACAAAATTTGATTTTTCTGAAACAACCGGTGTCTCATCTTGTACCTTCATCGAAGCAACATCTTTTTCGTTCTTATTTCGAAAAATACTCCACGATTGAACTAAAAAGAGTTGTAAAAACGTTGATTTGTGTATCGTTCTAAAAAATTGGTGCTCTTGAGAACAAAAAAACTCAAAAAGTTTAATTAATGTCGACAGAGAAACGGATACAACTGTTTGACGCAACAAATCTTGATTGTCTGAAAAATCTTCCGGTTGAACTCCCGCCTTCAACCAAATTGATGCACGTATCACCTGCAATAAACGACGCCACATATAATCAATATTATACTCAGACAGATTAATATTATGGATAAGCTGAATAAGCTCTTGGACAGATGAACCAATCACTAAGTGACTAAATAATTTAAGAAAAAGTTCTTCAGGAATATGCCCCAAAACTGACAAAACTTCTTTTTTGCCAATCTGCTTCGCGCTGAAACCGACTTGCTCCATCAAATTTAAAGCATCGCGTACCGATCCGCCCGTCTCTTTGATAATTAAAGCCAATCCCGCAGGTTCATATTTGATACCTTCTTGTTCGCAAATTTGTACCAGATGATTTAACAACACGCTCTGATCAACAGCATTAAAAAAAAGCTGAAAACAGCGTGAACGCACTGTATCAATAATTTTATGATCATCCGTCGTTGCCAAAATAAAAAAGACTGACGCAGGTGGTTCTTCCAAAATTTTTAAAAAAGCATTAAATGCCGCCTTGCTTAACATGTGCGCTTCATCAATAAGATAAACTTTTTTGCGCCCTAATAGTGGCAACAAAGTAGATGCTTCAATAATTTGCCGCACATTATCAACACCCGTATGAGAAGCTGCATCCATCTCAATAAAATCAGGATGCTTTCCCTTCATCATGGCTTTACATGAATTACACTCTAGACATGGAACAATAAATTTTTTGGGATTTTGTTGGAAATCAGGTAATTTTTCACAATTAACCGCAGCAGCAAAGACGCGTGCCGTTGTTGTTTTACCACATCCATGTTGTCCAGCAAAAAGATAAACCGGAAAAAATTTGCCTAAAAATAATGAATTTTTAAGAATACGAACTGAAAGATCTTGCCCAACAATCTGTTCAAACTGCTTAGAACGCCATTTACGGGCCAAATTCAACTGAATCTCATTCATGAATTTCACTCAGGATGTAGTACATACGGGAAAAGCGCAATACAATACCACACTCATGCCTGCTGCTTCCTTTCGGACCTGACAGATTACACGAATAGATATTTATCGCGCTTTCCCCAACTTTTATTTCACATTCTTATTTTATCGTTATTTCAATGATTTATCAAATAAGGATCATTCAAATTTCCAGGAAGAGATCATCTTTTCAACTTCAGCTAAATTTTCTTCGTAACCATTTGACGTTGCAGTATACGTCAGCAAGTAAGCCTTGCAATCTTTAACTACACAAACATGTAAAAATTTAAAACCGCCAGCTATAACAACAAGTTTTTTTGCAGATAAATCACCGACTTTGACGTCAGAGGTCTCAAGAATCATCGCTTGCATCTGCTCATACTGTTGTTTAGACATTTTAATATACCAATCCAAGGTCATATCTGCTGAAAGATCTTGTATTAAAATAGTAACATTGGTGGTAAAATTCTCTGTTGTGGTTGCATTCAATTTAAAGACATCAATTATTGAACGGTTAAAATTTTTTGACACGTCTATTGCATAACCATTTTCACTTTTGTACGTTGCAGAAAGTTGGTAATTTGCACATGCCAAACATAAAAAAAGAGCAAAAAATTTTTTGTTCACAAAAATCCTCTTGTAAAAATTTAAAAAACATTCACATTTATGGTTAAGACACTTTGTAGTATAGTGATAATCAAAACGAAGTCAAAAGGACATTATGAGCTAAAAAGAGCTTATACTACCAGCAAAACCCCTTCTTTCAGACTTTCATCATTACACAAAAAAATTAGAAGTTATCCGTGGATTTGACGATGAACGATTAATCGACAAATGCCTTTTACTTGGCGAAGAAATTGGCGAATTATTTAAAGCAGTACGCAAACATCAAGGAATAAAAATTGACAACAATTCTAAAATTGGCACCATTAAGGAAGAACTTGCTGACACTTTTCTCTACTTACTCGCTATTGCAAATCGTTGTAATATAAATCTCGAAGACGCATTTAGAGAAAAAGAAGAAATTAACAAAAAAAGAATCTGGGAAAGACAAATTTCTTAAACTGAAAGGAAATCTTCATGAAGAAATTTTTATTAACGTTCATTTTATTAAGCATTTACACAGCTAGTCATTGCTGTCAATGTACAACTCAAAATCGTCCCGGCCCAGACCGTACAAGTTGTTGTAAAGGAAGCAAGTGCTCATGTAAACCATGTAACTGTGCATGCGCATGTCCATCTGGTTGTTCTTGCACATGTTGTTGTCAACCAAGCAAAACCGAAAAATCTGCTCAACAATCTCAGAAGATAACAACTTCAGACAAACGCTGAATAGATCTCAACTAAACAATCGTACTGAATTCATAAAGAAAAAAAGGGCTGTTCAATGGCAGTCCTTTTTTGTAAAAAATTCACCGAGAAAAATCAATGTATTCCTTTTGACTATAGAGCGCCAACGATTTATTATCGACTGCACGATCAACCGCTAAAATGCCATCAAGATGATCATATTCATGTTGCAATAGCTCGGACAGGTCACCCGTTAAATCCCACACGTGATTTTGCCACTCAAAATCTTTAAATGAAAGTTTAACAGCCTCATGACGCTTCACTTTAACAAGCAGTTCAGGAAATGACATGCAATCATCCCACAGCTCTACCATTTCAGGACTTTTCCACTCAAATGATGGATTAATAAACACGATTGGCTTATCAGTATGCATATAAAGAATGCGTTTCATAACACCAATTTGTGGCGCGGCAATGGCACGGCCCCGTTTATATTTTTCACGAAAATTCATCATCGCATTGTGAAGATCTTGAATAATTGGTTTAAAGGTTGAACATTCTTCTTTTTTTACCGCTTCTGAAATAATACGCAATTGTGGATTGCCCAAAAGTAAAATAGATGGAATTTGCATACATAAATCCTTAAAAAATTTTTAATTAATAATACTCATATAAAACCGCATGTCAATAAAAAAGTTCTTGCAAACCTCTCCATTTTGACCTACAGTGGGATATATAGGGATCTCTTCCCTGGGGACAAAAATCATGTTTATAAAAAATCTCAAGGAAAATTGGAAGGCTGGACTCAGCGTCGCGCTTGTCTCAATTCCATTATCAATATCATTAGCGGTTGCATCAAATTCATCACCAACAGCAGGCATTATTACTGCCATTTGGGCCGGTTTAGTCGCATCAATATTCGGCGGCAGCAATTTTAACATCGTGGGACCAACAGGAGCACTATCAGGAACCATTGCGGCATACGGATTTATGTATGGCATGAATGCAATCGCGCTGCTCACCATTATCGCAGGATTTTTCATTATTGCAGCTTATTTTTTAAAACTTGAACGATATCTTATCTTTGTTCCTTCAAGTGTTATCCACGGCTTTACACTTGGAATTGCCTTTGTTATCGGACTCAGTCAACTTAATTATGCAGTCGGCTTAAAACCGCTCCCAAAACACGAGGAACTTCTTGCTAATATATTTGAAGCATGCAAACATCTACCAGAAGCATCTTTAACAGCTTTCCTTGTTTTCCTATTTTCATTCACCGTTCTTTTATTATTTAGACGTTATAAACCACATATTCCAGGAGCAATTTTACTTACACCATTTGGCATCTTGCTTGGATATCTCGGCAAAACCAAATTACCGCAGCTTGCACTTGAAACACTCGGTGATCGATTCTCCGATATTTCATTTAAATTATTTATTATGCCAGATTTATCATGGCATACGCACGTCTTGCAAACAGCGGTCATAGTTGCTCTTATCGCCATATTAGAAACTATGTTGTCAGCAAAAATTGCTGACAGTATGACGCACACCAAACATAATCCGCGCAATGAAATGCTCGGTCTTGGGTTAGCAAATATAGCAAGTGGTATTACCGGTGGCATTCCAGCTACTGCGGCATTAGCGCGAACATCACTCAACATAAAAACACATGCAACAAATAAACTAGCTGCAACACTCAATTCAATTTTTATTGCCTTTATCTCATTTTTCTTATTAATTTTTTTCAAATATCTTCCTTTAAGCATCATTGCAGCAATACTTGTTTATGTTGCAGTTCAGATGGTTGAAGCAGAACATTTTGTTAATTTCTTCAAATATGAACGATTCAACTTTTGGGTTTCAATAGGCGTTGCCATTGTCACCATTTATAAGGATCCTATCGCTGGCATATTAGTTGGTTCTACGCTTTCACTGCTCTTCTTAATTGATAAAATTGCCAAAGGACAATGTGAAATCAAAATTAATAAACGTCGAAGACTCCATTATGTCGGTGAAGAGACAAAAGAATTAGATAAAAATAGTGACATCTTGGTTTATTCGCTCAAGGGCAAACTCTGCTACATTAACAGCCGCGCCCATATTAAACGATTTGAAACTGATCTCACAAGATATTCCTCTATCGTTCTTAACCTTCAGGAAATATACTTTATTGATCTTGATGGAGCAGCAGCTTTAGACGAAATTATAGAATTAGCACGGGCACGAGGACAAAAACTTGTTATTACCCAATGCGCACCTCATATTGCAAGTTTACTCGAACTCACATCGCAAGGTTATCAAAAAGTAAAAAAAGATGGCCTCATTTTCAATACTATCAGCGACGCGCTTCATTTTTTTGAACAAGACCATCAAAACAACAATCAAATTAACTAATTTTTTTTGTATCCCAAACGAATTACCGCAATAAGCTCTAAGATATAGCCAATAACACGAAGAAAGATAAAAGTATAAACCATTCCCGAAACATGCATCAAATAAGCAATTCGAGGGGTAATAAAGAAAATGTAGGCAATGCCAATCAACAATGCAGCTATTGAGCCATTTTTTTTATAGACCCAAAAACCGGTTACCATAATGATGAGACTCATAACTAAACTAACTAACGAAATATCCCA
Source organism: candidate division TM6 bacterium GW2011_GWE2_36_25 (assembly GCA_000991575.1). Taxonomy (GTDB): domain Bacteria; phylum Babelota; class Babeliae; order Babelales; family UBA12409; genus UBA12409. The sequence goes on from LBRU01000007.1 coordinate 21,673, forward strand.
GAAAAACATATATATCCTTTCCTTAACTACCTTCTTTTTTTAGTGCTTCGTAATAATAAAACAAGCGCAATTAACTCTCCAAAATAGCTCATTAAACGTAAACTAAGCGTAATCCTTGATACAAATGCCGGGGGATATAAAAAAGTAAAATGAGTCAAGGTAAAACAAAAAAGTGCTAATGCAAGTATTAAAGCTGGCAAAGACTTATTCTTCACATAAGCCCACATGCCAGCAATTATAATTAAAAGCTCCATCAAAATATTAACTGAGACAAGGCTCCATAAAAGCATACAATCTCCTTACTTTTTTTTCTTAAAATTCTTTTTTTTACACAACAAAAGAAGCAGCGCTCCCCATTCAAAGCCATAACCAATTATACGAAAAACGCTATATAAAAAGGGACATGAATAAAATAAAGATATCTCAATGCGCAGAAAAACAAATAAAACATATGCACATGCTATTAATAAGGCGGACAATGATTTATTCTGTATATAAGCCCACACTCCCGCAATGATAAGCAAAAAACCCATCACAACATTTATTGATGATAATTGAAATACAGCCATCGCTCTCCACATCACGTATCTTTATTGGTCACTTTACTACAAAAAATACTTTTTGCTAATTCCCCTAAAAGAGTCTTGGACAAAAAAGAAAGCGGCCGTGAATTCATGGCCGCTCGTCAAAATCTTAAAATTGATAAACGAGAATGGTGGAGAGAGAGGGATTCGAACCCTCGATGCCCCTTTCGGAACATACACGATTTCCAATCGTGCTCATTCGACCACTCTGACACCTCTCCTTAAAAACTACTCGTCTTCCTCTTCTTCTTCTAAGTTGATAGCTATTTCTGCGTAAGATTCTTTAAAGACTTGAGGAGCTTCGGAAGATATTTCTGGCTCAACAACCTTTTCAGCTGAAGCTTCTACGTTTTCCGACGCATCTTTTTTAGTAACCTCTGATGTTACTTTTTCAACAATTTTCTTTGCAACACCTTTGGCAGCACTCTTTTTTTCTTCTTTTTCTGCCGCAGCCTTCTTCGCAGCTTCGGCTTGACCACGTTTTACAGCTTCACCTAAATAATCAATTATAAAATTAACAGCTTTAGGCGCATCATCATTTCCTGGAATAACGTAATCAACACCACTTGGATCACAATTAGTATCAACCAAAGCAACTACCGGAATTCCGGCTGCTTGCGCTTCACTTAAAACCGTCTTTTCTTTGCGAACATCAACCAAAGCAATTGCGCCAATTGGCCACGCCAAATTACGGATGCCGCCAACGCTCTTGTTCAAACGATCAACCATCTTCTGGAAAGTTAAAAATTCTTTTTTTGTGTAAGGGAAGTTTTCTGAACGAGCAAGAATATCTTCAAAATGAAGCAGTTTGGTTACCGATTTTTTGACCTGTGGAAAATTTGTCAACGTTCCACCAACCCAACGATGTGTTACGTAAGGCATCTTGAGTTCAGTACCCCATTTGCTTATCGCACCTTGCGCAGCTTTTTTGGTACCCACCAATAAAATTGTTTTTCCTTCTGCAGCAATATTCTCTAAAAACTTTGCGGCTTGCTCAAGATAATGAGCGGTCTTTGAAACATCAATTAGGTGAATGCCACGACGAAAACCCCAAATATAGGGCGCCATCTTAGGATTCCAACGAGCAGTCTGATGCCCAAAATGAACACCAACTTTGACAAGATCTTTATAATCAACCATTGAAATAACTCCTTATGGGTTTTTGACAACTGCTTCGTCGGCAACTTTTGCCACCCTTTAGGAACAAAGCAGGATTTTACTTACCCTTTTATTTTACGGATTTCCCCCAAAAAGTCTATCCCTTCTTTCTTTTCCTTGATATTTATAACAAGTTGATCAAAAATTCAATTTGACATTTATTGAATTTGCGTGTATTATTATAATACAAAAACAAGAATTAAATCGGAGGTTTATTCCAATGAATAAAAAAATATTTTTACTCTTTACTTTGGGATTTTCATTGCTCAGTGCGATGGAACATCCTTCTAGCGATTACGAAAGGCTTAATAGAACACTCTTATCGCGCGCATCCTCTTCCATCACAGAACCTATGGCAATTTATGAACTTATTGGGGAAGGTGCAGATGTTAATACGATAAATGAAAATGGCGATACACCACTTCTTTGTGCTCTTAAAAGTAAAAATTTTGATGTCGCGCATATCCTCATTCATTACCATCATACAAATATTTATCATGCCAATCAACAAGGAGAAACCGCACTCATGTTCGCCATAAAACATCGCCAACATGAACTCATCAACGAACTCCTTAACCGTTACCAATCAAAAGATGAGAAGGAATCTCTCATTAACGTAGAAGATCAAAAAAGAAAAACACCATTAATTTATGCTATTGAAAATGGCCTTTATAACACGGTACATCAACTTATCAATGAAGGAGCAAATATTACTGAACTCCCAGAAGTAGAAGGAGAAAATGGTGATAAAAATACTCCTTTGCAAACAGCTCTTTTAAATGATCAATATGAAATTGCCCGTCTTCTTATCAATAGAGGAGCTAACCTTAATGTCATTTTCGAAGAAGATGCAACACCCCTTATGTTGGCAATAAGCGCAAAAAAACCAGATTTGGTCCGTTTAATGATCGAACACGGAGCTCCTATTAATGATGTCAATGGACCAAATAGTTTCACTCCTTTACAACTGGCAACAGAAGAAGTTTCTTTAGAAATCGTCCAGATCCTCATTGAAAACGGAGCTAATACACATGTTTTTTGGGATGTACTTGGACAAGATTTAACCCTTCTCGGAATTGCAGCAGGTGGAACTTTAGTTGAAAGCAGAACCTTCTTCCCCAGAGAAGAATTTTATTTAGATTTTCTCGAAACAGAAGCAGAACGATTAGAACTTATGAGATGGCTCATAGATGAACAAGGAATTGCAATAGATGAAGGCGAGCAAACAGCATTACAATGTGCTGCCTATATGGGGCTTCAAAATATAGTGCAATTTTTACTTTCTCGTGGAGCAAATACCACGGGAGTTTTAGCCTCAGCAGTTCATCCTGATAATCGTTATATAGTCAAGTATCTTCTTGAAAATGGCTTTATTGACCATCAAAATGAAAATGGCGCTGATGCCTTGATGAATGCCGCACTCAGAAATTGTCCAGATATAATTAAGCTTTTGCTTGAACATGGTGCAACCTTCATCGAAACTAAAGAAGAAGGAAATCTAACAGCCCCAGCTTTAGTTGCTGCGATTACCAATGTAAAAATAGAAGCATTACATGAATTTATTATTTTTATTAAAAAAGCATTAGAAGCAAACATCCAAGCTGGAAATGAAGAAGAGTGCAGGCGAATAGATACGTTGCTTCATAATTGTCTCACTCATGTACGAGTCGGTTTCAGCTTATTCTTTTGGCGTGAGCTAGATAAGGTTCCGAATATTATTGATGAATTCAATCTGTTACGGTATTTATGCAATCACTGGCCATTGCCACAATTCCAAAAGGCATTAGATCTTTTTCCTATCACCTTTCAATCTGAAAACCCTGATTTCAGATTGCCAAATTCCCATCGCACAGAAATCGTAAGACATTTTATAAAAACTTTGCGCAAGTAAAAGAAGGCCCCTAAAAAGGGCCTTCTTTTTTAATCCTTAAGGGGCTCAGCACCAATAACTTCATTATTTTCAATTGCTGTTACATACCGCTTACCAAGTAAAACTGCAACCACCGTCCAACACCCAAGTACGACGACAAAGAAAACCCAATGGAAGAGCTGAAAAAGACCTTGGCCAAAACCTGCACGAACAAGATTTGCGAGAATATTGAATTGAGATCCCGTTGCTTTAGCAAACTTTGTTCCAAAGGCATCAATCCACGCTTTAGATTGAAATTTAACTGCTTTAATAGTTGGAATATATAAACTTTCACGTACGGGATAAAAGAAGCCATAATTAATTGCACGAAACGCAACAAAAACAAAGGCAAGCGCTCCATAAGTTCCAATCGCCAAAAAGCCAAACAGCAACATTCCAAGAACCACTGGTATTAAAATCAAACAACGACGTTCACCAAGCCACCGCAACAACGCATTCGTACCAAATAGAGCAATAAGAAAACCGATAAAATGATATCCTAGCGCCATCGCAAATAATTTGCTGCCAAAATCTTCTACCCCCACAGCAGCACCTTTTGCATAAATAATACGCAAGAAGCTTAATACCGCGTTTAAAACTTCATAAAAGAAAATAATACTAAAAATACCAAGAACATACGGCTCCTGAATAAGCACCTTGATGCCTGCAAAAAGACCTGGGCGTTCCTGTTTTTTAGCCATCTCTTTTTGATAATCATAAGCAGCTTCATACCCGTGCAATAAATGCCCTGAGACATTCTTGATAAACAACATTATGCCGATAGGTACTAATAAAATAATCAATGAAGGCAACAATACAAGCAATTGTTGTTTCACTAACCCTGACCAAGGAATAATTGGTTTCAACAGGAACCATCCAAAAGCGGCACTTAAAATACCACCAATTTTAGTACCGGCAACAAGCAATCCGTAACTATCTTTCGCTTCTTTTGGACTAAAAATTGAATTGGTAAAAGCCCACATCACACTCACAATAAACGGCGAGTACCCTTCAATAAAGATATAAAAAATCCATCCAAACAAACGCCAAGGACTTTGATCAGTATTTGGAATACCAATAGTAGGATGGCCAAGAAGATAAGTAAAAATCAAACCCAAAATCCCATACAAAATGGCATAAAAACAGAGTAACTGATAACGGCGAAGTCTGTTCACCAAAAAAGAATAAAATAAAATTGCAGGAATAAGCACAACCAAAGAGACAAGCTTTGCCTTCGGAACATAATCCTCTCCCACAATTTCAACAAAAATGAGATCTTTCATCTCTTTGCAAATAGTGTAAGCAGCAATAACTAATGCAAAAACAGCAATCATCCAAAAGAGCTTGCTCCGCTCATCTCTATTTAAAGTCCATAATTTTTTAAACGAATGCAGCATTGACGATTTCATACGTACCCCTTGAAAAACACACCTATTTCACGCGCGCTCTTCTACCCACCTTTAAAAACCGAAAAGGCCTCCCAAGCTTTCGCCCAGCAGGCCTTTTTAGTCATTTTTGACTTGTCTTTGTCGTTAATATATAAGTTGTCAACATACAACCTTATTTTCTTCAATTGCTTTATTGTATTTAGCAGACACAAAGAATGCCACAGCAACCCACAATCCGAGAAGCCCCAAAGAAGCAATGGATGCAATACTTAAGTACATGGCAAGTCCTGTAACTGAACCATATGCCTTACTTAAAGGCAATTTAAGTGCATTGACGGTAGATCCCATACTTTTTGAGCCACGATTTCCAAACACTTCGATCCATGCCTGAGCCTTGTATCGCGCATCCTCCGAGGTAGGTATATAGAGCTGCTTAATGGACGGTTGGTTGATCGCGTAATTGAGACCTTTAAATCCAACAACAACGAAACCTGCTACTAATAATGTTGGATAAAACCACCAAATAACAACGCCGGCGGCCATCAACAATGGCAACGTAACTAATGATGCTCTCATACCAAGCTTACGCTGAATGTTGCTTATACCAAAAAGTAATGAGAAGAATGATAAGAGCCCCGTAATTACCGCAAATGTTGCAAGATAATCTGACCTCATAAGTTCATCGGGAAATTGCATCTTCACTTTAAATTTAAAATAAAAATCTATAATAGTGGTAACAGATTCAAAGGCGAGTAAAAACACAAAAATACCGAGAAGATAGGTGTTGGTTACTAAGAGTTTAAGCCCCTCTAAAAACCCAGGTTTTTTTTCTTCAGTTGTTTTTTTAACAGGATGAAATTCTGATTTTGGCGTAACACGCATAAAGACCCAGATTAATACACCAACAATTAGAATTAAGACACCGCCAATAGCAATGACCGGCGCACTGTTTTTGAAGCCCAATCGCGTCGCTCTTAAAAACCATGGACCAACAATGTTACCAAACTGAGCACAAAGCATAATTAATGGAAAACCACGCCGAGCCGAACTCGCCGTAGAAACATCTGCAGCAAAAGCCCAAAAAAGTGGAACCATCATGGTTCCGATGCTTTCAACAAAAATATACCAAAGCCACCCAATTATACGAGTTGGACTTTCAACAGTATTTGGAATGCCATATACTGGATTACTTAACATAATAGCAAAAACAATCGCAGATAAAGCATAAAAACCGGTTAATAAATAAAAAACTTTATGACGGGGGAGCCAATCAATAAGTTTGCCATAAATGCCAATTAAAAAGAGAACCGTTATTAATGAAAGAAATTTGGCATAAGGTGTGTAATCAACCCCAACAATCCCTGAAAAAATACCATCTTTTAGAGGGCGCAATCCCCAATAAGCCGCAATTAATACGCCAAATGTAATGCCCAATAAAGCATACTTTCTTATTTCTTCGCGACTTTCAAATTTACCAAAGACCTTAGCAAAAAATTGTTTTATCATAAATTAAACTCCCTAACTAAAAATTAATTACCCAAAAATAACTTTTTATTAAAAGAAAATTGACCAACCAAATATTTTTTAAACTCTTCCTTTTTAAATAATCCAGACCGCTTTTTTAACAAGCCAATCGCACCGCCACCCAACGAAAACGAGGTAGACATATCGTCCTATCTCCATGGTTAAAAGTAAAACTTACCTTCACAGTATAACAGAAAATTTCGTTTTCCCAAAAAAACATTTCCCCCAAAAAAAACATCAAAAAACCATTAAACACCTATGCTTTTCCCTGAAAAAGCTCTTTGAATTTTTATATTTTAATGAAAAAACATTTTTTACAAATGCATTTTATTACAGCTTTTATTTAATTTTTTGCCACAATTTCAACTGGTAAATAGCCCCAAAAGAGTCTCTAGAAGCGCCATTTTTTCAATTTTACTGGCACCCCTTTCTATGCTATAATCTTTATAGAGAACATTGCAAAATTAGGAATTCGCACATATGACTGAAGAAAAAGATTTTATAGAAACAACATCCATACAAGAAGCGCAGGCGGTGCAATTCGAACAATTCTTGCCATTGCTTCCTTTAAAAAATGTTGTTTTGCTCCCTAAAAGTATTATTCCAATCATTGTCGGCAGAAGTTCATCGATAGAAGCCGTTGAATACGCCCTCAAGCATGATAAAATCATTTTTGTCTCCGCTCAAAAAAGTCCTGATACCGAAAATCCAACGTCAGAAGATATTTTTTCTTATGGAACCCGTTCTAAAATTCTTCAAGTTATGCGCATGCCTAATAAAGCACTCAAGATTTTGGTTGAAGGGATCTGTCGGGCCAAAATTATAAATACATTTCCAATTCATTCATTTTTAAGCGTTGCTTTTGAAGATCTTGAACTCAAAGGAACTACTCAAACAAGAGAGTTCGAAGCTTTATGGCGCCATGTAAAAACACTCTATATTCAATACACGCAACTCAACGATCGTGCGCCTCAAGACCCTGTTCAAAGTGTGCGCACCATCGAAGATATTGATTACAGCGCAGACACAATTGCAGTCAACCTAAATTTATCCTTTGATGATCGCCAAAAAATACTTGAGCAACCAAACTTAAAGAAAAGACTTTTCACCATTGCACAGCTGCTCCAAAAAGAGATTGATCTTCTTGAAACTGAAAAACGTATTCAATCGCAAGTTCAAAAACAAGTTGAAAAAAACCAGCGAGAGTATTATCTCAATGAACAAATTAAAGCAATCCATAAGGAATTAGGTCGTGATGATTACTTGGCAGAAATTAATGAATTGCGCAGCAAAATAGAAAAAATTGGCCTTCCCAAAGAAGTCGCAACTAAGTGTGATAAGGAACTTGCTAAACTTGAACAGATGCAACCTTTTTCGGCTGAAGCAGTCGTAAGCCGCAATTATCTTGACTGGATTATCTCATTGCCATGGAATGCAATGAGCAAAGATGCCATTTCGCTGGTTCAAGCAGAAAAAATTCTTAATAATAGTCATGCTGGATTGAAGCAACCCAAAGAACGCATTCTTGAATTCGTCGCTGCAAAAAAATTCTCTAAAAAATTAGAAAAGGCGCCGATTATCTGTTTTGTAGGCCCTCCCGGTGTAGGTAAAACATCTCTTGCAAAATCAATTGCTGCAAGTCTTGGCAGAGAATTTGTTCGTATTTCACTTGGTGGCGTAAAAGATGAAGCAGAAATCCGTGGACATCGACGCACGTACATTGGTGCATTACCGGGAAAAATTTTGCAAGCAATGAAAAAAGCGAACACCATTAATCCGGTCATGCTTCTTGATGAAATTGATAAACTTTCTCACGATATCACCGGCGATCCCTCCTCAGCACTCTTGGAAGTTTTGGATCCTGAACAAAACAATTCGTTCGTTGATCATTACCTCGATATCGAATATGACCTGAGTAAGGTAATGTTCATTACAACGGCAAACTTCTACGAAAATATTCCAAGCCCGCTGCTGGATCGTATGGAGATTATTTATCTTTCCGGTTATACGGAAGAAGAAAAACTGACCATTGCACAAAAATTCTTGGTACCAAAACAATTAAACGAACATTCCTTAACCAAACATCAATTTAAAATTTCAGATGAACTCATTCTTCACATTATTGATTATTACACAAAAGAATCTGGCGTGCGTCAGCTTGATCGCATTTTTGCAAAATTAATGCGCAAAGTAATTCAAGAGCTTTTGAAAAAGAAAGTAAAATCAGTCGAAATAACACAAAGTCACATTCTCGAATGGCTTGGTCATCAAAAATTTAAACCGACATCATTAGATAAAGGCAAGGAAATTATCGGATTAGCTACAGGCCTTGCGTGGACCGAATGTGGCGGTGAGGTTTTAGAAATTGAAACAACTCTTTTACCAGGAAAAGGAGGACTTACGCTTACTGGGCAATTAGGTGAAGTCATGCAAGAATCTGCACAAGCAGGGCTCAGCTACATTAAAAGTCGTGCATCTGATTTTGGCATTAAAAAAGCACAACTTACGAGAGAAATTCACATGCACTTACCTGAAGGAGCAACACCAAAAGACGGCCCTTCTGCCGGCATTACAATGGCATGCTCCATCATTTCAACCCTCACCAAAACACCATTGAAATCAAACATTGCATTAACGGGTGAAATTACCTTGCGTGGTCGCGTACTCGGCGTTGGTGGTCTCAAAGAAAAAATACTCGCTGCAAAACGTTATGGGATGAAAAAGGTAATTGTACCTAAAGAAAACTTTGAAGATATTCAAGATGAATTAAAAGATGTCAATCATGGACTTGAACTTATTTACGCAAGTCATATGGACGAAGTAATTAAGGAAGTATTTCCCGAAAACATCTTTAAAAAAGCCAAAAAAACTGATAAATTAAAAAGCAAAAGATAAACAAAACAAATCCGAACGGAGTCTAGATATGAAAAAGATACTCATTCTTTTAGTCGTTGCAGCTTTAGCAATCAATGGCGCAGGATGCAAAAAGAAAGCAAAACCTGCAAAGCAAACAAAGATGGAACAATTAGATAGCCAAGAAGTTGCAATGTATCGCAACACCGCACTGGTTAAAGAATTAGCCAGTTAATCGCTTAACATAAATTTAATTTTGTTCATGCTCAATGTTTAAATAGATTGAGCATGTTTTTTTAAATAAAAACATCTAATGCAAATCCGATAATTCATCGGGCAAATAAATATTTTTTCTTTAATTAACGCGAGTTCGATAATTGTTGATATCCTTATTTTAAGATAATTTTTACTTCTCGCGTTCGATAAAACCATTCGACTCACTTTTCTCTTCGTTTCAAGTTCGCTCATGGCGACGCTTTGCTTTTATTTCCATTAATAACATATTCCAAAGTTTATTATTTATCGAACTCACGTTTATCTAATAATATTTTACCTCATACACATTCAATAAAAATTTTACAAAATCATTGCAAAAACCTCAGAAATAATAGTAATATGATAGAAAGTATGTAGTATGTATTTAACTTCTTTAAAAATGGAGGATTGTATGAGGAAGTTTATCTCTATAATTTTACTAGCAACACCGTTATTTGTTGCTTTAGCTGATATAGACGTTACAGTAAAAAACATATTTAGTAAGCCTATTAAAGTTACTCGACTCGGCACGAGAACGAGTCTCCCGAAAGAAACGAAAACCATTAAACCCAGTGAATCTGCAAAGTTTAAAATTCCTAACAAAACAGCATGCTGCTTGCAAGCAGACATTCCAGAATTTAAAGATTTTGAAAAAATAAACCTTCAAGAACATATTATAGGAAGTAAAACATCAAATCTCATCTTTCCACAGGACTTCGAATTATTCACGTTTACTAATAATAGTGATAAAGATATATTCGTTTCATCCAAATATGATTATGATAAAACATCTGGCATTGAAACAACGATTCCTGCTAAAAAAACAGCCATATTTAAATCCTTATACTTTAATGTTACCAGAGAAAAAAGTCGAAGGTTTGCCGGCAAGTGCACTCCAGGTTTTGGTGGCTGCGACATTACCGGACGCTGGATTGTTTCTTATGAAGAACTTCCTAATTCCGTACGCGTATGTGAATTTCCTAACTGCAGCAATCCTGTAGAATTTAAACCATCATTCCAAATGGAGTATCCAAATTCATCATCCACCCCACTCCTTGGCAAATATACTGAAGCATTAAAAGAACAGCTTGATGCTAAATCAAAATCAAAAAAACTAATTAAATTTATATAAAACGAGCACGACTAAATGAAAAAGAGCGCTCAAAAAATGAGCGTTCTTTTTTTATTAGACCTCTTTCGAAACTACAAATTAGACTTCTTCTGAAACAACAAAGCACTCGAGGGCCCTGAGCATATTAATGTTCATATTGAGATCAAAAATTATTACCAATTAATATAAGCTTGATAATAAAACTTTGTATTTAACGCGAGTTCGATAATTCATGAAAGAAGCTGAAAGTTAGCAAAAGAAGGCTTTTCTGGCTTAAAATTATAAGCAATTAGAGAAGAAAAGATGTTGGTAATAAAATTAGCAAAGCATCGATGTCGGGAGTGTTCAAGATTAAAAGTATTTTTCAAAATATTGCCAACAGATTCTATTGTTCCTCTATTTTTTAATAACCACCTATCATAGGCGCTCATTAATTTGTTTTTCATATTGGCTCTCAATTTATGAATAAGTTGAATTCCTCGTTTAAACAGATGCTTAAATAATCCAATATACCCTTTGTCACCAACCAATTTTCCAAATACGTATTTAGTAAGATTATCAATGACGTTTTGATTACTATCAGCTACATTTCCGGAAGTGATAAATACATCGATAATTTCACCATTATTATTGATAATGAAATGAATTTTAAAACCAAAAAACCAACCGGTCGAACTATGTCCTTTCTTTGCCAAACCTTTAAATGTTTTATGTGAATAACACCTTTTTACATGGCACACAGAAAGTTTTGTGCTATCTATGATTGATATGCCCGTACAACATCCAAGTCCTTTTATTTTTAAATATAACATAAGCGGAAAGAGTGCATGCTTCATAAGTTCAACGAACCTATTGTAACTTACAAGTTTATTAAAATCATCTTTCATATATTTTTGAACATGATTTACATAATAATGCTTGAATGTTTTATAACCAGAATACTGATAGTAAACGATTATTGTTAATGTTTCACTCCATGTAAGTTTACTTTTTCTTCCACGTTTTTTATGTGTCGCTATAAAATTTATACGGGTTTCTTTTGATAAAAACTTGCAAAAATCATCCATTTCACAGAAAATATTAACGAGCATTACCGATATTCTTTTGAAAAATTTTAAAAAGAATATCGGTAATGCTCGCTTTTTTCAAACTTTTTTAATTATCGAACTCGCGTATTTAACTTCTCGCGTTCGCCCTGAGGGAGCCATATTTGGCGACTCGAAGGGTTTTGCCGAACGCACTTATTTCAAAAAACCGCTCCACCCAAACATAATAAGTCGTTCTTTTTTTTGACGGGTCCATTTTTTTATTTTTCGCTCTGCTGCTAAGGCGTCTAATCTTGAAGTAAATTTTTCTGCATAAACAAGTTTAAGTGGCCTGCGATTAAAAGTATAACATTTATATAAACCCATATTGTGCTCAGAAATGCGT
>LBRU01000008.1 GCA_000991575.1 candidate division TM6 bacterium GW2011_GWE2_36_25
TCCTTTTTGGAAATTGAGCATGTCTTTTTTTTGTCCAAAAATCTATTTTTCTATTTTCTAAAAACCCTTACCTAAGGCATTAACCATGCGTACGCCCTGCTGAAAACAATAAAACTATTGAAAAAAGACGATAAATACCATTAAACTTGAAAGAGATATGTATAAAAAATGGAGGTAAAAAATGAAAAGTTCACGAATATTATTATTAATTCTCGGTATTGGAATCTTTGTTTCGGCTCGCGCTGATACCTGTGCTGAAGTAAAAGCAGCGGTAGAAAAATTAAAAAAAGATATTTCTGAATTTAAAGATACGTTCACCAAGAAAATCACTTCTTTCTCTAATACGTATAATCCATTCAAGGAAGCCCTTGAAAAAGTGCAAACCAATCTTAAAACCTATCAAAGTGGTGCTCAATCATTTGTAGAAGGTGAAATTCCAGCACCTAATACACCATGTCCCTCAATCAATGCCGAATTAAAAGCAAAATTAGAAACCGCCCAAAAATCATTCGACGCAACCAAACAAAATCTCTTAAATGCCATTTCCAAATATAAAGAGGCGTTACAAAAGCTCCTCACCTATTTAAACATCTCATCAGATCAGTTCAATGCAAATAACGCACTTCTCAAAGACAAAATCGTTGCATTATCCGACGATTTAAAAAAGGAACAAGAAAATAAGCAAAATGAATTTCAAAAAAGAGCTGAAGAAATTAGAAAAAAAGCTGGCGACATAAAAGATGCCTGTATGCAAGATAATCTCAAAAATCTCGCTACGGCCTTAACTGAAGGCAATGTAACACAAAGCGTAACATCATTAAAAAATATCGGTAACACCGTAAAAACGATAAGCGCTATTCCTTCAAAAGTTGTTGCCGTTTCAGGAGATAAGGTTCTGGATGAAATAGGGGGCGCCTTGGGCGTAAACTTACCAAAAATTACTGAAATAACCAAAAAACTTGAAAACGTCAGCAAATCGATCAGCTCTGCAGCAAGCTCTGTCACAAAAGCCTTTGGTGGTGGAGGTCAAACAGCTACAGCAGGTTGTGACCAGAAAAATGAAGGCATGAGTATTATTATGTCAAACCCTAATTTAAGAAATAAAATGCTAAGAAATGGAATAACCTGGTCAAAAGAAGGATACGAAATAAAAAAGATACTCAATGAAATTTATTGTAAAGGAAACTGTTCATTACTCAAAGCAAAATGTCCCGCTCTTGGTTGGAGAGCTTATCTTGAATGCTGTCGCGATAAAGTAGAAATGCCATTCTCTGGCGGCTCTTGTTATCAAAAACATTGTGGCTCGACTACTGAAGCTGCACAAAAAGCAGAAAGTGCAGCAAAGAGTGCCGCAAAAAAAGCTTTAAAAGGCTTTCATTTTTAATAAATGGTAGATGTCAAAAAGAGCTCCATAATAATGTGGGGCTCTTTTGTTTTTCTCTTACAACTTCTTATCTTGCAATTCAACACCCATTGCACGCAATTGGTCACGAATTTTATCAGCCATTGCCCAATCTTTGGCAACACGTGCCGTTTCACGTTGATCGATTAATGCTTGAATCCCTGGCGTAATTTCAACTATTTTTTCTTTAAGAGGAAGCAATGTTAAACCTAAAACAATATTTAAAAATCGTTTAACCATTGCAGCTTCTTCTGGTTTAGCTTTAAGTTGATCAAGGTTTTCAAACAAAACACCAAACACTCCTGCCGTATTAAGATCATCACATAAAAAGCTGAGCATTTTTTCTATGATAGATGATTGCTGCAGCTGCTCATTGGTAATTGCATCAGCATTAACATCTTCAAATACGCGCACCAATCTTTTATAACTTTTTTCAGCAGCTTGCAATCCATCATGAGAAAAATCGAGCGGAATATTATAATTGTGATTCAAATAATAAAAACGAACGACCATCGGATCAAATTCTTTAAAAATATCGCGAATCGTAAAAAAATTGCCCAATGATTTTGACATCTTTTCTTGGTTGATACGAACAAATGCATTGTGCAACCAATAATTTGCAAAATTAGGACCATAAACACCTTCAGATTGCGCAATTTCATTTTCATGATGAGGAAAAATCAGATCCATACCACCACCATGAAGATCAATGTGCGGAGCAAGTAATGTCGACGCCATCGCCGAACACTCAATATGCCAACCGGGTCTACCATAACCCCACGGACTCTTCCAAAAAGTTCCTTCAGGTTCAGTTTTCCAAAGCGCAAAATCTAATGGATCTCTCTTTTTATCATTAATTTCAACCCGAGCACCAGCTTGCAAATCCTCCAATTGACGTTTTGATAATTTGCCATACTCCGGAAAACTGCGCACAGCATAATAGACATCACCGTCAACGACATACGCATGACCTTTTTCAATTAATCTCTGAATAAGGTCAATCATTGCATCAATTGTCTGTGTTGCACGTGGTTGAAAAGTTGGCGTTAAACAATTCAGATCATGCATATCTTGAGTAAATGATTTTATATATTTTTCGGCAATCTCTTGATAACGCAAACGATCACCCAATTCTTTTTCTGCGCGATTCAATAACTTATCATCAATGTCAGTAAAATTGCGTGCATAAGCAACGTCATTACCAAGAAATTGCAAAAGACGATACAACACATCAAATGTTACGTAACAACGACCATGACCAATATGTGCATTATCATACGGAGTCACACCACAAACATACATTAAAATTTTTCCAGGCGTTTGTGGCTTAAATTCTTCTTTGTTTCTCGATAAAGTATTGGTTAAAAATAATTTGTTTTTTGTCATGATCCTTGTCCAATTTGCATATCTATTTTTTGAGTTAGTATATAATTAATTATGGTGAGAGTAAAAAACATCGAAGGAGATGCTGGCTAAATTCTTAAAATCTAGTATCATATAATCGATGTTCCCGACATAAAAATGCATTTTGACTATCGGAGTCTAGATTGATGCAAAAAAAGGTAGTAAATAAGAGTATTAGAATAATTTCTTTACTCGTTTTCATCAGTATCTTTTGTTCATCGTTATATGCAGAAGATGCAAACAATGAACAAAAACCAGCACCAGTTTTATCTGAACTAAGTATTCCCCAGCTCAAAGAACGGATTATTAATAAAATTCATGTCATACGAAATAATCCCAATAAGTTTCTTACCAATGACGCGGTCAAGAGCTATATTCCTTTTGTTGAAGATGCACCATTCGATCCAGCCAAAAGCAATAAATTAATAAAAAAATTATTTGAACTTGGATTTTTTGAAAACATACAATTACGTGGCAAACTTGTAGGCGAAGACAGAATAGATCTTTATCTAATTCTCGATGAATTACCTGAAGTCTATGATATTGAAATCACAGGCAATCATGCAGTGACTGATCAAAAAATAGAATCTGAGCTCAAACTGAGCGAGCTTCGTGCAATCAATCAAAGAAAACTTAATAATATCATTCGTAAATTGCGAAAACTCTATCAAAATAAAAATTTTCATTTAGTTGATATTCGCGGCGAAATAAAACTTAATGAAAACAAAAAAGCGATTATCATCATTAAAATAAATGAAGATATTAAATCACTTATTAAAAAAGTTCTCTTTATTGGCAACAAGCATGTTCGCAGCAAAAAATTAAAAAGCTTTATTCCAAGTCGTGAGGATTGGATTTTAGGCTTTATGACAAAAGCGGGAAGTTATCAACCAGATCAGCTCTCACAAGATAAACGAGCATTGGAATATTATTACAAAACACTTGGATTTCTTGCCGCGAAGGTGCTCGACGCAAAACTTGTCATGGACCCAACAACAAAGCAATACATGATAACTTTTTACATTCATGAAGGCGACCAATATCGCATCAAAGATCTTCACGTACAAAGCACTGAACAACTAAGTGAACATCAATTGTTAAATTTCTTACCGATGAAATCGGGCGATCTCTTCTCAATGGAACACGTCAAAGATTCGATGGAGATATTAAAAAAAATATTTGGTGAATATGGATATATTTTTGTCGATATTCAACCATCAATTATCCCAAATGAAGAAAATAGAACGGTAAATATCTCTTTTGACGTTGATCTTGGCAACAAAGTCTATCTCAATCGCTTAACCATTAAAGGTAATAAGAGAACGCGCGATCACATCATTCGTCGAAAAATAAATTTTAGTGAAGGTGATTTGTTAAGTTATCAACGAATGGAGCAATCAAAAAATCGCATTGAAGCTCTCTCTTATTGGGATCAAAAAGATGGCGTTCAGTGGAAAATAAATCGCATCAATGATAATCTCGCTGATCTCGACTTAATTGTAAAGGATGCAAAAACAGGTAAATTAATGGCCCAATTTGGGTGGGGCGGCAACGAAATGAATATGCAATCAGCATCAGCCGGCTTTAATTTTGGTGTCAGTGCGAGTGATATAAACTTCCTTGGTAAAGGACTTCAATTCAATACCGTATTTAATTGGTCAAAACAAGAATGGGCGCTCGCATTTGATTTTACCGAACCATATTTAATGGACCGCCCGCTATCAGTCGGTTATAATATGCACGTCAATAAAGTACAACGCAGTGAAGAAATCGAAAGTATTAACGATCTTTCTGAACGTTACATGGGTGGCTCATTCCATACCGCATACATCTTAACCAAATGGGCAATTGACACTATCTTCCGCGGTATTATTGGTATCGAAAATATAAAATTGAATCGGCCACCAACTCTCAGGCCTGATGTGTGCGATAATCCGGGAGCCTGTGCTTACAGCAAAATAATTCAACAACAATTTAAAGACGGCACGATGGGATATCTCAATCTAGAAGTTGGTCAAGATATGCGAAATCATTTATTACATCCATCAGCTGGTTATCAATGGTCTGCTGTCTCACGTATCGGTTTTCCAACAGTCAAATTCGGATTCTGGCGGCTGGACCTCGATTACAGCTGGTATGCGTCGCTTATTGATGAATACGGCCTCGTTGTCGGGTTCCATATGCATGGCGGCTATGTTCGACCATTGCAAAATAAAACAATTCCATTTAAAGAATTATTCAATATTGGTGGTCCAGCAACCGTTCGTGGCTTTGAATGGGGTCAAATTAGTCCATCATTCAATTTGAATCCATGGCGCAATGTCGATGAAATTATTGGCGACCGCTTCACCGAACCACTTGGTGGCAGAAAAGCACTTGTCATAAATCTTGAATTGACATTCCCAATCAAAAAAGATTATTCCGTTGTTGGTGCACTCTTCTATGATGGTGGTTCAGGATGGGAATTGCCAAACAATTTAAATATTACTCAGGCAGAATGTAATACCTTTATTTACAATGCCTGTTTTGATTATCGACAAGCAATTGGCATTGGCATACGCATGCTACAGCCACAAAATATGAAGATTGACTGGGGCTTCAAACTTGATCGACGTCCAGGAGAAACCGCAAGCGTTGTTCACTTTAGTACCTGGAGAGAATTCTAACCAACTCTTCTTTTATTCGAAAGAGTCAGCTAAGCTAAAAAACAGATGCTTCGTGTTAAAAAAGGGAAGCAATTATGACACGAACAAAAAAATATATCGTACTATTTATTTTTATCAATATTATTTTCATTTTTCTTTTAATTTATAAGCAAAGCCTCTTTACTAAAGCTTCTTATGAACAACAAATTCTTGAGCAACAACGCAATGAATTACGCGAAGAAGAAATGACCTTCACTCAACAATTTTATCAACTAAAAAACCCTAAAAAAATAAATGAGTACGCAACTAAAAAACTGGGCATGAAAAAAATGTCATTACAACAAGCAAAAAAAATAAGCCCAGATGGCACAAATATTATGAATGATGAAGATTAGGAATATTCCATTAAAAAATATAATGCTCGTATGGTTCGACAGGCTCACCACGAGCGCAATTTCGCTTTTATCTTCATTTCTCAATTTAGATAAAGAAAAACAAAAATCTATTTATACTGATGCTTCGCCTACGCTCAGCACTAAAAACTGCGCTCGTCCTGAGCTTGTCGAAGGAAACGAGCACATTTTCAACAAAGTAAGTCATAAGAATTTTAACCTAAAAATGATAAAGGAGCATACTAGTGAATAACGGAAAAAAAATACGATCCGGCATTCTCTTTTTCTTCTTTCTCATCGTTTATCTCTTCATTCTCGGAAACATTTTTTACATTCAAATAATTCAAAGACCATTTTTTAGTGAATTGGGAAAACAACAATACCATGGAACGGTCACCACACATCCGCCACGTGCGCCCATTTATGATTGCCATGGAAAACCGGTAGCCATAAACGCTGATTGTTTATCTGCGTTTATATTACCCAAACAACTTGAAGAGCCAGAAAAACTAAAAATTTTTCTCAATAAACATTTACCTCACATAACTGAACGATGGAATGATCACCAAAAGAAACATTTTTTATACATTAAACGACGCATTTCACCTGCAGAAATGGCTCTTTTTAAAAATAGTAACGTGCAAGACATTAAATTTATTAAAGAACCATGTCGCTTTTATCCTGCCGAAACGATGGGCACATTAATTGGCATCACCGATATTGATAACAATGGTCTTTTTGGTATTGAAAAAATATTTAATGAAAAATTAAAAGGTAAACCGACCGTTCATTCACTTGAACGCGACGCACGTTCGGGTCATTTTTATTTCAACAAAAAAACGACTATGCAAGGAAAAGATGGTACACCTGTCTACTTAACCATAGATAGCGATTTGCAGTATCTCGCTTACGAAGAATTAAAAGATATACTTGAACGCTTTGAAGCAAAAGAAGGTGGCATTGTCATTATTGATCCAATAACAGGTGCTGTCCTTACCTCACTCTCTTATCCAGATTTTAACCCCAATGAAACTAAATCAATTGATCTAACATACACAAAAAATTTTCCGTTAACGCAAGGCTATGAAGTCGGTTCAGTTATAAAAGTTTTTTCAGCAATGTCCGCCCTCGAAGAAGGGGCTGTTACTTGCGATGAAATGGTTGACTGTGAAGGAAAATTGTCTGCTTACATCGATGGAATGAAAGTAAACACTGTCTCAGCTCAAGGAATAATTCCATTTTCAGAGGTCATTGAAAAAACAAATAATATCGGCACCGCAAAGGTTGTTCGTCGCGTTGGCAAAAAATTGTTCGATCATTATAAAAAACTCGGTTTTGCAAAGAAAACAGCCCTTGATTTTCCGGGAGAACATGCGGGATTTATTACGCCACCAGATAAATGGTCAAAACGTTCGATTATTTCGCTCTCATTTGGTTATGAAATTCGCGTTACCATGATGCAACTGGCACAAGCTTTTGCACTCATTGTTAATAATGGATGCCTGAAGCCACTTCATATTATTAAAGGCAAAGAGTTGCCACTCTCTGAACCACTTTACAGTCAAAAGACAATCGAAGAAATAAGACAAATATTAACAAATACCGTTCAACGAGGAACGGCCCATCGTGCTAACATTAAGGGCTATCACATTATGGGAAAAACAGGCACTGCGAATTTAATAGAAAATGGAAAATATAATCCACAAAAAAATATCTTTACTTTCTGCGGCATCATTGAAAAGGATGATTATAAGCGGGTTATTATTACATACATAAAAGAATCACAACTTAAACGATTACTCTACTCTGCCATGGTAGCTGTCCCTCTTTTCGAGCGAGTAGCTGAAAAAATGCTCATTCATGATAAAATTATTTAACACAAGTTCGATAAATAATAAACGTTGAAATATGTTATTAATGAAAATAAAAGCAAAGCGTTCGCCATAAGCGAACTTGGAACGAAGAGAAAAGTGAGTCGAATGGTTTTATCGAACGCTCTTTGTTAAACTTTCTTTGTAATTTTAGAAAAATAGGATAATTTATTGCGCATTCGGTGAGACCCTTCGAGACACTCGCTATGCTCGTTCCTCAGGGCGAACGCGTCAAGTAAAATTGTAAGAATGAAGAATGCGTTCGCCCTGAGCGAAGTCGAAGGGTTTTATCGAACGCGAGAAGTAAAAATTATCTTAAAATAAGGATATCAACAACTCGCGTTTATTTAATAAAATCATAAAAGGTTGTTATGAAAACTTCATCAATAAGAATTCTTGTTTTTTCAATTTCTATATTCTTTTTAGCAATCTATAAATTTTGTTGTGTACGCACCATTCATGCAGAAGTACCAATATTTAAAATTAATCTTGATCTCGCGCCAGAAAAAAGGTGGGACAGTATTATTGAAAAACTCCCATCATCGATGCTTATTCAATGCGCCCAACACATAGATCTCATGCTCAATCGCGCCAAATTCAAAGTTGCACCGCAACTGCATGAACTTATGAAAAGTCCTTTACTTCCAGAAGAATACAAAAAAGAACTTATCGGCATCTCACAATCATTAGAAAAAAAACTGGGCAAGCTTCCGTATACATTGAGTTACGAAAACTTACTGCTCATGAACATTGTTTATGAATTGTTTACCTGTTGCACATCAGGAATTATTCTTAACAATGAACGCATGCCATACCTTTTTAGAAATCTCGACTGGCCAGCACCATTTTTGCGTTCATGCGTTATTAATATCGATTGGTACAAAGATAACAATATTCTCTTTAAAACAACCGGCTTTCCTTTTTTAGTTGGTGTTTATACGGGCGAAAAAAATCAACAATTCGCTATAAGCATCAATTCCCGACACGCAGTAAACGGGAGCATTAAAGAAAATTTAACCGATTACATAAAAAATCCTGCTGATACCTGGACCATAAGCATTCTCACACGTTACGTATTAGAACACGCAAAAAATTACCGAGAAGCATATCTTATTTTCAAAAAAACAAAGCTTATTGCACCAGCTTATATTACATTAGCAGGACTGAATGAAAATGAAGGTGTCATTTTGGCAAGAAATCGAACAAATATTCAGTTAAAAGATTCACTCAAAAAATGGCTTCGCTATTATCCTCAGAAAAACATGCATCTTAATCCAGAAGACATTAGCTCACCACTCATTATTGATCCACAGGAATCTCACACAAAATATATTATTGTCACCAATATCGATCAAAATTATCCAGCCAAACAAGATAAAAAATGGGCATGTAAAACAGAACGCTGCAATCCGCTGCAACTTGAAACAAAAAAAGGAAGTCTTGGCCCACAATTTCGTCGTAATACGGCACTCAATTCATGCGCCATGCTTTCACAAAATTTTACTATCGAAGATCTCTTTCAAAAAGTCCTCTGGGTTAAGCCCAACTTTAATAAACAAACAATTTATTCAACGGTTATGTGCCCACATAAAAATTTATTGGTAAGTTTTTTAACGTGAATTCGATAATTATTAACAACCTCTGTACCTTGTTATTGGATGCGTTCTCCCTAATAATGGCGAGCTTTGCTTTTATTTCCATTAATAAAATATCTCAAAATTTATCGAACTCGCTTCTTTTAAGTAAATCTTTTTTAATTTGTAACTGATTTGCAACCCTGATAGAATGCAATAAAAAGGTTTTTTATGAAATGTTTTGTACCAGCCGATATACCCTCACAAGCAACACAACTATTCCGCAAAAATTATGAATTAATTACGCATAAAAGTAATAACCTATTTCTCTTTGCCGGTGATCAAAAAATTGAACATTTAAATAATGATTTTTTTGGTGAAGGAATCACGGAAGAAGCAGCATCACCACAACATCTTTTTGCCATTGCAAACAATTATTCTATTGGAGCCTTTGCAACACAACTCGGCTTTATTGCACGTTACGGCGCCCAATATTCCAAAATTAATTACATCGTAAAATTAAACAGTAAAACCAATCTCGTAAAAACAGAACACCATGACCCGATCAGTCAACAACTATGGACTGTGTTCGATGTCATGCGATTTAAAAAAAATAGCGGCCTTAAGATTTGTGGCGTTGGTTACACACTATATTTAGGGAGCGAATATGAGCCAATCATGTTACAAGAAGCTGCTCAAATTATTAATAATGCACATCAAGAAGGACTTGCAACCATTTTATGGATCTACCCTCGTGGAAAAGCAGTAAAAGATTATTCTCCAGAATTATTGGCAGGCGCCGCTGGCGCTGCCAACGCACTTGGTGCAGATTTTGTAAAATTACACATTCCTCGTCACGCAGATTACAATGACCTTATTCCGGCAGTCAAAGCAGCAGGAAACACTAAAATTATTGTTTCTGGTGGCGAAAAAGTCGATGAAGAATTGTTTCTTAAAGACCTTGAAGATCAACTTCAAAAAGGAACCTCTGGAACCGCTGTCGGACGAAACTTATTTCAACGTTCTGTTCGCGAAGCAACATCTTTTGCAGAAAAAATAGCGAACATAGTTTATAAATAAATTTTTTATTATCTGCCAAAAGGCATAAAAGGGGTTTTCGCCAACCCCTTTTAAATCTAGGCGCCAACATGCTGTTGGATTGCCGCGCTTGTAAGGCTTACGTCCTCATTGCTTTACGCAATTCGGATGGATACTCGCCTAACGGCTTGATCCACCAACAAGCTCAAAGGATATTTTAGAATTTAATTTTTATAAACCTCATTCACGCTTGTCGAGCGGATGAGCCGAAGGCGAATGCCGGGATTACAAGCGTAGGGATCCAAAGGAACCGTTGGCGTCCGGGTTTAAGGGGGTGGACGAGCACCCCCTTAAATTAGTTATGAATATAAAATTTTTAGTAATAAAGAAAAAATTTTGAAAACAAAAAGCTAAATATTAAAACTACAAAGCTAATTTTATACTATCTCTTCTCTTTTACACTTTTAATTTTTACTGGTTGTGAAACAATTCTTTTTGATGTTCGTACATTAAAAGGCTGTTCTACATTGCGCACTTTACGGTGAATATCGCTCACTAAAATTGTAACTGATTGGTCACCCTTCTTAGGATGAATCGTAAAGGTTTTTACAAACTTACCGCTGGTAGTCTGTTTATATAGAGCAACCCCCGATTCATTCCACCATTTTTTCCACCAAGACGTATCAGGCAACTCACACGTGCACTCTTTTTTTGGCTCAAGCAATGAACCAACATCGCCGCACAAAGCAAAATATGTTGCATTTGTATCATTATTAAAGACAACCGTCACAGCATGCAGTGAATTCATCAATGCTAATCCAATTAAATATTTTTTCATCATAATATCCTTTATTCAATTGCAACCATCGTAAAAAATAAATCTTTTTTTGTAAATCATGTTGCATAAGGACACGTATAATCACCTGTTCGACAATAACGTTTTTGAACCGCTGTCGCCAAACCACTTTTTTTATACGTTTTTGCATAAAAACCAAAATTCGCATTTCCAACGACACCAGAAGAAACTGTTACGATTTTAATTATCCTATACGCAACAACCACAAGTTGCAGAACCACTCGTACTATCAAAGTCATAATATTTATCACGTAACAGCGCATAAAAATCTGCAGCTTTATCAACCCAACTTGTTGCTAAACAAATTTTTGGTACATTTAAACGCGCTGCCGCTAATTCACTTGCAGGAACTTCAACCGGCTCACCAATATATCGCCATGTAACATAATTTACTGTTCCCCCATTACGTGTGATAGGACGACGATTGCTTGTTCCTACAACTGCCCCTACCACACTTGAAGCAGAACCGCCAGCAGCAATTATTTTACCGTCTGGTTGCATGATTAAATTAGTAATTGCTTCATAAGCAACATTCAACGCAGTTATAACAGTTCCTTGCGTTCCAAAAGTTGTATCAACAGAACCTGAACTCGTATAACGACGGATGAATCCATACACCTGTGATAATGATTGAAAATAAAAACCACCAATGACAATTTTATCATCTGCTTGAATAGCAATCCCCCGACCATAAGCATCTGTGCCGAGCTCAATAAGCATAATCCCGGTACCATTAGTTCCAAAATTTGTATCTTCAGAACCATCAGCATTATAACGAATTACCAATGCCGCTGGTTCAGCAACTCCCGCAACAAGAATTTTATTATCCGATTGAATTGTAACACCATACGCAGCATCATAACCACTGGTAATTGCAGTTCGTTTAATCCCATTAGTACCAAAACCTGTGTCTAATCTCCCGGTAGTGGTTAATCGAACCAACTGAATAGCCGAATCTCCATCCGGATCACCATAAAAACCGACCGCAACAATTTTTCCATCAGACTGAACAGTTACCGAATATGCATCTGAACCATTTCCCGCAACAATAGGTAACTTGACAATACCTGTTCCATCTTCACCAAACGATGTATCCAATGAACCATCGCTATTGTAACGAATAATAACCATGCTATAATCGGTCGCCGTTGACCAATAGCCTGAAACAATAAATTTTCCATTTGCCTGCAATGCAATATCCCATGCTGTAGATTCCACGCCACCAACATCTGTTATGGCAAAACCACTGCTATTACCAAATGTTGTATCTAATTGGCCACTTGATGTTAAACGCATCGTGGCAACTTTATAAATCCCCCCCTCTTTAACATAACCGGTCAACAGTAGTCCTCCATTTGACTGGCGAACCATTCCCAACGCACCATCATCTGTTCCTTTTGCATAGGTAAATCTTCCCGCAGTACCGAAAGATGAATCAAGGTCGCCATTATGTAGATAACGAATAGCTGCAAATTGTCCACCGGATAAACCAATATCTGTCAAACCACAAATAACAATCTTTCGGTCTGGTTGCACCAATACATCAGATGCTCCTTCAATAGTCGAACTGCCAAGCGAAATTGACACATAGCCATTGCCACTACCAAATGAAGGATCGAGGTCACCAGGCGATAAAGAAATAAGACTCGAGTAAATCAACAACGTTAAACAGAAAAGAATAGAACGCTTCATAAAATTCTCCTTCATATTTTAAGTATCCAAAAAAAATCTTGCATTTAAAAATGAACGCCAAGTTTTAACCATGCACCCCATTGATTCAATGCAGAACATGAATTTGCTACTTCATAAAACCCACCGATTCCTAACAGCCATGGCCACTCATGTTCTTTGAATTCATAACCGAGGGCAGCAAAAACTTTGAATGTATATGCATTGGGTTGAGTTGCAGAACAGACATTGATGGTGCATGGATCAATAATCGTAAATGTTGTATCGCTTGTTGCAGCGTTGGCACCACCAGCTGATTGACTAATATTTGCAGTACTTGCTGAAACAGGATTTCCCGCACGCGCACCAGCTAAATCATAAATGGCAACATCACTTAAACAGGTGTTACATAATGTAACTTTTTCACGTTGCCGCCACCAAAAATTACCACCTAATTCAAACTCCCAATCATTATGTTCATGATGCAAAGCACCATACAAACTTAGTTGAGAACGTGGAGTAACATTACATTTACGTGTCAAACACGGCAATAAAGGAACACCAACAGTACGTGAGTCAGTAAAAGTTCCTAATAAATAACGAGACCAATCACCATTACAAAGATCAAACGAACGAATCTGACAATGTTGGAAATAATATAAATACTTAACATCAAACATAAAATCCCATGAAGAAGCGTCTGTTTGCGTCATATGTACAACGCCATCAAAACCAACACCAAATCCACCATGGCGGCCACTACCAACTTGTGGCTCAAAGAAATAACATGCTTTTTGAACATTGCTTGTTGGGACAACACCCGCAAGATAGAATTCCATAAACCATTTTTCATGCGGCTTTAATGCATATCCTAATTTCACCTGAATATCATCAAAGCCACTCTTTTTTACTTTATTACAAAATTTTTGTACTCCATATGAATTCAATGCGTCACAGATAGTTGTATAACCAGCAAGCGACCCTGCTGCACCAATCTGACATTCGCGCAAACATAGTTTATGTGTCGATTGTAACGGCACAACGATTGCACTCAGCCATAAACCGCGAAGTAAATTTGAAAAATTAAGGCAGAAATTAATATGTGCACCAGCCTTATACCACTTTGGACAGATCCTCAATGTTGAATTAAACTGCGAACCTTCGGCAGCCAATAAATAGAGCCATGGCGATCCAATATCACCTAAACCATCTTCTCGAACAGAAACAGATGTTTTATCACAACATCCGCACGTTGCATTACAACAAGAATTACATGAAGAACCTTTCGAACAACAAGAAGAATTGCATCCCCTTACACAGGTTGGTAGCAAATAACCACCAATCTTTTTTGATCGAGCTGATGATTGGTAAAAAGGCGTTACATACAAACTCCACGAAAAATCATCTTCATTAGTACTGTCTTTCAAGTAATCCTGATGAAAATTTAACGCCAATTCGTACATGGGATCAGTTGAAATTGAACGCGGAACAAAAACAGTCTTACTTGCTTGAAGCATTCCCAGATAACATAACGCACCCATCAAAAATATTTTTTTCATTACCCTTCACTCCTCACGCATATTTATTTTTCACATTAAACAAACATATCCAAAAAAATTTATCAAAACTTTACAATGAGACAGCTCACTTCTTCGACTCTATTTCAAAAAAATAAAAAATCAATCCAATCAATCAAAATATCGCACCAGCAGAATATATTTAAGTTTTTTAATAAAAAATATTGATATATTAGAAATTTTATTGGCATTATTATAAATAGGAAGAGTGATAATAAAAATAGGGGGGTTGCCGATGAAGAAAGCTTTATTCATAGCTTTTTTCCTAATATTAACTTCTTCAGCACAAGATAAATGGATCACAATTTTTTTACATGGTGGCGGCGCACACCCTCTCTATTTAAATATAAGCGACGCACTTAAATTACTTCATGATGACACACAAGATTCAATTTATGTTAAAACGACGGAACTTCTTCGTGAAGATCCATACTTTATGAAACTTCAACCACAAAATCGCATCGGCCTTCATAAGGCATTCCCTGTTGATAAAAAACCACTAAGGGAGTACGCGGGCGGTGAAATTTTTGGACAACTTTTTAATGATATTAATAATGCTGTCGGATTACCACCAACAGAACTTTACGCCTTCGGTTGGACCGGATTATTAAGTTGTAAATCACGTCGCAAATCAGCAGAAATACTATACAAAGCAATAAAAGATTTATATTACAAAACAAAAAAGCAAGGTGACAATCCTCGTTTTCGTATCATTGCCTACAGTCATGGAGGCAATACAGCACTTCATATGGGCGAAGCAGCACGCAACAATGGCTACACCCCATTTAAAATTGATGAACTTATTTTAGTTTCAACACCAGTCCACATTAATACGCAATTTTATCTTCAAAATGGCCTTTTCAAAAATGTTTATCTCTTTTATTCAAAAGGAGATAATATTCAAAGTTCTGACTTTGTTTCGTCACCAACGCACTCATTTGCACACCATTTCTTTCACAAAAAACATGGGCCACTTCCTCATACAATTACACAAGTACAAATTCGTATCTTCAGAACCCATATTAAGATTCCACAAAAAGATGGCACTTTTCACATTATGCCCAAATATGAAATGGTTCATCCTAACCACACGGAAATGTTTTTCTTCGGGTGGGCACCCGAATGGTATCGCAAATATTTTCCAATTAAACCACTTTCAGTTGGCCTTCTAATCCCATTTTTTCTTAAAACCATTAACGAACAACATTTAAACGGAAAACATATTCGCATGACGTTATATCCAGAAAAAGAGAACATGACCATAAAAATTAAAGATGGTGAAGGTAAAAAAGAAAAAGAATTGAGTGTTCCATTTTTCACTAAACAAGAACTCACCCATTTTCGCAAAGAACTGCAAGAATTCAAACCAGATAACGTTACTTACAAAGAATATCGCACACGCATGAAAAAACATTGGAATGAAGCAAAGAAAAGTATTCGTGATTCAGTTAAAAGAAGGGAAAAAATTCGCAAACAAAAGAAACAATTAAAAGGCCAACAAGTCTGCAACGTTTCTCTTTTTGCTCCAGTTGTAACGGAGTCACGAAAAGTCCCTCTCATCAAAAGTTAATTATCTGCCTTAAAGTCTTGGTCATAAAACTATCGCGTTCGCCTTACGCAAGGTCGAAAGGTATCATCGAACGCACAATAAAGAGGGCTGCGCATCGCAGCCCTCTTTAAATCAAAATTTAAAAGCAATTACATCATGCCTGGCATGCCGCCCATACCACCATGCATATGAGGCGTCTCTTTCTTTTCTTCAGGAAGTTCTGCAATAATCGCTTCTGTTGTTAATAATAATCCTGAAATAGAGGCAGCATTTTGTAATGCAAAACGGGTAACTTTCGCAGGATCAATAATTCCTGCTTCTACCATATTTACATATTTGCCAGCACGTGCATCATAACCATAATCACCTTTTTCGGCGCGCACATTATTCACAATAACAGATGCATCATCACCAGCATTTTCTGCAATAGTACGAATTGGTGACTCAAGCGCCTTTCTGACAATCTGCATACCAAGTTCTTCATCACCTGATAGCTCTAATTTTGCAAGCGCAGCTTGTGCACGTAATAATGCGACGCCACCACCGGCAACAACCCCTTCTTCAACGGCAGCACGTGTTGCACTCAACGCATCTTCAATGCGATCTTTCTTTTCTTTCATTTCTGTTTCAGTCGCTGCACCAACCTTAATAACCGCAATTCCACCAGAAAGTTTTGCTAAACGCTCTTGAAGCTTTTCTTTATCATAATCCGAAGATGTATTTTCAATTTGCATCTTGACCTGTGCAATACGGTTTTTAATATCTTCCGGTGAACCTGCACCATCAACAATCGTTGTCGTATCTTTGGTAATAACAACTTTTTTCGCTGAACCCAAATCATCAACAGAAACTGTTTCTAATGAAAGACCAAGATCTTCTGAAACCATCTTGCCACCGGTTAATGCAGCAACATCTTCCAACATCGCCTTACGACGATCACCAAAACCTGGCGCTTTAACGGCTGAAACTTGCAATGTGCCACGAATCTTATTAACAACTAATGTTGCGAGGGCTTCACCTTCAATATCTTCTGCGATAATCAACAATTGTTGGCCAGCACGTGCAACACGTTCCAAAATAGGAACCAATGCTTTCATGCTGGTAATCTTCTTTTCAACAATTAAGATTTGTGGATCGCTTAATTCAGCTTCCATCTTTTCTGCATTAGTTACAAAATAAGGTGAAAGATAACCACGATCAAATTGCATTCCTTCTACAATATCAATCGAACTTTCCATTCCCTTTGCTTCCTCAACGGTAATGACCCCATCTTGGCCAACTTTTTCCATTGCTTCAGCAATTTGAGAACCGATTACTTCATCATTATTGGCAGAAATAGTCGCAATCTGTTCAATCTCTTTTTTACCACTAATGGCCTTTGATTGATCTTTAATCGATTTGACTGCAGCAGCAACCGCGCGCTCAATGCCACGTTTCAATTCCATTGGATTAGCACCCGCCGTTACAAACTTATTTCCTTCATGGAAAATAGCTTGCGCCAAAACGGTCGCTGTTGTCGTTCCATCACCCGCAACATCTGCTGTTTTGCTGGCAACTTCACGCACCATCTGTGCACCCATATTTTGGAACTTGTCTTTTAATTCAATCTCTTTTGCAACCGTCACACCATCTTTTGTTACTGTTGGTGACCCAAAAGATTTTTCAAAGGCCACATTGCGCCCCCGCGGTCCAAGCGTTACTTTAACTGCATTTGCAAGGGTATCAACCCCCTTCATCAGCTCATTACGAGCTTCTTGTCCAAATAAAATTTTTTTTGCCATATAAATCCTTACAAGGTATCCCCTCTCCTTCTACTCGCTTCTCAACTTACGTTCGAAACTCGCTCGCGACTTCGCCAAGGCTACGCCGCGCACGGCAGGATGAACGGGATAAAAAATATTTCAAAAATTTAACAATACTTCGCAAACAACCACAAACACCGTTCGCCCCGAGCAAATTTTGAGCAGCAGATTTCATCTGCGTGTCGAAAAATGCGTCAAAGGGCATTCAAGGCTTTACTCAACAATCCCCAAAACGTCTTCTTCACGGATAATTAATTGATTATCCCCCGCTTCAGTTCCAGCATATTTAGCAAAAAAGACCTTGTCGCCCTCTTTAACGGCCAATGGCGCAAGCTTTTCACCTGTGGTAATGCGACCAGCACCAACGGCGAGAACTTTGCCAACCTGGGCTTTTTCTTTTGCGGTTGCAGGAATGACAATACCACCTGGCGTGGTTTCATCCTCATCAATCCGTTCAACCAAAATACGATCATATAATGGTCTGATTTTTTTCATGCCGACTCCTCACTGCATATGTAACAAAATAATACTTTTATTATACGAAAAAATACATGGTTTGCAAAGACCATATCTTATAATGCGAGACTAAGATTTTTTTAATTTATTTTTGAAAAGTTTCTTATGCCAACAAAATAAAAAAAGGGAAGAATCTAAACCTCCATTTATGAAATTTATTTATGCTCTTTACCTTCTGCAGCTTCTTTTTCCCTGATGTTTTTGACGAGTTCTTCAACTTTTTCAGGTGTTGGCTCATAAAGATCTATAATATTATTTCCTGGATCTTTGATACTTGCCATAATGCCATGAACAGCCTCAAATGGTTCTCTAACAAACTCAACACCCTTGGCTTTTAAGTCATCATAAACTTTTTTCACATCGGATACTTCTAAAATAATACCCGTATGACGATCTGGAAGCTCCTGATCAGTCGGCGCTAAGCCAAGTTTTACATCACCAATATTTAATTCTGCCCATTTTCCTTCTAAATGAAACGTTATTGGAAAGTTAAATTTTTTATAAAATTCAACAGCTTTTTCCAAATCTCCTTCCATAAGAATCAACATGCCAACCTTGAAATCATTCTGCATCGTTCAAGTCCTTCTTTTTTAAAAGCATTGCAGACATTATTTTATCATATTTAATGCAAGGTGAAAAGCAAAGCGATTTTTACAATTTTATTTTTAATCCTTGTAGTATTTTAAAAATTTTATTGCATATTATTGATTTTTATTTTTTTTACATATATACTGGTTTGCAATATGAGGTTAATACAAATAGGGGTTAAAAATGATTAAATTATTTCCTTCTTTAATGTCTGCAAATATTTTAGAGCTAAAAGAGGAAATCGCAAAGTTAGAGCCATATTCTGATGGTTTCCATCTGGATATAATGGACTTTCACTTTGTACCAAATCTTACATTTGGCCCCAATGTTATTAATGCCATTGCAAAGGCCTCATCCAAAGCGCCATTTGTTCATCTCATGGTTGAATACCCAGAAAAAATGGTAGATTTTCTTCAGCTACCAGAAAATTCTATTATAGCTTTTCATAAAACGAGTACCCCAAAACCGACTAACCTCATAAAAACTATTCATAAAAAAGGATGGCTTGCAAGTATTGCGTTAGATCCCGATGAATCAATTGAAAATGTCACGCCGATCTTACATGAGCTTGATCAGGTTCTTGTAATGTCAGTCAGACCAGGGTTTGCTGGACAAGAATTCATTCCGCAAACATTGGATAAAGTTAAAAAATTAAAAACCTATCGTAAAAAAAATAAATTAAATTTCAGAATTGCTATCGACGGGGGCATCAACGAAAAAATTTTACCAGAAGTTGTTAAAGCAGGCGCTGATGATATTGCCATGGCCTCGGCAATATTTAAAGCCAAAGATCCCGTCAAAGAACTTAAAAAATTAAGAAAAATCGCAAAAGAATCATAAAAAACCCTACGGGGAAATGGAGGCAGCGCTCGCTATCATCTTTATGATGAACCGAGCGCTCTTTTTTTTAACCTAACCACTCATCAGAGATGCGCATCCGTAAATTATCAGCTTTTTCATACATTAGATAGGTTGCATAGTTCCCGTAACTCTGATCACCCTTCTCGGCATATCTTATTATATTAATAAAAAATTCTTGATATTTCAATTTGAAATATTCTAAGATGGAGCTAATAATAAAAAAAGGGGAGAAAAATGAAAAAAATATCTATTTTTATATTGCTTACATCTTTAACCATAATACTTCAAGCTGATTTGCCCAAAGGTGAAAAACTTCGTTCTGAGAAATGTTATGAAGAAGGACTTATTCCGGATAAATATGTCGACAAATCTGATGCAGCTGGTTATACAGCATTAATGAATGCCGTATCGAGCGGAGATAGTGCTTTGGTACAAAAATTAATTGATTGTGGTGCAAATGTTAAAAAGGCTAATAGTTACACCGGTCAAACGCCCTTAATGTTTGCAACGGAAAAAAATTATCCTAAAATTGTAAACCTGCTGATTGACAATGGTGCAAACATTAATTTTAGGGACAAAGAGGGGGGGACAGCATTACTAAATGCTGCACTCACCCAAAACTTTGCCTTAGTGCGATTGTTAATTGAAAAAGGCGCAGATATTAATCAAGCTAATAAAAAAGGTGAAACACCCCTCATGTTTGCTGCGGCTAGAAATTTGGAAATTGCAAGATACCTCATTGAAAAAGGAGCTGACACCAACGCGGCCGATTCTGAAGGATTCACCCCACTCATGATCGCTACCCTCGAAGATAAACCCAAAGTAGTGACTTTACTTCTTGATAAAGGTGCAAATCCTTCTCTTGTTAACAAGAAAGGCAAAACTGCCTTAGATTTAACCTCAATACGAATTAACCGTTGGACTAAAGTAGAACGCCCGGGAATAGCACGATTACTTGAAAATTATATCGAAAAGGAAAAAATCAGTTCATAAGAGTTTGTTTTAATAAAAAAGAGCGTTCGATAAAACCATTCGACTCACTTTTCTCTCCGCTCCAAGTTCGCTCATAGCGACGCTTTGCTTTTATTTTCATTAACAAAATATTTCAAAGTTTATTATCGAAACTCACGTTATTTTAGGCAAACAGAGCAGTACTGACATAACGATCACCACGATCAGGAAAAACAGTCACGACAACCCCTTCTTTCAACTGTTCTGCCACTTTAATTGCTCCCCATAATGCCGCGCCACTTGATATGCCAACAGAAACTCCTTCTTTTTTAAAAATATCACGCGCTAATTCAAAAGCTGTTTCATCATCAGCCAAATGTAAAACCTCATCTAACCTTTCTTCATCATAGATTGAAGGAGTATAGGCTTTCATATTGCGCAATCCCTGTATTTTTGATCCTTCTTTTGGCTCAACACCGATAATTTTAATTGAAGAATTGTATTCTTTTAATCGACGCCCAACACCCATCAATGTACCTCCAGTACCCATGCCGGCAACAAAATGTGTGAGATATGGTACATCGTGGAGTACTTCAGAACCGGTTGTTTCATAGTGAGCCATCACATTAGCATTATTATTAAATTGATCGAGCATGAGAAAACGATGTGCTTCTTTTTTGATAATTTCACGAGCAACTTCAATAGCATAGTTGGTTCCCTTTGGCCCATCGGTTAAAATAAGTTTCGCCCCATACATTTGCAATAATTTGCGACGTTCTAAGCTGACACTTTCAGGAATAACAGCAGTAAATTTATAGCCAAGAGCCGCCGCAATCATCGCAATACCAATCCCCATATTGCCACTGGTAGGCTCAAGAATCTCTTTAGTGCCCACTAACTTTTTATCAATCGCATCAAAAATCATTGCACGCGCGACACGATCTTTTACTGACCCACCAGGATTTGTCCCCTCTAATTTTGCCATAATTTTCACGCGTGGATGAGGCGAATAACGTTTTAATTCAATTAACGGCGTATTACCAATTATTTGAAAAATAGTTTTTTGAGAAACAGCATTTTGAATGTTCATCATCATCCTTTTTATTTTAAAAAAATTAACGGAATTTTAAGACCTGTCGGCCTATCTAAAATAAGATGTTTCGACGTTTTTGGACGCAACAATTTTCCAGAAAGTCCCGCATTAACAACAATTTTTTTTGTTATGCATTCGCCGACACGCCAGGCACCTACCTGGATTGCATCTTGCCCATAGTCTACAAAAATACACCGGGACAAAAGACATACCTAAAAGCTGCAAGATTTTATAACGATGATGACCATCAAGAATAATCATCGTCCCCTTATCAACGATTACCGGATCATTGATAAAACCATCTTTAGCAATTTGATGCCCCAATTTTTTAACATGTTTTTTAATAATTCTTTCATGCGGCTTCAAATGATCTTTATTTATAACAAAAACCCGATTATGCACTGAAATATCCCTTTTCTTCTTTCACAATAAAAAACCTCCCGAAATTGGGAGGCTTTTACAAATTCATATGCTCTGAAATGTTAAATAGCATCCTCCCACCAATGTTTATTGGATCTACAACAACAGGTAGGATTTTTTGTATTTAACATCATACTTTCATCATATGCATCAGATCCTAAAAAATCAATTTTTTATAATTTTAATCTTTCTATTGGCTTCTTCTTTTCTCAAGAATTCAAGATGAATCAAGGCTATCTCTTAAGACAATACCATTTTGTTTTTTTTCAATTTGACATTTTCTTTTTTTAATATATAATGAAATCAGGTCTTTTTATTACAAAAAAACAATATTGGAGGTTGTATGTATAAAAAATTAATTCTTTCACTTTTAGCATTGACAGGACTTTTTAGTTTAAATGCCATGGAAGAAAGGATCCCTGATTTAAATGAAGAACTTAAATCAGTTATTATTCACCTGAGAGAGTCAGATGATTCAGCAAGAACATTTGATTTCATACAGAATCTTATTGAACATGGTGCCGATATAAATATGAGTGATGATCAAGGAAACAACTTATTAATGCAAGCGATTAAAGAGGGAAACCACTTTGCTGTAGAAACCTTAATTCGCTGTGGCGCTGATGTTAATTGGGTTAATCAAACTATTGAAAGAGAAAACCCTGTATTTTGGGCCATTAAATATGATCAACCAAAAATTCTTGAATTGCTGATCAACAGAGGGGCTGATATTTACAGCGAACGAGAAGAAGACTATGACACACCGTTAACCTATGCCCTTCATCATAAAAAATTTGATATGGCCCGTTTACTTATTAATAGAGGAGCATTTTTATATGGAAATGACGATAATGGAGACTCTCCTCTTATTTCGGCAATATTACATAAACAAACAAATATCGTAGAATTATTGATTGAAAAAGGTGTTGATATTAATGAACCAGATCATCTAGGAAACACTCCTTTAATGTATGCAGCAGATGCACCTTCACTTGAAATTGTACAATTATTAGTCAACCATAATGCAAACCTCAATGCTCAATCTAGTGATATTTATTTCGCTGCAACCGTTACAGAATTTGCTGCGGGCATTCTACATTGTGAAGAACGAGCAACAAACCCTCATTATCGATTAAAAGAACATTTAAAAACTGAAAATGAACGAATCGCAATCCTCACCTGGCTTTTTGATGTTAAACACCTACCAGTTGACACTCCAATGGCAAGCAGAACCGCTCTAAGCTGTGCCGTTGAATTAGGATTCAAACGTGTAACAGAATTTCTCATTGAAAAAGGTGCAAATATTAATGCCATTGATCCATTTGATGTATCAGTTTGGCATAATGCAATGAAATATGATAAAAACAGTAAAATCATTAATTTTTTAATTGAAAAAGAAATCATATATAATGCTCGTGAATCTTTAATCAACGCTGCAGCACATGGGAATTACAAAATCGTAAAGGTTCTTCTTGATCACGAAGCATCCCTTTTAGAAAGAAATGCTGAAGGCAACCTAGAAGCTCCTGCGTTATTTGCCGCAATAAGAGGTTTTTCTTCCATGCGCGCATTACACGTCCTTTTAGACCATGTAGAAAAACTTTTGAGAAATGGAACGGAAGATGCTGCAGAAATAGATACTATTCTTACCAGCGCGCTCAATGCTCTACAATTTTCACTCCATAGAGATCGAAAAATACAAGGAAAAGAAATTGAAAAATTTCATTACGTATTTGAAGAATTTTATCGTTTATTATGTCGCAATCCTCATCTATTACCTCAATTAAGGCATGCCTGTCTTATTTTCCCCACACAGACAACTTTTTCAGGAAGAGCAGATGGTTTCGGTAACGCAGTAACTATCGAACTAGGACGCACAAGCTTCCAAAAAATTCTACGTATGTCTAATTTTGGAAAAATGATTTCTACCCTCAGAAAAAATATATTAGGATAAGAAAGGATATTTATGAAAAAAGTTTTTCTTCCCATCATTTCATTAGTTTTATATTCAACATGTTTTTCAATGGATCAAAAAATAACTGAACCTTATACACTAGGATGGAGTGCACGTCATCATAAAATTGCTAAAATATTAACATTAGGTTTATATAATCCTACCTATTTAGATAAACTTCTAGCTGATCCTCTGGCCTCTCTATTGTATGGTTATGAAGTTGACAAAAAATTTAAGAACGCATTATTAACCGAAAAAAAAATTGAGGATAAACCAGTAGGTGAATGGCGACACATAATAGGTGAAACTATCAATGATTTAAAAAAGGAAGCACCCCTTTTTTTATTGGGTGAATGTACATGTGAAGACTGGGGACCTTGTATTTTAAGTAGAAGCTTTGATCCTCATTGTCGCTCTGCCTACGAAGAGGACATTGTGCACGCTCTCCTGGAACGATTGAAAAGTGGGCCTGCACATTATGTAGGTTTCGGAACAGGCGGTATGTTTCAAGATTTTCTTATTATATTGAAAACTTTAATACAAAGTCCAGATGCCTCTTTATCAATACATCTTATTGATCACAAACATACCCCATATGTAGCAGCGCGTGAATTCATAGGGGATGGTCGAGAGATAAACCCTTATTCACATATTGACCCATCACTTGTATTAGAAAAATTGAAAGAAAAAGCCAAAGAAGAATGGGGCGGTGCAAGATTTAAGGATGATGTAATTGAAGGGGAATTGACATCTGAATGCCTTATCATAGAAGAACGAACAAAGCAATTTATTACTTATTTAGAACAAACATTCCCACATGCAACGTTACAACTTTTTATTCATAATAATGTTGATAGTTATTTGTCCTTTATCAAAGAAAATCATCTTACTCCTCCTGATGTAATAACAGCAGTAGATATACAAGATGAGATGAGCTATCTAGCGAATGGACCCTATGAGTATGGCTGTTTATGTTACCATTCTTTGATGTTAAATCCTGATTCTTATAACTGTTGGTTGGCTAAATGGGAAAATCCATCTCATCGTGGAAAAATGAGTAAGGGTTTTATAAAAAATAGGTTAGACTCCCAAACTGACAGTATAGAATCAAACATTGAAATTGATGGCGAAACCCACAAAATGTATGCACAACGCATTGAATTTTAATTATGTAAATTTAATTTTACAATTGGAAGAAACCCAAACATTCATTTTGGGTAACTTTACTCCACCTATCGCGCAATACTAATAAAAACGCCCTGATTAACCAGGGCGTTTTTATTATTCTAAATTAAACCAACTGAATCTAAAATCACTCTACCGTAACCGATTTTGCCAAATTACGTGGTTGATCAATATCTCGGCCCAATTGTTTAGCAATTTGATAAGCAAAAAACTGCATCACGCCACTCATCACAAAAGGCTCCAATAAAGGCTTCACCGACGGAATAATAAACGCTTGATCAGCAAGCTTTATCAATTCATCTTGCCCTTCAAATGCAAATGCGATGATATTTCCATTACGCGCCTTAATCTCTTGAGCATTAGAAATAATTTTCTGATAAATTATCGGATTCATATGTGAAAATAAAACGGTTGGCGTCTGTTCATCTATTAAGGCAATGGAACCATGTTTTAATTCACCCGCTGGATAACCCATTGCAAAAAGATATGAAATCTCTTTTAATTTCAACGCACCT
This sequence comes from candidate division TM6 bacterium GW2011_GWE2_36_25, assembly GCA_000991575.1. GTDB lineage: Bacteria > Babelota > Babeliae > Babelales > UBA12409 > UBA12409. The sequence continues at coordinate 25,862 of LBRU01000008.1, forward strand.
TCCAATGCAAAAGGATAACCAATATGGCGTCCCAAAAAGAAAAAGCGCTGATATTTTATGTATTTTTTTGCAACAGACTCAACAATAGCTTTCTCATTATTTTTAATCGCTTCAATCAATAGTGATCCAGCAGCAATTAAATCATCTTCTGCTTGCGTCATTTGTTGATCATTCACCAGTCCTTTTTGCAACCCAATAATATGTGCTAACCAATATAAAGCGGTCATTTGGGTGGTAAATGCTTTTGTTGAAGCGACGGCAACTTCAGGCCCTGCAATAGTTTGTAAATATCCCTTGCTCTCACGGGCCATTGAGCTTGATGCAACATTGGTTATCGTTAATGTATTTAAGTTGTACTGATTCAATTCACGCAAAACAGCTAATGTATCAGCAGTTTCCCCTGACTGAGAGATTAAAACATACAATACATCAAATTCAGGTATGAAAGATTCATAACGATATTCAGATGCCAAATGAACATGCGTCGGAACACGGGCAATTGACTCTAAAAAATACTGACCAATACGCCCAGCATGCCATGAGGTTCCACATGCAATAATATGAATCTTTTTCAATTCACGCAAAAACGCACGGGGCACATTAATATAACCATCCAAATTATCTTTAAGTGAGCGATAAAAATTTACGGTTGCCTTAATAGCACTTTTTTGCTCGTAAATCTCTTTGAGCATGAAGTGTGGCTGCCCATCCTTATCACATGATAAATGTTTTGCCAAAATTGGTTGCACTTTAACATCTAACAATTTCCCATCAAAGTCATAAATCTCAACACTATTTTTTTTAGCCAACGCAAAACTTTTGTTAGGCAAATAAATAACTTTATCGGTATAATCACTGAAAGCTAAAACATCTGAAGCAATATATTTCTCATGTTCATTAATGCCAATGCATAATGGCGAATCTTTGCGAATTGCAATCAAGGTATCGGCAAATTTTTGGGAGATAGCGACAACGGCAAAAGCTCCTTCAAGTTGTGTTGTCAATGACATTAAACCAGCTTTTAAATCATCTGTTTTGTTGAGAATTTTTCCCAACAAATGTGCAATGACTTCAGTATCAGTCTCTGATTGAAAAATACATCCCTCTTTTTTGAGCTGATTACGTAAAGAAAAATGATTTTCAATGATACCATTATGGGCCAATGCAACCGATTGAAGCCCATCAACATGAGGATGCGCATTCTCTTCACTTGCAACACCATGAGTCGCCCACCGCGTGTGACCAATGGCAATATGCGCATCAATTGGATCACGGTCAAGTGCATTAATCAAATTCTGTAATTTGCCCGTCCTTTTCAAACAGACCAAACGATTATTTTTGGGATTCAAACAAGCAAAACCGGCAGAATCATAACCACGATACTCAAGACGAGACAACTGCTTCAAAATTAAACTTTTACATAGACAATCACCAATATAACCAACAATACTGCACGCTTTAACTGAAACTATAAAAAACAAAAAAGGGGTAATGAAAATTTTTCGATTCACACTCAAACTCCTTAAAAATGAGATATCTCATCTTTGCTAAAAAAACAGACTTTGTAAATGAAAAAAAGAAAATGAAACTACCCGATCCAACTGGAAGTTGGTGGTGCGCCTGGCAGGATTCGAACCTGCGACCTACGGATTAGAAATCCGTTGCTCTATCCAACTGAGCTACAGGCGCATGAAAAGATTCTATTAGAAGTATAATATACGCGATTAAAAAGCTCAAATATTTACTTTAAAACGTAACTTATCAATGTTGTTTCGTTACAAATATTTTAGAAAATTCTTGGGCAATGTCTCGAAGTTTTTCCATCTGCTTGTCAGAAATTTCCCCCTTTTCATAGATTTCATCATAAAGATCACCGTATAAAGCCGAAACATAACTGACAAACTGCAATGAAAAATGACGAACTTGGGTGATTGCCAAACTATCCAAAAAATTTTCTTTTAAAAGGAAAAGCATCAATGCTTCATCAACAAAAGAATATGTTTGATATTGCTCTTGTTTAAGAAGCTCAATTGCTCGTTCACCACGCGCCAACCTTCTTTGAGAAATTTCATCAAGTTCTGTGCCAAACTGTGCAAAATCAAGCAGTTCATGATACTGTGCCAATTCAAGCCTCAGTGTTCCCGCCATCTTTTTAATAGCTTTTGTTTGCGCAGCACCACCAACACGAGAAACTGATAATTCAACGTTAACAGCCGGACGAACCCCTCGATTAAATAATTTGGTATCAAGAAAAACCTGACCATCAGTAATCGAAATTAAATTGGTTGGAATATAAGCGGTAATATCATCATTCTGAATCTGAACAATCGGAAGCGCAGTAACTGATCCACCTTTTAACAATAAACCAGCACGTTCTAGCAGACGAGAATGTAAATAAAAAACGTCACCAGGATAAGCTTCACGACCAGGAGATCTTCGCAATAAAAGAGACATTTCACGATATGCAATAGCATGATTGCTTAAGTCATCATAAACGATTAATGCATCATAACCATGCTCACGAAAATATTCTGCAATCGTACATCCCACATATGGGGCCAGATACTGATTCAAAACGGTGTCACTCGCTTGAGCATTTACAATTATTGAATATTCCATTGCACCATTTTGCTGCAATCGCTGAATTAAGCGAGCAACATTTGCCTGTCGCTTGCCAATGGTCACATAAATACAAAAAACCTCTTTACCTTTTTGGTTCAAAATTGTATCAACGGCAACAGAAGTTTTCCCCGTATTACGATTACCAATAATTAATTCACGCTGACCTCGACCAATGGGCACCAATGCATCCACAACCAACAAACCGGTTTGTAATGGCTCGCATATTGGTGAGCGCGCAATAACACCGGGAGCGGTTTCTTCGACAGGCCAATAAGCATCGGCTTTAATCGGGCCCAATTCATCAAGAGGGTTCCCTGTCGCATCAATTACTCGACCAACCATTTCCATGCCAACGGGAGTCCTAAAAACTTCGCCGCTCCGTTTAGCAACCTCCCGCTCTTCAACAGGAATATGGTTATATAAAAGAAAAACAGATACAAAATCTTCATCTAAATTAAAAACGATCCCTTTGTTTCCCCCTTCAAAATTGATAACTTCACCAAAAATGGCATCTTTAAGACCGCTTATGGTACAAATGTTATCGCCGACTTGAAGCACAACACCAATTTCATCAAGTTTTTCACTCGGCTTCTGTGTTAAAGCCTCTTCAAATAATGAAACGAGATCGGTGCTTTTAATTTTCATATTTTATCCTTACTCGTATACTACGTGCTCTGCTTCACGCAATTTTTTTTCTATTGAATATTCCCATAAAAAAATCCGGCTTTGCGCCCGGATTCCAGCAATTAAATCAACGTCTTCTTTTAGATGACAAATAATCTCTTTTTTAGTTTTTTCAAACAAAAATTTTTTTATAATCTCGAGTTGCTGCTCAGATAATAACGGATAACTTTTTATTTCAAATAAAAGCGTATTATGACGCTCAAAAAAGAGCGTCGCCAAGATAGCAAATACTTCAGGCAGTAGCCACATATGCCTCTTTTTATCAAGAAGCAACAACAACGGCTTAAGGCACTCTGGCACACTTAAATGACCTATCAATAAATCAATCATGCGCACATGTCTATCTAACTTTAAATCTGGCAAATCAAAAAATGTTAACATTGATCGATGTCGGCGAAGAAAAATTTCTGCTCTTTTTACTTTTTCAAAATCTTTTAATGTGAGCGCATCACCGTAAATATTTAAAAAAGCAGTGGTATAACGTCGGCACAATAATGCATATTCCTCATTCATCTGTTCATCACTTTAATTATTTTTGCACAACTTTAATAATCTCATCAATAACACGCTCTGCCTTTTCCCTATCTTGACTGTATTCATTTCTTAAAACAAGAGTCGCTTCGTTAAATGCTTGGGAAATAAGCCTCTTTTGCATTAATGACTGAGCATAATGCGCTTCTTGTTTATCACGAACATGTTTAATTGCTTTTAGCCGCAAAGCTACCTCGTAATCAATCTTCTCTTTGTTATGCGCGATAATCATGTTCCACTTTTTGACATTATCCAAAAGCGCTTGGGCCTCCCTCTTTTGCTGAACATAATCAGTATCAAGATCAACTTGCTTTTGTTTGGCTAAAGAAATAGAGCTTTTTAAATTTTTTAAATTTCCTAAATAATGAGCAATCTGCTGCCTCAGCCCCGGATAAATATACTGTTTGAAAATGTATGCAAAAAGAATGGCAAAAATTATCAGATTAAGAATACGAAAGAACAACATTATTGAAATCATTCTTGCACCTTCTTCACAATCTCATTAGTCAATGTCTTTATCATTTCAGGCGAAATTTTAGGTTCAATAATCTTATATTCTTCCTCTTTGCGAACCGCACCCGAACGAATTAACTCTGGTGTGTGAACCTGAAAAGAGCTTTGAGCATTCTGCCACATACGATCCAAAGCAAAAATTTTTTGTTCAACAATCTGTTCTTGCTGAAAAAGATCTTCTTCTAAGTTGTTTTTATGCGCTTCTTGTTGATCAATATGGGCAATAACCGGTTTCCATAAAAAACGAGTCAACAAGAAATAAGCAATTAAAAAATGGCAAATCTGAAAGATCAGCGTCATATTCAATCTGATCATAAAACGCTGCCTCCACGGCTCAATGATTATACAAAAATAATAAGCAAGATTGCGACAATTAAACTATAAACAGCTGAGGATTCCACAAAACCCATCGCCAAAAGCATCGACAAACGAACTTTGTTAGCTGTTTCTGGATATTTCCCCAATGTTTCACAGGCTTTTGCGCCGATCATTCCTTGCCCCAAGGCAGGTCCGATACTCCCTAACCCCATAGCAATTCCAGCCCCAATAAAAGCAGCGGCCTTAGCAATATTATCCATAATATAATTCCTTTCAACTTGTCAGTTTAACTCTTTTCTCATCAAAGAGAAATAGTTTGCTCTGTTTTATCCTGTCCAACTAACTTAGACTGCACCCCAAACGTTTGTATAATTTTTGACAAATGCTTGGTTAATTCGTGTTCGTCGCTTTCAAAATCGTGGTTACATGACAAAGTAAGAACAGGAACATCTTTTAGATAATCAGCAATTTCTGTACCTTGGATTAACCAATCCTCATGTTTTTCATGGAGTCTCTTTAAATAATCTAATGGCACAGCAGCTTCCTCATGGCGATTACGTTTGCGCAAACGGTCATAGCAGACTTGGGGATCTGTTTGTAAATAGATAAAACCGGTGGGCTTAGTTGTGTAACCCTCAACCAACCAATTAAACCAATCCCGATAAAGTTGCCATTCAAGTGGCAACATAACGCCCATTTCATAACAATTTTTTGCAAAACAATAACGATCTGAATAAACCGAACGCTCTAAAATTTGAATACCAGTCTTACAATTATGAACCTGGCGCTCCTGTTCAAGCACACGAGTAACAAATGCATATGTTTGAAATGTATAAGCCCAACGGCGTATATCAGTATAAAATTTTTCTAACAGATTTTCCCCATCACCAACATTTTGCCATTTATCATGTGGCTCAAAAACAGGGTCAATCTGTAAACGCTGATCTAGCAAACGCAAAAATGTTGATTTTCCAGCCCCAATATTACCCTCAATAACAAAAACCTGCCTGACAGGAGATAATTTCATAAAAATCCCTTTTTTTATTCAGATAAAAAATTGGTGTACCGTTTTTTATCTTACCCCTTCTTCCTACAAAAATCGATGCTTTTTTTTGAAACCGAATCACTTTTGAAAAAAAGATTAAAAAAGGATACAATAAGCTCAATTCAACAAAAAAATACAAACAATAATAGGATTAACTCCCTATGAATATGAGAAAAACGAGCTTATGTGGTATTTGTTGCCTTTTGTTTTTATGTATATTTTCAACAACCGTAGCCAATGACGTAGAATTTAATGAACTACCCACCATAGAAGATTTAAATGAAAATCGCTCTGATTTAGAATTAAGCCTTGATGATATTGATTCAAATTTATTAGAAGCAGCAGTTCAAAGTAGACCGGCAACACGCACAAGCTCGCCAAGTGATATTCTTGAACTACTGTATACTCAAACACATTTAAATAGAATATTAAAGTGTGATCTTTATTGTTGGACTTATCCACTTCCAACAAGAAATATTATCACTTATCCCTCAATTTTAAACTTTACACCACGCCAATCGCGGGCTGGATTTAGTTTTTTTTACCAACAAATGACTAATGTATTTCCTTGGTGTAGCAATATAGGCGGCTATATTAACCTCTTTGATTTATCCCTTATGCGAGAAATTGACCTTGAAATTGCGCGAGAACGCAACATCGACATTCCCAAAACAATTAGCTTATTTAAAAACGCCCGCGTTGAACAACGCCGTGTGGGATTTTTATTCGATTTATGGAAAAAATATAAATGGTTTAATTTTGGTTTAGAATTGCCATTTTATGCAGTAGAAAGAAATTATAATCTTCCTGAAGAAGATATTTTAGAAATTAAATCTTCAGATGTTTTTGAATCAAGCGATAACCCAAAAGCAGAAGAAAAAGCCATTCATCAATACGTTCTTGAAACACGTCTCGGACTCGGCGATTTACGCCTCTCGCTCAGTTTTGATGCAGTTAACACCGACTGCTGCCGCATTGTACTAGGGACTAAGCTCACATTTCCGACTACTGCAACATTTGCGAGCGGCTTTATCGGTTCAGACTTTAAGAAAAAAGTACAACGCTGCTATTTAAATCTTGAGACACTTATTGAAAACTTCACCAGCAACAATCAACAATTAAAAGACCAAGCGGTAGCTGATATAACCTGCTTTGGCATTCACGGTGTTAATCAATTTGGTGCCATGCTTCTTGCTACCCAATTAGGAGAAAATAAACGATTTCAAATCACTGGATACATTGAACCAACCTTCAGAGTCGATGAGCAGGTTACCGTATTTGGCAGTTTTCGAGTAAATTGGATGGAACCAAAATTTGTTTCTCGATTTATTCTCGAAAATATTGCATGCAGCTTTTTTGACGACTCAAACTTTGATTCAAGTAATCCTGAATATTTTCCACCAGATCAAAAAGAACAATTATCAGAACAAGCTTTACTCTTTTTAAATAATCGTTTGCGTAATTGGCTTTTTCCTTGTTGTTATCGCGTTAAACTGAGAGCACAAAGAGAATATCAACTTTCCGCAGCAGCATTACTCAATTTCACCGGAAATTGGAAGGTAACGCTTGGCTATGATTATTGGTATAAAGCTGAAGAACGTGCCTGTATCGCTGAACAATGCAGCGGCCTCGTAAATCAGAATTGCATCAAATTAGATCGCGCACTACAACCACATGCATCACAAAACAAAATCTTTTTAAAACTGGAATATACGAAATTTAGAGAAAGTCATAATTTTATTTTTAGATTTGGCGCAGACTTGCCATTGTGCAGCACAAATATTGGTGATGACTACACAGCATTTTTAAATTTTGAATGGATATTTTGATAGCCTAAAAGGAGCTGTTATGAATAAAGCACTATTTCTCTCAAGTATACTTTTGATTGCTAACAACCAGGGTATTATTTTGCAATCTTCAGTACTTAGAAGTCTTGATGGTATCTGGCCCGCATTTGATGGCGACACTATCCTAAATATTGTAAACTTAAAAAGTAAATACGCTGACATGAATATTGGTAGATTGGATAAAACAACAAAAGAACGCGAAGGTATGTACCTTTTCAGAGAGAAAAAATGCAGCATTGCTAAATTGGCTGAAATTGAAAAAGAATATGCAAATAATCAACAAATCAAAAATGAGCTCAATGATATTCTTACCCAAGTTAAAAATGAATTCATCAAGCTCAATGAAAAATTCATCAAGCAAATTCAAGGTTTCAAAGAAATGGTTATTACACTCATGCGCGAATCATGCAACAAACGAAATATTGCTCATAGTTTCATGCTTTCATGGGCAGATACGCAAGCAGGACAGGAAGAAGAATCATTTAAGCGCAGCATGACGTCTTTTACGCAACTTAATAAATTCCTTACCGATTTAGACGGTTTCCTCAAAGATATTTATGACAGCTGTCCAAAAGGAAGAAAACAATTTTTTGCCATATTGCGTCAGCAAAAGGAAAAAAAAGATAATGCATGAATTATGAAACATTAACAGGCACTGTTGATCGTATTATTTATGAAAATAATGAAACTGGTTTTCTCATATTTAATCTAAAAAATAAAAATAGTTCGACTATTGTAAAAGGATGTCTGCCTTCAGTTAAAGCAGGACAAGATGTCGTCATTTTGGGTAATTGGATTGTACATCCCAAATTTGGCAAACAATTTGATGCAAAAAAGTGCACGATTGCTTTACCAACTAATGTAATGGGATTACAAAAATATCTTGCCTCGGGAATTATTAAAGGCATCGGTCCTGTCTACGCAAAAAAACTCATTGATGTCTTTGGCGTAAATGTTTTAGACATCATCGACAAAGAACCAGACAAATTAAAATTAGTTGATGGCATTGGCCCTAAACGATTATCACAAATCATTGAAGGCTGGAAAGAACAAAAAGAAGTTGCTACCATCATGGTTTTTTTGCAAGAAAAAAACATTACTCCTGCATATGCAGCAAAAATTTATAAGCGCTATGGATATGAATCAATTGCCGTTGTTAAAGAAAATCCTTACCGTTTGGCAGAAGAAATATGGGGAATCGGCTTCAAAATAGCTGACCAAATTGCACACAACCTGGGATTTGAACATAACTGCATTGCACGCATTAAGGCAGGCATCTTGCATGCCATTAATGAAGCTGTTTCAAGTGGCCACCTCTATGTTGAAACAGAAGAACTTAAAAAAAATACCACAGAATTACTTGAGCTTAACGATGAAGAATCTTTGCTGGTAAAAAATGCATTGCATGAACTCTACGATGCAACAAAAATAAAGGTTATAACAAACCAAAATAATCATTACATTACAACATCGGCCTTATATTACTGCGAAGCGGGCGTTGCAACAAAAATAAAAAATTTACTTAAGTACCCATCAGATCTTCTTATTGATATTCATGCGGTTTACCAAATTTTACGCAAGCAAGAGGGAAACCTTCAACTTAACGAAGATCAACAACGAGGTATTATGGCAACCTTACAAAATAAAATAACTATCATTACTGGCGGGCCAGGAACTGGCAAAACCACCTTGATTAAACAACTCCTGGAAATTCTTGATCAAAAAAGAATTCGTTACAAACTTGCAGCACCAACAGGTCGCGCTGCAAAACGAATGAATGAAAGCACTGGACGCGCAGCAGCAACATTACACCGTTTACTAGAATTTGATCCTGCCACCATGCAATTTAAACATAATGAAGAAAACACACTCCAAACTGATCTTTTAATTGTTGACGAAGCATCAATGATCGATATCTTTCTTGCTCATGCAATACTCAAAGCAGTTCCTTTAGCCGCTCACCTCATTTTTATTGGGGATATTGATCAATTACCCCCCGTTGGAGCTGGAAATTTTTTACGTGATTTAATTACAAGCAAACAAATAAGCTGCATTCAACTCACAGAAGTCTTTCGTCAGGCAGCCAACAGCCTTATTATTGTTAACGCACACCGCATCAATAACGGAAACTTTCCGACAACACAATTGCCAGACGCAAAAAAAGATTTTATTTGGATCAAAGAAGAACAACCAGACAAACTATTTGGTTATCTTCAATCATTCTTCACCAAACGCTTACATCAACATGGTATTTTACCATCAGAAACGATGGTTCTTGTTCCGATGAATCGTGGTCCAATTGGTACCCAAAAACTTAATCAAAATCTCCAAGAAATTATCAATAAAAAAAATGGAACCAATCTCACCCATGGCATAACGCAATATAAAGAAGGTGATCGCGTTATGCAGATTCGCAATAATTACGAAAAAATGGTTTTTAATGGGGACATTGGATTTATTCAATCTATTGAACCAGAAGATAAGATCATTACTGTTCGCTACGCAGAACGTCCCGTTACCTATCAACAAGCAGAATTAGACGAACTCGTACTCGCTTATGCAATCACTATTCATAAAAGCCAAGGGTCAGAATATGATGCAGTTATTATACCTCTATTCACCCAACACTTCACGCTCTTGGCCCGCAATTTAATTTACACCGCAATTACGCGCGCAAAAAAACTTTGTATCATCATTGGCCAAACACGCGCACTTGCAATTGCCATAAAAAACAATAAAAGTATTAGAAGACAAACATTTTTAACTGAAATGCTCACCACAGGAATACAATGCCGTTAAAAAAATTTTTCTTCATAGCTATCTCTCTGTTCTCTTCATTAAATACAACATCAAAACGCTATACCATCATGCTCAGCCCCTCTGGCCACGCCCAAGATACTGGACGTCCTTTATTAGATGGCTTTGAACGCGGCGCCACACGACAACTCGCAGAAGAAGTGAAAAAAAAGCTTGAAAAAAAGCTCTCTGCACGCATCATTCTTACCCATAATGCAGGAGAAGTTATCACACAAGAACAAAAGGCAAGTTTCGCAAATCGACTCAACATAGATTTATACATCGCTTTAACTATTTACAATGATGACAGCTTAGCCATAAACCCATACTATTATAAAAATGAAGCGTTTAATCCAGTAGTAAATGATCGTCTCACTTTTTATCCAACACAAAAAGCTTATCTACAATCTGCACAAAAAACAGCTGCTATTGTTCAACAAGATATTTTTTCAAAAAAATATCTTACAACCTTTAAAATAAACAAACCAGTCGGAATCCCTGTCAAACTTCTTGAAGGCGTTACGACCTCTGCATTTTTATTTGAAATCAGCATTAAAAAAATAGATGACATTCTCACCTATGTAAAACCACTCACTCATGCGATAAGAAAGATCATTGATGTTATTTCATAATAAAAAAATTTATCTCATCATCGCCGCAACTACTTTTTTAGTCGGAATTTTATATTATACCTGGCGTGAAGAATGGATCATTATTCGTCATCCATGGTGGCATGCGCATCAAGATAAAATAACCCCCAATGCCTACACCAAAAAGAAAATTACTATTTATGCATGGTACAATAATCAATGGATACAAGAACAAAATGATGCTATTTGGTCTGAAAACAATGAAGCTGAAAATATTAAACATCTTACACAAGCTTCACTCAACCTTTTATTTGAAGAAGAAATTATAAAAAAGAAAATACATGTAGAAACGACATTAAATACTGCAGATAACAGTGAATTTATAATTATTTTCGATCGAAATCCATTTTCCAAGCAGCTGTCAATCCACGAAAAACATATGATTATTGAAAGCATCCTTAAAACCCTTCGCACCAATAACGTTCAAAACTCAAAAATTCGCTTTTTAGTAAATCATCAACCATTAATTGATGCTCACCTCGATTTTTTGCAAAGTTGGCCTATTGAAGGATTTTTATAGCTTTGAAAATAAGCAGACCACAATTTTACAATTCTCTTATCAAATTTCATCTATTGTCAAAGAACAAAAAAAATAGTTAGCTAAAGTAAATTATTTAAAAAGGAAGCCTGTATGAAAATTTTAGCAAGTCTAACCGATACACAGCGTGGTATTATATATTTAGTGTTCGGATTTTTAGTTTTACTCGATGCATTAAATCTTCTTGATAAAACCATTCATTACGTAATATTGTTTGCCGCTCTTGGGCTTATCATTTATGGCTTTTTGCTCACTAAATTAGCGACAAAAATCTTTAAGAAATAATATTAAGGAAAATTGAAATGAAAGCCATTTTTTCAATAATTAAAGATTTAGGAATCGCTATAATTTTAGCAATTTCTTTTCCCATCTGCGTTCACTTGGGAATAAATGTTTTTTATCCACAATTTCAAGATTTACAATTTTGGGGAAACAGAGAAAAAAAATTTTTAACTACCCAAGAATTCAAAAGACTTGATTTTTTAAATCAACAAGAATCTGCTTTAAGAAATCAAATAGATGAAAAAAGCTGGTCAGAGAATTTGGCCCTAAATAATTTAAAAACTGAAAAAGAAACCAAGGAAAATGTTGAAAAAATTCACGGTGAACTAAAAGCATTGAGAGATGCTCTTAAACCCATCGATAAAGAACGGGCCGAAATACACGATTTGTTAGACGAAAGATTTAAAAAATTAAGCGAAGAACGAAGTTCAGTTGTCTTTTATGTTTCCTTATTTACAGCACTACTTTTAATTATAGCAAGCTTATTTATCCCGGTTCCTGCAATAAGCGTTGGGTTAATTTTATCAGGTATTGCTGTAGGAATCGATGGCTATTGGCGTACATGGAATTACCTGGATGCAAGATTAAAATTCATTTCACTTATTATCGCTATCGTATTATTAATTGCTATATCATTCATTAGTTTTTATCGTTCAAAAGATAAAAAGAGAAAGAAATAATCATAATCGTGGAATAATTGAATGAACAAATATGTATTTTTAATCTTATTCTCTTTCTTTAATCTTCCCGCTGGTGAAAAAAGTGAAAGCATTACCTTACTACAAGAAACCATAAGACAACAAGATAAACAACTTGCTCAGTATGATACAGAAAAAAACACGAATGATAATAAAATAAATGAACTGACAAAACAAATAGAACACCTTCAAAAAGAACTCATCTCTATCAACAATGAACTTGATTCTTGTCAGGAAGAACACTCACTCCTCATCGGTCAACGCGACCATATGAAAACCTTAGTTAAATAAGGAATCACAACGAAAAAACTTGTTTTATTATTAACATTTTTTTCATACACATTACCTCTTAATGCCGGTTTTCGTGCTCTCATTGAACAATATGAACAAATGGCTAAGGTACCAGAAAAACCAACGCTCGATAGTACTTCATTGAAAAAAAAGATCACATTACAACAACAAGAGATAACGGCATTCAAAACTGACATTCTTGAACAACAAGCAATGATTACTGACCTTACAAAAGATTTAGCAAAGACACAAAATCTAATCACACAAGCAAAAAATTCGCTTAATACCTGCAAGAAAGATATTCCTGCAGTCAAAGATGAAATCTCTGCACTTGATACCAAACTCAAGGAACAAGAAAAACAAAAAGAAGAAGCTGAATTAAAACAATTAGAAATCGCTGCACAAAAAAAAGCGGCAAAAGCACCGAAAATACCTATCGTCAATCTTGCAATAATATATGATAGCAACGCTGAATTATCCGATTCTAATCATTCAATGGGGACAAATACTGCCTTACCAAAAAGTCTAAAGAGCCTTCTTATACAAGAAGAATCCCCGTTATTGGTGAATGGCGCAATTGCTCAGGTCTTACTTCATTTTATGCACAATCCTCAAGAACAATCCTTTAAATCAAATGGTTTAACTATTTTACGTAGTGCGATGCAAAACTTCAAAAAAGATGATTGGGAATTATATGCTATCTATAGACCTGAGCCTTTCATTTTGTTTATCCAAAAAGAATATTTAGCTACTCATAAAAATCATGGTCTGAATTTAGAAAAATTAACTAAATTTGAAAGCAAAGATATCCCCACCATTATAGACAATCTTGAACAAGCGCCTAAACCTGAAAATAAAACCGCCCAGACAATTCTCTCATTATTCAAACTTTACAATGAAAAAGATCCAATCACCTGGAATATTATTATTGATGGACATGGTCTCACGAGCTCTAAAGAAGGTTTTACACCAACTAAACTTGCCTTAAAAAACAGTGGTGCAGTTATCGCCGGTATACCTTCAGATCAATTTATCAAATTGATTGAAGGATGGGGAAATACTATCAAACCAAATATCATCTTCTGGATCACGTGTTTTGGTGGGGGACTTAATGCTGAATCATTGCAACAAATCATTACCATAATCAAAAGCTTAAAGGGTGATTTTAATCCAGGAATTCTTTTGTCTGCCGCACCTTCTGATGAAACTATTTATCTTCAACAATCTGATTTTGACAAAACCTTTAAAACATTAGCCTCTATTGAAAATGGAAAAAGTACCGTCTCTTCAATCATAACAAACGCATCTCAAGCTCTCGATGATGTCGGAGGAACCCATTTATCAGGACTTATCTTTATCCCTGAAATTGGCATATTTCAACCTTTAAAACTTTCATACAAAATTACTGAAGAAGGCAACAAACAAATACTTACCATTAAGGATACAACAACCAAAGAGCCTCTTGTTATTAAAGATCCCCTTAAAACAAGAATTAAATTTATTGCACCAGGAGAAAACACTGTTCAAACCATCAACACTATTAAAGCTTTTGATGAAACTACCGATATTGAAATGTTATTTGATCTTTCAATATTTTCTGAAAATCGTAAAAACAAATTTTTTAAGATCATAAATATTAATAAAATTATTCTTGAAGGCGATGAAAAAAATATATCTCAAAAAATATCATTTCCTAATGAAAAAAACAAGGTACTTTATAATGTAAAAGCAGTCATTTTCCCTGAAGACTTGACCTGTCCAGGTTATATAGCATTCTCAATAACAGATACATTCCCTCGCGATATTTATCTTTGGAAAGGCATTAAGAAACTTTTTATTGATTTTATACCCGTGCATACCTATACACAAATAAAAAACCAAGCACAGTTAGATGTAACCATGCAACGCATTCAACAACAAGCACTCGTTAATGGTCTCTTTGAAAAAAACTTTATTAATTTGGAAATGAAAAATGTTGATTCTGCTATTAACTTGCTAGAAAAGCCAGCGACTGCTCTAAAAACTGACAAAGATTTTAGTACCCTCATGGCAACATATGATATTCCGGCACATATTCTTCCGAATGAAGATGGATTTCAAAACATTCTTATATATATTGCACAAAACTGTAGAAAAGGATTAGACATATTAAAAAACATGGTCCATGCAGAGAAAATTATTAATCGGATTGAAAATCTTGATAAAAAAGCTCTTTCGTTACTTGAAGAAGGATGTGTAAATTTCAACATTATAAATATTCCTCTGGCACTAAAGCAAATACCTAATATCTCACCAGCCCTTCTTGTTAAAATACAGAAAAATTTTGAAACCGAACCTGCCAAACTTTATGAGGGACTTCTTATCAAGCTTTTAAATACCGCAACCTTACCATCCGATTTTCTTAATGCTCTTGCTAACCACGGAACTACTCATATCAGAAAAGTTTTGTATACTAAATATCCTGAAACAAAGCCCATTCCACGTAATAAAACACAAGACAGATTAAAAACTATAATTATGCTTAGAAGCGAAGAGATCGCAGAATTATTAGCATTCCCTCATCTTTATACAAGTGAGGCTAAATTTCTCTATGCCATGAATAGCAACTTAACATCTGATCAATTAGAACAACTCCTACCTGTCATAAAAGAAAGTTTCCCTAATGTAGATCTCTTAGATTTAAGTAATAATGATATAACAATTATATCACCCTCTATTGATCAACTTCCTAATTTAAACTGGCTCAATTTAAGTAATAACAAAATAAAATCCATCCCTCAATATTTATTTAAATTAAAAAATCTAGAATTTCTCGATTTAAGCAAAAACCCTTTGGAAAACAAAGAAGAGGTAAAAAAACATCTAGAAGAAAGTCTCCCTAATCTAAAAACTCTCAATATATAATTCTTAAAGAACGCGAGTTCGATAATTGTTGATATCCTTATTTTAAGATAATTTTTACTTCTCGCGTTCGATAAAACCCTTCGACTTCGCTCAGGGCGAACGCATTCT
>LBRU01000009.1 GCA_000991575.1 candidate division TM6 bacterium GW2011_GWE2_36_25
TTACTTCAAGATTAGAAGTTTTAGCCGCAGAACGAAAAATAAAAAAATGGACCCGTCAAAAAAAAGAACGACTTATTATGTTTGGGTGGAGCGGTTTTTTGAAATAAGTGCGTTCGGCAAAACCCTTCGAGACACTCGCTATGCTCGTTCCTCAGGGCGAACGCGCGAAGTCAAATTCAACATTTATTATCAAATTATTTATGGTGAATAATTTCTTGATTATCAATATGAACATTAATATGGGCAAGATTAAATTGTTTCGGAAGAGGTCTAATATAAAGATAAAATTCCATAACTTCATTTTAATATGCGCGTTCGATGAAACCCTTCGAATTGCCATACATGGCTCCCTCAGGGCGAACGCGAAAAAGGGTAATCCAATATAAATACCACCGTACAGTATATATTACTTTGCTAAATCGCAGAACTAAAAAATTTTATTGCCTTAAACGCATTGGTTAAAATATGGTAATTGTAAGGCTTTTAAGCCGGTGCGCGCTTCATTCTTTTTTCGTTGAATAAATCAGTGAGAATGAGAACAATGACCCGAAGCACAATCTTTTGACATTAATTCCTCAATATCATCAATCGCTTTAGGCAATTCCTCACTCAGGCAATGCACACCATCTTTTATAACCCAGTAATCATCTTCAATGCGCACACCAATATTCTCTTCTGGGAGATATAACCCCGGCTCGAGAGTAATGACATCACCTTCTCTTAAAGGCTCCTGCATGCTCCCCACATCGTGCGGCTCTAAACCAAGATAATGGCCAATACCATGCGTAAAATATTGTGCATAACCCTTTTTTTCAAAAAATTCAACCGCGAGATGCTGCAATGATTCATGGGGCTTTTCTTTATTATTCAACCACATACCAGGCTTTACTAATGATGCAATATAATCTTGGCATGCAAGTACTATCGCATAAATAGCACGTTGTCTTTGCGTGAATTTTCCTGAAATAGGAACCGTACGTGATAAATCAGCACAATAATGATTATATGATGCGCCGCAATCAATTAAAAGTAATTCATTCTTTTTCAACTGAGTATCACAATCAGCATAATGTAAAATCGTTGCGTTTTTGCCCGCAGCAACAATCGAAGGAAAAGCTTCTCGTGCACCTCCAGCGATTATACCATACGTAAGGCCAGCAAGAACGTCACGCTCACAATCTTCTTCATTAATCAATTCAGTCGCAGAAATAATCGCATCAGTCGTAATTCTGACTGCGTTAAAAATTTGAGCTACTTCATCTTTATCTTTTTCACGACGCATTTGGGCAACAATATCACTAATGTCAAGGATATTTTTCAATGAGTGCCATTGCTTTAAACGATCAATAAGTGACACCTGTTGAACATAATTAAATCCAGCTAATGGATAACAGGTAAAAATATTTGGACTTTTTTCCAGCTCATGCAATAAATTTTTATATTCATTTTGAGCAAATAATGGAGAAAGCGCATAACCAGAAACATGTTCGCCAAAATACTCTATTGCATCAACGCCAACGCGACGCGCTTCCCCATCAGTCTTTTCAATAACACCTGCCATCCACTGTTTTCTTTTACCATTGGTATCAGGAATAAACAACGTTGTTTTTCCATTGAAATCTATCTTGATCGCAAGCGCTGATTCAGAAATACCGGTAAAATAAAAGAATGTTGCGTCCTGACAAAAAGCTCCATGCGCCGATTCAAAGTGAGCCCATAAAAAAACAGCACCATCTTTTGATGAAAAACGAGTTTTTATCTTTTCAACTAATTGTTTTCGACGCTCAATAAATATTTCTTTATTCATTTTTTAAAACTCTTTTCGTTGTGCGACTGCTTTATACAAAGTAAGTCGATCCATAAATTCAAGTGATGAACCAACAGGCATTCCTTGTGCAAGACAGGTAATTTTGATGTTTTTATCACTTATTTTATCAGCGATATATGCAGCGGTTGTCTCACCTTCAGGTGTCTGGTTAAAAGCAAAAATAAGCTCTCGAATGTTTTCCAAACGTTTTATCAACAATGCAATAGATAATTGCTCGGCCCCAATACCATCAAGAGGACTTAAAACACCACCTAAAACATGATACAGCCCATTAAATGCCCCTGATTTTTCAATTGCCAAAATATCTTGCCATGATGCAACAATACAAATGAGCGTTTTATCGCGCCTTGCCGATGCACAAAACTGACAACTACCATCTTTCTCTTGCCATGCCCAACAAATCGGACATTTAACAATCTGTTGCTGTGCATGTAATAGCAATGAACAAAACTCTTTCATCTGCTCATCAGACATCTGCAAAAAATGGGTCGCAACACGATAAAGATTTTTTGACGCCAAATAAGGCACTTTTTGCAACTGCCGTATCAACTTATTAAGTGAAGGCAACTGGTCTAATACATTCATCTTTTAACTTTAATAAGCCAATTTTCTAAGCCGCCCATAAAAAAAGTCGTTACCATAAATAAAACAACACCCGATGCTAATCCCGTCATAAATGCGCCCATTATTAACGCAACGCCATACATGACAAATTGCTGCTGTTGCTTTTGTTTTTTGTTGGTTAATGAACTAACCAAAAAGCCAACCCCTGTTAAAATGGGTAAAATATAATAAGGATCTGGTGCTGACAAATTTGGAATCCATAAAAATGAAGCATGATATAATTCAATTGCAGAAGATAACAGACGATTTAAAACAATAAAAACTGGCAACTGTAAAAAGAGGGGCAAACATCCTGCAGCCATCTTTCCAAAGCCATGTTTACGATATAACTCCGCCTGCTCTTGCCTGAATCGCTCAGGATCATTGTGATATTTTTGCTTAAGATATTGAGTCTTTTTTTGTAAATCAGCCTGACTCTTCATCGACTTTTCTAAATTAAGTTGTCCCTGAATGGTAAATGGCAATAAGAGCAACCGTATAAGCAATGTCAATAAAATAATCGCAATGCCATAATTTTTAATATATTTGTAGAAAAAATTAAGAACAAGCAAAACAATCTTAATTAAAGGAGACAAAATACCATAATTTAACAACTGTTCAAGGCGTGGATCAACAGCGCCCATAATGGACGCTTGTTTTGGTCCAACATAAAATTTCAAAAGCCATGAACCCGCACCCTTAATTTCAGCACTTTCAAGTTGCATCATCAAAATGTCTTGCGGTAAATCTGAATTAAATGCAGCACGATAAACAAAATTATCTTGATCATGCGTCATTCCATGAACAAAAAACTGATCTGCTGCACCAAAAATAGATGGTTTGCGCCAGGTCTTATTCATTATTTCATTTAATTTATTATAAACCTTTAATGTTTGAACATTTGTCACCTCATTAACAAATGCACAAACTTGATTCGCTTTCATACCGGTTACTTGTGGCGCAGGAAAAAAGAGGCGCATCTTACTCAAATCAGTTGCTTTTTTATCCAAAGCAATCTGCAAACTCATTTCTGGATACTTTTTGTTAATGGTAAAAATTTTATGAACTAAATTGCCTTCAAAAGAAGCACTATAATTTAAAACAATAGACTCTTCCGTCTCTTTTTTTTCTTGCAAATTATAATAGAAAGGTGTCTTTCCATCAAATGCAAGTAAGAATGCTTTTTGTTGACGATCCACGTTGTCAATGTCAATCAATGATTCTTTGCCATGTTTAAAAGAGATTTTATCTAAGACAGCACCCGCTGTTGAAAATGTTAATTGAGCATAATCGGTTTCAAATTGTACTTGATCAGCTGTTCTATCTTCATGTTCAATAAAATCAATATCCCACCGCAATGGAGCAACTGCCTGTGGTTCATGTTTTACTTCATAAACTTGGCCTGAAGCAACCTCCTCTTGAGGAGCCTCTTTTGCTTTCCTTCCTAAAAAATAGTTAAAGCCAATGGCAAAAAGAAGCGTTAAAAATAGAGGAACTATCAATCCCCGTATATTCATACATCAGTCCTTATTTTTTATTAATAGAAACATTTTTTATCATTTTAAGACTATCATACAAATTCAAAAAGAGCTAGCCAAAGCCTTTACGAAAAGATACCTTAATGATATAGTGAAGTTTCTGTAGTAAACCGAAAATCAAAGGGGATCAAATCCATGAGAATGCAGCCAGCTCATTTTCGCATCGGAGAACTCGCACAAAAAATTGGTGTTGAACGATTCGTTATCCGTTTTTGGGAAAAAGAATTTCAAATTAAATCTCATCGCTCAGATGGGGGACAACGATTCTTTACGCATAAAGAATTTGAAACATTTAAAACAATTAAACACCTTCTTTATGAGCAAAAATTCACCATCGAAGGCGCAAAAAAAATCTTAAAAGATAACAAAAAATTGATTATCGGTTCCTACCGTACAACATTAAGCGCTCATGCAACAAATGATGAACTCTATTTAAAATTAAAAAAACTTCAAAGCCAATTAATTAAATTACGAGAAGTCCTCTAGCTATTTAACGACTATGTACAAAAAAAAGGGACACATTCATTTTATGGGCATCGGCGGCATTGGCATGAGCGGTATCGCCAAAGTTCTCAAATGCCAAGGATACGAAGTTTCTGGCTGTGATCTTGATCATCAGCAAAAAAGTATCTTTCAACTAAAAGAACTTGGATGCCCGATTGCTACTGCTCATCATTCTGAATTGTGTAAACAAGACAGTATCGATATTCTCGTCTATTCATCAGCAGTTTCAAAAAATCATCCAGAAATTATTCATGCGCAGCAACGAGGAATTCCCGTTATTCCGCGTGCGATTATGCTTGCAGAATTAATGCGCACCAAATATGGCATCGCCGTTGCAGGTGCTCATGGAAAAACGACAACCACATCCATGATTTCTCATATCTTAATGCAGGCACAATTACATCCAACGGTTATAATTGGTGGACATTTAAAAAATATTTCAACCAATGCTCAATTAGGGAGTGGCAATTTTCTCGTCGCAGAAGCGGACGAAAGTGATCGCTCCCTGCTCAATTTGCACCCGACACTAGCACTTGTTACCAATATCGATCTTGAACACTTGGATACCTACAAAGATCTTGATGATATCAAAGATACATTTAAGCAATTTTTAAACAATCTCCCCTTTTATGGAAAAGCATTTCTCTGCATAGATGATCCCGTTATTCGTTCTATTTTACCACTACCACACCTTAAAGTGATTACCTATGGACTTTCAGAAGATGCTGATATGTGCGGCAAAGACCTTCAATTGGAAAAAACAACATCTCACTGTACCGTTTATGAAAAAAATAATAAACTTGGCACACTCGAACTCCCATTAGCAGGCGAACACAATATACAAAACGCATTGGGAGCTCTTGCCGTTGCATGCGATCTTGAAATTCCATTTTCTACGAGTGCTGATGCACTCAAAACATTACAAGGTATCGAAAGAAGATTTTCTTACCATGGAACGTACAAAGGGGCAGAACTTTTTGACGATTATGCCCATCATCCAAAAGAGATTGCAAGCATTCTTAAAGTTGCACGTCAACGGGCGCAAAAAAAATTGCATGTCGTTTTTCAACCACACCGTTTTTCACGCACGTATCATTTATGGAATGAATTTCTTAACACCTTCCTCACCAGTCAAATCGACAGTCTTATTATCACAGATATCTATCCGGCGAGCGAGGCCCCTATTCCGCACATTTCAAGCGAAAAACTCGTTGCAGCACTTCAACAACAAAACCCTGCTTTTAAAACAACATATATTCCTTTGGATGATGAATTTAACGCAATCATTAAAAACCTCAATGAACACATCGAAAAGGATGACCTCATTCTCTTTCTTGGTGCGGGCAAAGTTTATCAAATTCCTTACAAATTGAAATAAATACTTGTTTTTAACTTTTTCTTTTTGTTAATCTAGTAATTAGAAAAGGAAAGGGAAAGTGATGAACAAATTTTTACTATTTTCACTTTTATTGCTCGTCAGCACTCATTTACTCAGCGTCCCTCGAGATGTAAGAGGTCGGCGAGGTGGACATGGGTGGCACCGCGGATATTATCCTGGTTGGCGAGGTGGTGCAGTAGCTCCTTATGCAGTAAATCCTTATTGGGGTTATAACCCGTGGTATTACGGGGCTGGTCCTGGTGTTGGATTTGGTATCGGGGCGCCGAATGGTGGTTTTTATTTCAATATTCCCATTGATTAAAAAAGGAGTTGTGAGATGAAAAAACAGATATTTTTAATTTCATTGTTAGTTTTATTAATACCAATACATCAAGCAAAAGCTGGCGTTCATAGTGCGGCAGCAGTCGCTGGGGGCACTATTGGTGGTATCGCAGGTGGTATTTTAATTGGGTACCTCATTGGCAAACATGTTTCTAAAAAAAATAAAGAAGCAAAAACTGTACAAAAAACAACAAAAACAAACAAAAGTAAAAAGGCTAAAAAAACTAAAGCTGAGCCAGCAGTAATACAAACAACGGACGCAGCTCCCGAAGCAAAAGCTGCGTAAATAAAAAATGAGTGGGCACTAAAAATGCCACCACTCAAAAATAGGAGGTTATCATGAGAAAAATTTTAATCGTTACATTACTTTTAAGCACCCTCTCTCTTTCAGCTAAATACTCAAATGATGACGAATACCCAAACACGCCACCCGTTGTAGGATCAGTTAAAGCTGCAGCTGAAGCACCTGCAGATATTGTCGCTGGATTAGGAGGCAAATCAATTTATGAAGATGAGGATGATCGCCTTCCAATTATTGGTGGTGTAGAAGCCGCCGGAGAAGGTGCAGCAAATATTGTTACAAGTTTTTTCGGAAAAGATATTCATAAAAAATAATTATAAGGAGATATCATGAAAAAGATTTTTATTTCATTACTTTTAATTATGTTATGTACCCCAAAACAAACTAAGCCTAACGGGGAAGGCCTTGGCATTGGTCTCGGCGTAGGCGCCTTAACCGGTATCGCCATTGGTGCCGCAGCTTCAAGATCTCGTGAACCAAAAGTAGTTTATGTAAGAGCGCCAGAAAACGATGAAGAAAATGATGAATACACTGATGACGATGATTACCAATCATTTGATGAACAAGATAATTAAGAACCTCGCAGCAAGCTACGAGGTATAACGCTCGTATGGTTCGACTTGCTACATCCTGGGCAAAGTCGAAGGGTCACCACGAGCGCGCTCATCCTGATGCTTCGTCTGCGCTCAGCACTAAAGGCTGCGCTCATCCTGAGCTTGTCGAAGGATATGAGCGAATATAATGATTATGAAGCAAGCTTCGAGGAGTTTTACCTGTAAAAAGAATTAAAGGGAAAAAATGAAAAAATTATTTTTGTCGATCTTACTCTTAATTCCTTTGCAACAGTATGGTTGTTGTGGCGGCGATGGGTGGGGCTGGGGGCCTGCCGTTTTTGGCACAACGATGGCAGCCGGTTTAACGGCAGCAGCAGTCTCTTCAAGCAACCGGCCTCAAACGGTTGTCATTGAAGAGCAACCAAAAAGAAGTGCAAAAAAAGAGATTATGTATCTGCGCAAACAGATGAAAAAACTCATGGCGGATAATCAAAAAATGAATGAAATGATGCATGGGCTTCAGAAGGAAAATACGTCACTTAAAAAGGCGCTCAATCTGAGCCAAGCCACAGGTGCTTAATTATTTTTGTGATGCACAACATCAACGCGGACTAAAGTAATATGTCGATGAGGACGAAGAGAAATAACGGCAACTCTGTATGGTTTTGCAAAAATCAAAACAGACTCATCTGAATTGTTTTCACCCGTTACATCCCACCCGAGACGCTCCATTTCAGCACGATAATACGTTGATAATTCGTCAACTGTTTTTGCGGTATTATAAGCGAAACTGGTCTCTGAAATCGATGCGCTCAATGGGCGACAATTTAATGGAATTGGAATATCTGAAAGGCGTGCCTCACATAATTGAATATCTATCGGGGCCCTTTTTTCTTTGAGGCAGCCCGTACATAGTAAACATAAAGCAGCCGTAATGAGAAATCTCATGACGACTGCTTTATTCATCATATCTTCTTTTTATTCTTGTTCAGTTGCTTCTGGCTGTTTTTCAACAACCTTTTTTACTGCAGTTTTTTTCTTTGAAGCAGCTGCTTCTTCTCGTTGTTTTTTAGTTAACATTTTTTCTTTAAAGCGAGCAACTTTACCAACACGATCACGCATATAATAAGCTTTTGCACGACGTGTTTTACCTTGTCGCACAACATTGATGCTTTTAATTATTGGTGAGTAAAAAGGAAAAATACGTTCAACGGCCACATTATTTGCACCAATTTTACGCACAGTAAAAGTACTTGATGCACCTTTTTTGCGCATTGCAATAACATCACCTTTAAAAATTTGAACGCGTTCCTTATTTCCTTCTGCTTCAGGAACTAATTGATGAACCTCAATGGTATCACCGATCCAAAATTGAGGAAAGTCGCGCTCTGTCACGCCAAGATTTAGAATTGTCTCACTTGTTAATTTTTCCGCTCTCATTATAGTAGGCCTTTTAATATATTATAGAATAATCTTCGAAATTTTAGAGATCTTTCTTTTATTAATATAGCTAAAAAAGACCATTCTGCCAAGAAAAAAGTTATCGCTCTCGCCCAACGCAAATAAAATTTTATAATTGACAAAAATTGATAATTTGGCATACTTATAATACAAATAAAATATAAAAGAATTTTTCTAAATGGAGGCTATCAAATGAAAAGTTCACGTTTTTTGAGCATATTTTTATTATGCTCAACACTTCTTAATACTCAGATAACAACCGCAATGGATGGCGCTGATCAACAACATCAAAGTACACAAAGCTCTTCCGAAACACACGTTTCAGAGGAACCCTCATCACCAGAGACACCCCCAATAGATGAACAAATTGAAACATCTTCAGAAACACCTGTGTCAGAAGAGGCCGAAGAACTCGTATCACCAGAGAGATCCCAAATAGATCAACAAGTTGAAAACATTCCTTCAGAAACACATTTGGCACAAGAGGTTATTGAAGAAGATACATTTCATGAATCAGAAGCTGAAAGCGAAATGCCTGCAATTCAATTTGATGATGAACTTTCAGTATCGGATGAAAAGCCAAAACGATCTATTCTATTTTCACTTCTATCTTCATTCATTAACTGGGGTGGTCATATCGTTGGAAACGCCCTGGCTGAAGGATTAGAAGAAGTAAGAAGAATGGTAATTCAAGAAGCGGCACGAAGGGGTCAAAGATATGTTGCGGGCAAAGTAGTTACTTTAGCCCAAACCGCAGCACCCCATATTATGAACGCAACACACTCTATTTATCGTAAATCATATGATTTTTCTGATAGGCACCCCGTTCTCTCATTATTCACACCTTCAACACTAGCAACTCTTTCTGGAATAACGGTCGCCTCCCTGGCCGCAAAAAGCGACTTAGTGCCAACCTGGGTAAAAGTTCTCGCTGTTGGTGGAGGAGCTTACTTTGGCGCACTTCAATTAGAAGCACCGTTTCAAGTTCTTCGTGGCAAACGCTTTTTCATACAACAAGATCATCAAGATTCTCCATCTCTTGAAGAAATCTTTCGATCACAACCAAGAATAATTACAAAAATTATTGATACATTACGTGATCAAGATCTTTATGGTGGCTTTTATTATGAAACAAATGGCACAATCTCAGTCTACGGTGAAAATTCTTCAGCTGAAGATAAGCGCAATGTTATCAGAGCAATTGCTCGAGAAGCAAACATACCCGTCTTCTTTATAACAAAAGAAGATTTTGAAAATTCTCCAGAAAATGCTCTTAATACCGTACTCAAAATCATTAAAAAAGCAGATGCCGCAGCTTTTGCTTATAATACCACCTGCTCATTTGTCTGTTTTGAGAACTTCATGGAATTGTTTAATGAATATGAAGAAATAAGAAACTTGATATCAAGCATTAGATTATGGAACCCATTATATTCTCTTCACCGCATCATATTTTGGGGCATAAATCAACAAGAATCACATGATGAACGTCTGAGAGATCAGTTCTTCTCATTTAAATTACAGCTTACACAATCAAGCGAAGGCCATGAAGCAGCGGCCCCATCATTAAAAGTAATACCTCAACATATTCCAACCTTTAAGCCAATTAATTTTAGGGAAGACAAGAAAAACGAATTACCATGTTATGAAGCTAGCGATTTAACACTCGAAGATATTACTGGCGGTTATCCTGAAGCAATCGAAGTAATTGTTCATGAATTATCAACTCAGACCCCTGGCCAAGGTGCTGATGGAGTCTTATTATGGGGAAAACCCGGCACCGGAAAAACAAGACTTGCTCGTGCATTAGCCGGAACATTTAATGTGCCCTTTTTTAACGTTAAGATTTCACGCGTATTACAAGAAGGAACAAACGCAGGAAACTTCATCAATGCTCTTTTTGAAAATGCACATAAAAAAGCAATCAGTGATAAGTCAAAATATGCAATTATATTTTTTGATGAATGCGACAGTCTCTTGCAACCACTTTCTAAAATAACAGATCCAACTATACGATCAGCAAACGTTGCTCTTCGTTCACAATTGAGTGGTTTCACGCAAGACAAAAAAGTTATCTGTATTGCTGCTGCAAACTCATCACCGAATAAATTAGATGAAGCATTGCTTCGACCAGGAAGATTTGGCACCCACATTCACTTCAAATTACCCAATGCACAAGCTCGTCAAGAAGTACTGATTTATTACTTATCAGAAATGGAAGATCCTGCGGAAGCTCAAAGAATTGGGAAAAATTTTGTATACGATACCAAAGGGTTTTCTCAAGCAGACCTTGAACAGCTCGTTAAAGATTCAAGACGATGGGCAGAAGCATTTGGCTCAACCATCGAAAAGCAACTACCAATCGTATTATCCAATATGAAAAAAAGCAAAAATCGTGTCACTAAAGACAGATTGGAAGATGAAGCTTATGCGTATTCATCATCAGAAGATGAGGATGATGTTTTAGGCACCGGCAAAGAAGAAGTAGAATAATTCGTCAATGATTGCGCTGTTGTAAACCGAGCCAACGATCAAGAATAACTGCAGCCGCTGATCTTACCGAGAGATGATTAAAATCAGACAGCCCTTTAATTGGCATCAAGAGATAATCACATCGTTTTAAGACCGCATCTGCTAACCCGGATGCGGTTCCTAATAATAAGAGAACGGGACGTTCTTGTTTCCAAACTATCTGTTGATCATAAAAAGTAATTTGAGGAATTTCAGCATGCTTTTTCGCTGAAGTTGCAATCAGCAAAGGATCTTTCCCTGTCTCGTTCTTAATTTTTTCAATCGTCTCATCTAATGATATTGATAAATCAACCAGCTGTACCGCCCGATGACGATGCAGATTATATTCTTTACCTTTGGTTGCCCAAAAATCGAGCAATGTTTGCGTAATCTTCTGCTGATCTTCCAGAGGGGTCACAATAAAATATTTTTTTAATCCATACGTTGCGGCTGAACGAGCAATGTCATGAATATCGAGAGACGTCACAGAACTGGTGCCCACCCGGTTTTCTTTTAAATTCACATCAACATGCATCAATGCAAGATAATGTGGCGGAATAATTTTTTGTGCCTCACTAACAAGACGCTCATTCAAGTCAAAAGAACGAAACCATTCAAAATGCCCCCCTAACAGCGTTCGTTTAAGCGCTTGTTCTTCACGCCATTCTGAAATTTTTTGATGATTTCCGGACCTGATAATTTCGGGAACTTCCATTCCTTGCCACTTCAATGGCTCGGTATATTCTGGATAATCAACCAACGGCCCAGAAAATGAGTCTTTTTCAACTGATTCGTCTTTACCCACAACCCCTGGAACATAACGCAAAACCGCCTCTAAAAGAACCATTGCGGGCAAATCGCCACCCATTAAGACATAATCACCAATCGAAATGATCTCGTCAGCATAATGTGCCTCAACCCGCGCGTCCATTCCTTCATAACGGGCTGGCAACAGCATAATGTGCTGTTTTTCCTGTAAAACTTGTGAGATTCGTCTCGCATGAAATTGATTTAAGGGTGTCCCATGGGGTGAAAAGAAAATCTTGTACGAGCGGCCAAATTTTTGCTCCTGAGAGGCAATTGCACGCTCTAGTATATCAGGCTTAATAAGCATTCCAGCCCCAGGGCCAAAAGTCGGTGCATCTATCCTTTTTTTAGGCGCTGCAAAAGAGAATAGATCGGTCACTTCTGAGGTAAAAATACCTTTTTCTTGTGCCCGACCTATTAAACTTTCTTTAAGAAACGGCTTATATAATTCAGGGAATAACGTTAGAATTGAAACATTCACGGGCTTATTTTGCCTCTTTTTCTTCCTTTTCAACATGAAGCTTTTTGGAAGCTTTTTCAGCTTTTGGCTCAGCAACTTCTTCTTTTACTTCCACTGCTTCAACCTGAGCTTTTTTAGCTTTTTTTGTAGATTCTTCTGCTTTAACTTCTGTAGCTTCTGCAAGTAATTCTTCTACAACAATCTTTTCAGCTTTTGATTTTGAGCCTTGCTTAAATTTCTTATATAATTTTTTTACTGAATCGGATGGAACAGCACCCTTCTTAAGCCACTCATCAATGCGATCCACGTGAAACTGTACATATTCACCAGTCACTGGATTATAAGTGCCCAAGTTTTCTAAGTATTTGCCATCACGCATTTTACGTGAATCAATTGCTACAATACGAAAAACTGGAGCATGTTTTTTTCCAAAAAGTGCCAATCGTAACCTAACTGCCATATAATCCTCAAATCACCTATTATTTAAAAAAGTTTCCAAAAGACTTGTTCTTCTTTAAAAGTTTAACAAACTGTTTACTTTGTTCAAATTTTTCTAACAATGCGCGCACATCAGCTTGTGTCGCACCCGCACCTTTGGCAATACGAGCAATGCGCGATTTGTCGATTATCGAAGGAGATCGACGCTCATCAGCTGTCATTGAATTGATAATGACGCGAAAACGCTTCATCTCTTGTTCGCCCTGAGCAATCTTTTCTTTGCTCAATTGTCCAGTCATCCCACTCATGCCGGGCAAAAATTTAAGAATAGAGCTCAACGAACCAATCCGTTTCATCATGTCCATCTGTTTTGCAAAATCATCCAATGAAAATTCGCCACTCATAAACGCTTTTGCTGCAGCATCTTGTTCTTCTTTTTTAATCTGCTCATTTGCACGCTCCAAAAGCGTGTCAATATCGCCCATTCCCAAGATGCGCTTTGCTGCACGATCAGGATAAAATTGTGCTAATTCATCGACTTTTTCACCCGTGCCAACAAACAAAATCGGTTTTTTTAATGCGTAAGCAAAAGCAAAAGAAGCACCAGCACGTGTATCACTATCCGTTTTAGTAAGGAGCGCTCCATCAAAACCGACCGCCTGCTCAAATGCCTTTGCTACATTAAGTGATTCTTGTCCGGTCATTGCGTCAAGAACCAAGATTTTTTTTGATGGCTGAATAATCGCATCGAGATCTTTCAATTCTTGCAACATCTGGTTATCAACATGTAAACGACCAGCAGTGTCAAGCATTAAGAGATCGTGTGAGCCCTCATTAAATTTTCGCTGAATTTCACGCGCAGCCTCAATTGGGTCAGTTGATTGCGCACGATAAAAATCAACGCCAACCTGCTTTGCTAAAATTTCAAGTTGATCAATAGCCGCAGGACGATAAAAATCTACTGATGCAACAAGAATATTTTTCTTTAAATCTTTTTTCTTTAAGAAATATGCTAACTTTGCAATACTCGTTGTCTTTCCCGAGCCTTGAAGTCCCATCACAAGAATCGTTGCGCGAGCAGGTAATGAAAACTGCGCTTGCTTATCAGCAACCGATAAAAAATTAACTAAACGATCATAAATAATTTTGATGAACTGATCAGCTGGATTAAGCGATTTTACCACCTTTTGACCAAGTGCCTCTTCTTTAACGTGCGCAATAAATTGCTGAACAATATCATAAGGTATATCTGCTTCTAATAATGAATCCTGCACTTTGGAAATTGCTTCTTCAATATTATCCTCAGAAAGCTTATGTGTTCCCACAAGACGAGAAAATATGTTAGAAAATTTTTCAGATAAAAAATCAAACATGTAAATCCTTTTTAAGCCTCTTTATAAAATATATCATTTAAATGAAAAAATTTAAAGATAAGCCTTTCTCTAGGTTTTAAACAACCATTTCGAGTACCTCATTTCAGAATTTTAAAATGAGCAACAAAAGAGAGGTTTTCCCTTTTTGATTTACCATTAATTTTTAGAATCAATCTGCTAAACAACTCAATGGTTTAAGCCATTGAGTTGTTATTTTCAATTTCAAGAGAAATATTTTATTGCCAACTTTTTCTTAAGAAGTTTTTATATGCATCAAATATTTCTCGATTTTGGCTTAACTTCTGCCTTATCTGTTTAAAGGCAAAACGCTTAATTTCTTCATTTTCTAATTTGAGAAATTCGGGCAAGAAATCAATAAACCTAATAGCATCTTCGGTATAAACCGTCTGTTCTAATATAAAGCGTTTTATAAATTTTATCACACAAGACATTCTTCGGTCTTCTTGAATTTCATTTATATTTCTCACAATTTCATGAACCATTTCCAGATTATTGTTTGAGTAAGCGTACTTTAACAAATCAATGAGAGATCGAGGGTTTATTTTTTCTGCTCCTTTTTTCATGAGTAAAAGAGCAATTTTTATATTTCTGAGTGTATCACGATGGATTCCTTTTGTTGCAAAATCTAATACAGACCAACCTTCTGCATCGGTAAGAGTAATATTCGCCCGGAACCTTAGAAGCTCTTTGGCGGTTTTTCTATTTGCAGATAAAGCGGCGCTCATTAAAGCGGTAACGCCATCTCTGTTTGCTCGATTAATATCAGCACCATTTTCAAGAAGTAAACGAATAATTTCCGGAGTACCAAGTTCTGCGGCAAACATCAATGGTGATATTCCTGCTCGATAGACAAGAATATCACGTTCATATTTATAGGGATCATTTGGATCCAGACCCTTTTTTATGAGCGCTTCAACAGCTATGACGTTATGAGAATGAATAGCAGTAAATAAAGGTGGTTCGCTATATGGCCCATGAGGAGTTCTAATATCGGCACCATGATTAATAAGAATTTGAACGATTTCGTTGTATCCATGCATTATAGCAAATTGTAAAAGAGTAAGGCGATCAGAGGAAAAAGAAGTGTCGTTGAGATTAAAACCAGGCATCATTACCAAATGTCTTGTTTGTTCTATATTGTTATTTTTTACTGCTTCGATTAATTGCATTTGACTATTAGAGGCACCATGATCGAGAAGAAGTTGTGCCATTTCAGTATATCCCTGAGCTCGTGCAAATTCTAAAAGAGTATGGCCTTCAAGCATTAACGACCAAATATTGAGTTCTATACCGGGTATTGTTATAAGATCATGTGCACGATCTATATTGTTATTTTTTACTGCCTCAATTAATTTCATTTGACTATTATATGCACCGTGATCAAAAAGAAGTTGTGCGATTTCCGTATACCCATGACTTTGAGCAAATTCTAAAAGGGTAAGCCCTTCAATTGTTAAATAACAAGTATCGAGGTTAATACTTCCACTTGTGATAAGCTCCGATGCCTGCTTTACATTATTAGTTTTTATTGCTTCGATTAATTGTTCAGTGAGCCATTCGGTGGTGCGGAAAAATCTTGCAATTGATAAAGGCAGATGGTCCAAAAACTCAGCTTGTGCCGGCGATAAGCCCAAAAAATTATTGACAAAAAGGAGATTTTTAAAATTTTCATATCGCACCCCTATTTACTATTTGTTTTTAATTATATCATAATTAATGATTTTTTCAATAAAATTCGTCTAAAACTTAAAGAATTTAAAACGATATTTTCATCTTTTTCTTCACAACCAAGCACCATTATCAATCTTTCAACTTTGGGAAAAAAAGACGAAAAGAATCAACACAATAGTTTAATCATTTTTTTGATCACTTTGTGCGTGATGATAACAACCCCTACCTTTTAACTTCTTTGCTATTTCAAGTATCTCTTCTTTACAGAGGTAACCATTTTGAAGATATTTTTTCCCTGAATCTGAACATCTTTTTGGCCTAAATTCAGCTATTTCTTTAACACAAAGCTCACATCCAGTTGCCAGAAACCCTTCAGTATCAGCTTTATATTCCTCTTTATGTCGAAAAAAATCTGTGACCTTCATATATAAAAAAATTGTCACAGGAAGGGATGCTAAAGTCAAATAGCCAGAATATCCTTTTGTTAATTCATAAAAACCTACAGAACCCTGCAAGATGAAAGCGCCTATACCAGGCCAAATAAGATTCCATAGATCTCTATACCGATATTTTTTATGAACTGCTTCATGATGAAAACAACCATTTAGCGCCCCAAAAGGAATTTTTTCCATTCCTCTGAGGCAATAAATATGATGAGTAAAACAATTGTAATGGGCAGGGGAAACATTTATAACCTTCTCTGCAGAAAGCTCCTCTTTCTCTGAAGTAGTTGAAGGATGATCCTCCTCTTTGACTATGCTTACATTCCCAAAATAGTAAATATCCGATGGCTCAACGCCAACATCTTCTTGTGCTTTTTTTCCCATTTCTTGAAGTTCCTTTGAAGCTAACGGGGAACTTTTCAATCCCAAATAAAATTTTATCGAATCAAGCCATCCCGCTTGAAGAGGAAAAACTGATAATCCTAAACATAAAAAAATAATACTAAATTTCTTTTTAAACATAGCCACCCCTCAAAAAATAATTTTCTATTATAAATATATCGAAATTGGTAATTTTTGCAAGTTTTTTACCCAAACAAAGCCATCAAGCCATCCACAAGTTTAAAAGTTAATAAATACTGAGCTGTATCGAAATATGAGCAGAAAGATCCTTGAGCATCATACATTTCAGCGACAGAAAATAAAAAAACTTACTTTTATGCATCTTTTCTACAAATACAATCCTTATGAGTTAATTTCAGAAAAAAATTATCTTCTGAGTCTACGATCAAACAGTTTTTTTATGTCATCATCGGTAATATTTACTTTACCAATATAAAATTCACCAATTGGCGTAACCCACCGAGATGTCTCATGCTCAATAACCATCTCAGCAAAAACAGCAAATGCTCCAACTAATCGATCAACTGGATAAAAAGAAACTAAATTCTTGTAAGTAAAAATTCCCGAGACCTCCTCATTACAAGGAAATTCACTTCCTGGAACAATCATACAATAAAAAATTTGGCCATCACTTCTCAAAAAAGCTGGGTGCGCCCGAACAGTCATCCCCTCAACAATACCGGGCAATTCCATCATATTTTTTGCATAAATAATCTGCCATTCCGTCAAACCTGGTTGCATACCACAAAGATTGAACAAAAAAGAACACGCAATTAATAATTTTTTCATAAATGCCCCCGCTATTTTTCATTTCCAATTTTACAAAAAAAACTCTTTAATAAGAATAAACAGAAGGAAAAACTTACCTTTTCCTTAATTGTGCTATAATTTAGTCGAGAGGAGCCAGGCTTTATTATGACAAAACCACAAAATATTGAAACCATCGCACACGTACCAACACTGATCATTGGCATTCAAGCACCATACAATGACACAGAAAACATCGATGCTTATTATGATGAATTTAAAAATTTACTCAAAACCAATGGGACCACATTTGATGCTGAACATTTTATAAAGATTCGCGAAATAAACCAAAAAACATTCATCACACCTGGTAAACTTGAAGAAATACGCAAACTTTGTGAAAAGCACGCAATAGAAGAAGTCTACATCTCTGAACCAATTACAACGTTACAAGCAAAACATTTAGAAGATTATCTTAACTGCAAAGTATTTGATCGCACTGATCTTATTCTCGAAATTTTTAAAAAAGCAGCACAAACTGCCGAGGGAAAAACGCAAGTAGCAATCGCAACACTTGAACATGCCAAAACGCGTCTAGCCGGAAAAGGAATCTTTTTAGAACAGCAACGCGGTGGTGGTGGTGCCGGCACAAAAGGTGGGCCAGGAGAAACACTCAAAGAACGCGAAAAACGAGTCATTAATGCTAAAATTCAACAACTGAGAAAACAACTTGAAACACTTCATCGTGCACGTGAAACACAACGCAAAAAAAGGATTGCAGCACACGTTCCCCAAATCTGCTTAATTGGATACACTAATGCGGGCAAATCGACTATTTTAAATACGTTAACAAAAGCACAAGTCCTGGCTGAAAACAAACTTTTTGCAACGCTTGATACCACAACACGCGAATTATATATTAATGGTATAAAAAAGGGCGTATTATCTGATACGGTCGGCTTCATTCAATATCTTCCACATAAATTAATTGACGCGTTTAAATCAACGCTTTCTGAACTTCAATATGCAGACCTTTTACTTGAAGTTGTTGATGCATCAGACCCTGACTGGAAAGCTCATATCGATGTTGTTCAAGACATTCTCGATGATCTTGAAGTAGAAAAACCGATTCTTTATGTCTTTAATAAGATTGATAAATGTTCTGAAGAAATAAAACAGAGACTTGAAGATGACGCACAAAAATATCAGCCCTATGTCATTATCTCTGCAAAAGAACGCGAAACCATGAAACCACTTATTGATTTTCTTGATCAATGGAAAGTTGAAAAACTCCCATCATAAAAAACATTTATTGAACAACTATCATTTCTGTTTAAAATAATAATTTTCGTACAAGTTCTTAGTTAACAAAGGGCAATTTATTCCAAATATGAGCAACACTAGATTTTACTTTATCTCGCGTTTTCCAAAGTAATGGCATCGATGCCGTCACACATAATGCAGAAAGTGCATAAGGGTGTGTTTTGCAAAATTCAACAGTGCTTTTTGATGCACGTAAAAGTGCATCTTGCGCATGGCTCATACCTTCTTTTGCTGACTTAACAACCGCACGCACCCCCTTTACTACTCTAATAGTGTGCCGCAACCTTCTTACTTTTGTTGGTGCTTGAGCGATAAGGTGACCAACATTTTTCACGTGCTGCGGAACCTTTTTTATTGCCTCCTTCATCACAATCATTTTTTGGCGAACGGGAGCAATATTAATGGAATTACGAGCATCAATTGAAAAGAATAACAAACTAAAAAGCGAAAGAATAATTATCTTTCTGTCCATAGAAGTTCCTCCATTATCAATTCTTTTGAAGATAAAGGCCCCTCTACACGAGAGGCCTCATCATTTTATTTAACAAAAGGTAATTTCTTCCACATTTTTACAAATGCTGATTTTACCTTATTTCTTGTCTTCCAAAGCACTGGTGTAGCTGCAGTAACAACGATGGCTGTTACGACACAACGAGGATGCTCGTAAAAAGCTCCGGCAACACGCCCGGAAGCAAACATTAATGCATCTTGAGCTTTTGCAAAACCATGTTTTGCTCCAGATATTACTTGTTTTGGAGCAGCATAAATTCCGCTCGCTATAGTGCGTGATGCATTGGCAACATGATGAACGCGACTTTCGCAAAATTGAACCGTGCCATGAGCACCATTTTTGCAAGAAGAGATAACACCATCCAATGTAATGGCATTCAATGATGAAAGTGATAATAAACTAACAACTGAGAGAACGATTGTTTTCTTATTCATAATAATTCCTCCATAAAAAAACAAATTAATATTTTTAATCGCACATTGGAGCACAATAATTATTCAAAAAACTAACTCCATTGGAATCAATTGGTTGCATTTCTGTTTGTACTTCAGCATCGACACAACGGGATTTTGCATAATCCAACCCTTAAAATATGCTCGTCTATTTTTGAGTTTGATACATGCGGCCACCGTTAAAGCGCCACCACATGCAATATATCCTGCAAGTATTTTCAAACCATAACGGTCTAAAAAACGCCCGCACTGAGCAAGAACCGGTTCACAAATACCTGCTTGTATTGAAGACAATGAAACTAAACTTAACAACGAAAGAATAAGTATTTTCTTATTCATAATAATTCCTCCATAAAAAAACAAATTAATATTTTTAATCGCACAAAAAACTAATTCCATTGGAATCAATTGGTTGCGTTTCTGTTTGTACTTCAGCATCGACACAACGGGATTTTGCATAATCAATCTCCATTTGCAACTTTTCCCTTCCATAGTTGTATCCTTCATTCCAACCCTTAAAATATGCTCGTCTATTTTTGAGTTTGATAACGGCGGCTAAAGCTAAAGCACCACCACACGCAACATATCCTGCAAGTATTTTCAAACCATTACGATCTAAAAAACGACCGCACTGAGCAAGAACCGGTTCACAAATACCCGCTTGCAATGAAGATAAAGACATTAAGCCTAAAAGAGATACTACCAAAGCCTTCTTATTCATAATAATTCCTCCATGTTTTTAGCCAATATGACAATCCATAACGCCTGATTGCACCATGCAATACAGAGCCTCATTAACAAACTCATCGCTTTCCATAATTTGTTTCTCTAAATTTTTTAATTTTAGAGAAAAATCTTTCCATCTTTGTTCAAGAAAAAGATATTTATCGCTATACACATGCTTATTCAGATCACGCACACAAGCCAATAATGGATAAAGCGAATGACTAAACTTTTTTTGTACAGCAAAAATAATGTGTGATGTTTTCTTTAGAGACAAAATTTTTTCATAGAATTTGTGCAAAGCTTCAAATTCTTTTCTCAATTGAACATGCTCGCGATGCAGTGATATGAAGGCACAAGAAAAGATAATTGCACATACGCTCGATGTACAAACTACTTCAGGAGCAAAACTTTCAAGAAAATCCCTAGATAATCCAGAATAATTAGATTGGAAAATAAATAAGAATAATACCATCAACCACTTTTTACTTATCATCTAAAAAACCTCTACTTAGGGAAATGGGTACAAACGCCAATTATTTTTCAGAAACCGTCCCCTTTAACATATCAATTACATAGGTACCTGGTTTTTTTACCACTACTTTTACTGAACGTTTATGTAAATATCCCAAACCAAAACCTGTTATTACACAAAGAACTTGCTGTTTCCATGGAGATAAAGCATCCCATTGTTTTTTATATTCGATACTTTTTTCTTTGATATACGTACACCAATCACCCAAATCTTTTATTACTGATGAGGATGTAGGAAGAACTGCTCCTGAGGCAATTGAATTTATTTGTTCAGATACCTGAGATTCAGGCACAGACGCAAGAGATGCACCATCTTTATCTGACGAAGAACCATTTGGCACTTCAGCGTAAAGGGAAAGTGAAAAGAAAGAACCTAAAAGAAGTGTCAATGAAATCTTATTCATAAGTTTTCCTCCATTTGAAGTTATACTAATAGTTTACCTTTTTTTAAAAAAAACTCAAGAAAAACGGGGCTTTAAAAACCCCGAATAAAAGTGGTTAAAAACAACACAAATTTAATAAACGTTGAAATAGGCTATTTAATTGTTTATAGGTAAAATTCCTCGAAGCTTGCTTCGCAATCATTGTATTCGCTCATATCCTTCGACAGGCTCAGGATGAGCGCGCTCGTGGTGACCCTTCGACTTTGCTCAGGATGCAGCAAGTCGAACCATACGAGCGTTATACCGCGTAGTTTGCTATGAGGTTCTTAATTGGAAATAAAAACAAAGCATTCACCATGAGCGAGCTTGAAACGGAGTGAAAAGTGAGTCGAATGGTTTTATCGAACGCTCTTCGTTAAACTTTCTTTGTAATTCAGAAAAATAGAAAACTTTATCGTGCGTTCGGTGAGACCCTTCGAGACACTCGCTACGCTCGTTCCTCAGGGCGAACGCGTTAGGTAAAATGGTAAGAATGAAGAATGCGTTCGCCCTGAGCGAAGTCGAAGGGTTTTATCGAACGCGAGAAGTAAAAATTATCTTAAAATAAGGATATCAACAATTATCGTAAATTTATTTTTCTGATTTACCAGCTTCTTGAGAAGAAGCATTATCATCAGGTATAAACTTTTCCGATACTTCAGTTTCTTCTTTTCTCTCAGTTGAAATTTCTTCAGGTTTATAAAAGCTGCTCTCTTTAAAATCATCCCAAATATCTCGTCCAACCGCATATAACCCGGCTAAGGTTGCACCCGCAACAGCCATTTTTACCGGAAATCGCGCAACTTTACCTAAAACAATGCCTGATCCTAAACACAAGAGATTTTGCTTCGTAGATGATAAACCATTCCAATACTGTTGTGCTCTTTTTCCACAAACAAGACTTTTACCTAAAAATTCAACGCTTTCTTTCTTGAATGATCGATAAAAATTACGACTTTTCTCATTCAAAGATGTACAAATTTGACAACGCTCCACACTCACCTCAGGTGAAAAGTCGGTTAAAGGAATAACCAAATCTTCTCCTAACCCCATAGGCACAATACCGGTGCTTGGTAAAAATTCAATTGGTTCAACCTTTTGAGCTTCAGAAATCACTTGAACCTGAGAACCTTTAAAAAATCCTGATAAGTATTCAAGCGGATTGAAAGCCTGAATTGAAGAGAGTGAAAATAAGGTTAAAAGAGAGAAAACTAAAATTTTCTTATTCATAAAGAACCCCCATTAAAAATTTATATTTAACGTTTTCATTCTACCAAAACTGCCAAAAATTGCAAGAAGAATTTAAAGTTTTACTTTTAGTTTTTAGAGGATTGTCGAGATATCAAAATATTTTCTTTGAAAAATATTCAAACACCTTTTTTAAAAAGTTTTTAAAATTTTGATGCAATACATTACTCCTGTTACACTAATTCTGCGTAAAGGAGTTTTATGGATTTCGCTGAATTTTTATCAACCGAATTAAATAACGAACAACAAAAAGCGGTTAGGCATGCAAAAGGACCTCTTCTGGTTATTGCGGGTGCAGGCTCAGGCAAAACGCGTGTTATAACCAGTCGCATTATCAACCTTATACTCACCGAAAAAGTTACTCCAACTTCAATTATTGCATTAACGTTTACTAATAAAGCTGCCCAAGAAATGCGTGAACGCGTACAAAAAAGCATTGGCATACCGGCCACTCCTTTTAAAAATAACAGTTTTTTTATTGGAACTTTCCATTCTTATTGCTTGCGACTTCTTAAAAAAAATGCACACATTTTAAAACTCGATCATTTTTCCATTCTCGATGGCGATGATCAAATAAGCATGTTAAAGAAATTAGTTGATGCGCATTGCCCTAAAAAAATTCAACCACGCCAAGCTCTTTATCAAATATCCACCCTCAAAAACAATCTCCTCAACCAGCAAGAAACACTCATTGATCCTACCGTACAAGAACTTTATAATTTATATGAACACGAAAAAAGATTAAGCAACTGTTTAGATTTTGACGATTTACTCATTAAAGCACTTGAACTTTTCAGCTCAAAAAATTTTAAAACAGCACACCAAAATCATATTCGTCATGTTCTTGTTGATGAATATCAAGATACGAATGTTGTGCAAAATGAATTGCTCAAAGAAATGTGCCTCGATAAAAAAAAATTCATCATCGATTCACTCTGTGCCGTAGGAGATGAAGATCAATCTATTTACTCATGGCGTGGTGCAACGATTGATAATATGCTCAATTTCAAAAAAGATTTCCCCGGAACAACACTCATAAAAATTGAACAGAACTATCGCTCAGTAAAACCAATTCTTGAAGCGGCAAATCATATCATTAAACATAATCAAAATCGCCATCCGAAAAAATTGTGGTCAACACGTGAAGGCTCAAACAATATTTTGGAGCTTACGTGCATGTCCGGATTTCAAGAGGCGGATATGATTGCGGCAAGTGCTTCATTGTTACAACAAAAAAATGAATTACAAAATTGTGCAGTCCTCTACCGCACCCATTTTCAATCACGTCTTATTGAAGAAGCATTAATAAAAAAATCAATTCCGTACAAAATTATCGGCGGCATTCAATTTTATGAACGCAAAGAAATTAAAGACCTGCTCGCCTATTTACGTTTATTAATTAATCCTTTTGATAGAATTGCGCTTTTTAGAATACTCAACTGCCCTCCTCGCAGATTGGGTGACAAATTCGCAGAACAATTTCAAAAAGCATGGGAACAAGAACCATTTCAAACATTTACTGATATTGCACAAAAACTTTTAGAAGATTTAAAACCTCAACAAAAAAGCAACCTTGAAGATTTTATTAATATTTTCTCATCGATAGATCTCTCTTTTTCCCCTGCGCACGCAATCAACCACATGAGCAAAAAATGTGGTTACCTCACTTATCTTAAGGAAGAGTACGAACCCCAAGAAGCAGAGGCACGCATTCAAAACATTCAAGAATTAATTAATGCTGCTCGCTATTTTGAAGAACAGGGATTAGAAACCACTGAACAATTTCTTCAAGAAATTGCCCTTTTACAAGATAAAATTAACCAAGAAAATAACACGAACGAACGCCTAACCCTCATGACTATTCACGCAGCAAAAGGACTCGAATTTGACACAATCATTCTTGCAGGGCTCGAAGAAGGACTCTTGCCCAGTTCAAAATCCCTCGAAAATGAGTCAAATATCGAAGAAGAGCGACGATTATTATATGTAGGTATCACAAGGGCACGCAAAAAATTAATTCTCTTACAAGCAGGATATCGACACACTTTCGGTTCTATGACTTATCAACAACCCTCTCGCTTCCTCAAAGAACTACCCAATACGGGCATTCAGAGGGAAGATTGCTCATATTGGAAAGAATGTCAGACAATTCAATTTTTACGCAGTTTTTTCGGCATAATAGCACCAGAACAGTCAATCCAAACCTTTGGCCCCGCAAAAAAATTTAAGGCAGCCTCTAAAAAAGATCTGCACTCGTATCCTTCGACAAGCTCAGGACGAGCGCAGCCTTTAGTGCTGAGCGAAGCCGAAGCATCAGGACGAGCGCAGCCTTTAGTGCTGAGCGAAGCCGAAGCATCAGGACGAGCGCAGCAGGACGAGCGCAGCCTTTAGTGCTGAGCGAAGCCGAAGCATCAGGACGAGCGCAGCCTTTAGTGCTGAGCGAAGCCGAAGCATCAGAACGAGCGCAGCCTTTAGTGCTGAGCGAAGCCGAAGCATCAGGACGAGCGCAGTCTTTAGTGTTGAGCGAAATCGAAGTATCCGCGCAACCCTCAAGAGAAAGCCATTTTTCAATTCAACATTCCTCTAACAAAAATTTCAATCACCAAAAAATAAATTTTTCTGCGAAACACAATACTCCAATAAATAACGATCTAAAAAAGAATAGCAATTACCCCCATAATTCAATTAACACAAAATTAAAAACGCACAACGACGCGCTCGTCCTGAGCTTGTCGAAGGATACGAGCACATCGATGTGCTTTCAAAAATGTGAATACTCATGGAAAAAGCATCAACCGGTTACGCACAAAACATTTGGTGTTGGAGTAATTCAAGATGTAGAAAAAAGGCCGGATGGTTCAACACACATCACGGCCAAATTTAAAAATGGTATCAAAAAAATTGATAGCAAATTTTTAGAAGCAGTTTAAATGAAACAATGAGAAGCATTCACACGCGGTCCCAATAAAATCAATTCAATATTTTGTAACGGTAATAGTTGTCTCTTTTTCAATTTCACTGACATCTAGATGCGACGAAATTTGTAAATTTTTATTAATAATTCGTGCAATAACTTCACATTTACCAAGTGAATCAATAAAAAACAATTTATCTTCTTTTTCGTTTCGACACATATGAGATATATCAAAACGTGACATCCCCCGATTGAAAAATCTTCTCTTGGTTAAAAAAAGAGGTAAATCTAAAGAAGGCAGATCAAAAACCTCATGCGTTTCTCGATTGAAATAAAAAAAGGGATCTCTTTCTCGTCTCATCTCACTTATTGAGTAAAAACCCCGTTCTTCCTCACTCAAAAGAGCCAAGAGCTCTCCTTTCTGGTCCCACGCCGGCATAGCAGAAGTACTCATTGCAGCAAAAATAGGATTGGAAACATTACATTCTTCAGTATCAATAATGAATCCTTGATAATTATAACGACATGGAAGCGGATGCTTATAACGAAAAAAAGCTAAATTACGATTATCTGAATTCCACGTTAATAGAGGAGGACGATCACATCCTATGCCAGGCACAATGATACTTTTTTGCAATGTTCCACGAAACAGTCCCTGTTTATAATGACCTCTTTTTAAACTTTCCTTATCATAAATATAAACACGGTCTATAAAAGTTTTTTTATTACGTCCCACAATTGCAACATAATCACCACGCGGAGACCACTGTAATGCCACAATAAAATCATCATCAAACATCCGCATCGGCCTAAAAAAATATTCTGGCCTACAAAGACTTTTTCCCATTCTACAACATCTCAAGTTATACAATCCTAACATTTGCGCATGAAGCCCATCTTCCTTTTCTAGCTGCACAATATTAAGAAACAACGCTCCATCAGGAGAAAAGTCACCGTAAACAGAAGGATC
This sequence comes from candidate division TM6 bacterium GW2011_GWE2_36_25, assembly GCA_000991575.1. Taxonomy (GTDB): domain Bacteria; phylum Babelota; class Babeliae; order Babelales; family UBA12409; genus UBA12409. Next base: position 26,480 of record LBRU01000009.1, read on the forward strand.
AATTTGATAAAAACTATCCCCCATCGAAAAGAGATTATTTACCAAGGTTAAAAACACTAAAAAAAATATTTTTTTCATAATCTTTCCCATTTCCCCTTTCATGTTATTAAACTTTTCTGCGACGCAAAGCAGGCATCAACTCAGCAATTTCTTCTTCTTCACTTTTTTCAAAAGAAAAAAAAGAACCGCGGCCCAGTGTAAGGCGTTTTCCTAATTGGCGCATTCTTATTTTGTTAAAAAGCTCTTTCAATAATGCTGGATGCCGTTCACATTTAACCTTAATTTCGCCATCCTTATACCCACCTTCTATTTCAATTTCGGCTGAAAGCATTCGTCCGATATCAATTTTTGCATCTCCTTCTTCAGCAAAAAAAACGAGATCAGAAGAAAAATTAAGTAATTCTGACCCATATGATGCCCAACAAACTTTCAAAGGAAAAATTTTTTTATGTAAAGCAGCGCTCAAAAATTCTTCCCCCTTCTCTATGCACGTCATTTGGTGATCAAAGACAAAGAATTTTTTTATTATTTCATGAGAAAAAATTCCCTCCTCTTCATCATCTACTAAACCCAAAACTTCACCATTAACATCCCAAACTGGATCAAAAACAGACGTTTCAGCAAATTCAGTCTCAAATTTAAGCGGATTCTCAGATAAGACATCAGCAATTACAATGTTACAGTTGCCATCATAATTATAACGAAGCAAAGCTACATTGATGTTATTAGGATTCCAGGCAATTGTAGCAGATTTATATTCCCCAAGAGCGGGTAAACTTATAACATTGATGAGCTTCCCCTTTCCCTCTTCAAAAAAACGACCTTTATAAACAAACAAAGCTTGATCGCCTGTTCCCTTACTTTGCACCAAGAAAACACAATATTCCCCATCCCATGACCACTGAAAAGATAAAATATTCAAATTTTCAGGCGTTCCTTCAGGCCAAAAAATAGCATGTGGTTTTATAACCTGTTCACCTTTATCAACATAATCAATCAACGAATACCAGAAGAAACGATCCCGACAAACAGTTGATCCATCACCATTTTGAATAGGCACAACCTTCACATCCAAAAACCCCTCTCCTGATGGATAAAAATCTCCATGAAGATCCTGTCTTCCCTCTAAATGATCATAAAACCAATCAAGCTGTTGAGCATCTGTACCCGCTGGAATCTGAAACATTCCATTCAGATGAGAAAAAACAATAAAAAATGAAAAAAATCTTAAAAACTTAACCATATCCCCCTCACTATCTAACTTCTTATGCGCTTGAAGCAAAATTAAACAACTCCAATAAAAAATGAGGACTTTTAGAAAAACAAACATTCTAAAAGAACCATCCTCACATTATTTTAGAATAACAAAATCAAAATTTTTGTCAATTAGAAAATAATCAAAAAAATGAGATAAAAGCGAGAAAAGTGGCCCGCGGATGCGGGCCTAAAAGGAGTACTAAAAATCTTTAACGATGCGTTAGTATTGCAACGGCAAGCGGTTTGCCCGCTTTATTGAGAAGTGTTCCATCTTCAATCAGCGCATTAATATCAGTCTCTTTGTCAAAAATGAGATCTTTTCCAACGACCATACCATTACTTAACTTAACCCCATTACCAGGAACCAAGAAATATCCTTTATTCGTTCGAATAATTTCATAGTATTTTGTTTGAATTGTTGGATTATCTTGCAGATAAGGGCCACCCCATTCTTGAGGATTGCGCAGATTCATCGCCCCAACTTCAGAACCAACGAATGAACCAACGGTCAAAAAATCTACATAATTTACATCATGCTCAAAATCTAAAATGCCACATTTTTCATTAATCAATTCAAAAACTTGTCCCATCTCTTCAACATGGCGCCCAATAATGCGACTGGTAGACATCTTAGCATTGTAAAGTAAAACACCAATTGTTATCGCCAATAAAAGAACGAGAATGCCGGCCGTTGAAAATTGCCACCAACGACGCGACATCTTATATTTTTTGATTGAAAATTTACGCGATGAATGTTTTGAACTTTCACGCACAACTTTACGTGGTTTCATGTGTCGTAATTTTGCTTGTGCCATATTCTCCTCCATTTCCTCCATCACACTCGATCTTCTTCTACATTAGCAAAATTCATTTTTGAAAATAAATAGTTTTAAAAAAATAATCTTATTTATTCGACTCAGTGATTGTTATTCAAAATATAATTATGAAAGAACTTTTAAAAATTTCGGGTTTAATAAATACGTTATCATAGACCTCTTCCGAAACAATAAAGCACTCAAACGTTTTTAACGTTGCCCCTATTAATGCTTATATTGATAATCAAGAAGTTATTCACCATAAATAAATTTGATAATAAAGGTTGAATTTGACTTCACGCATTCGCCATGAGGAACGAGCATAGCGAGTGTCTCGAAGGGTTTTGCCGAACGCACTTATTAAGATAAATCCATAATGTTACTCAGTGTACGTGTTCGATGAGACCCTTCGAATCGCCATTATAATGGCTCCCTCAGGGCGAACGGAAGAAAAGCACCTTAATATAAAACAATCGAATATTAACCTGACTTAAATTTCATTGTCTCGGAAGAGATCTCATCTTTAATGAAACATAGTATTATAAAAACATTCTTTAATAGATTGTTGAACCTTTAAGTCTTTTGCATCAGCGATCAACTTATCAACAAACAGATCTTGTGCACTTTTTTCTTCGGGCTCAAGAATCTGATGACGGAACACCTTAAAATTTTCATTTGGCTCACAAACTACTTCTGGATCCATCACAATACGTTTTTCAACTAAACCAACTCCCGTTATCTTCTCAATTATCGCTGCTAAAGGCTTCCATAGCCGATGATGTTCTAGAGGGGTCCCGCCCGAAATAGCTGTATAAACCAATTGAGGAATTAACTCATTTTGTATAAGAAAATGCAAAAATAAACCATTTTTTATTCTTGGTATCTCAGTATCAGGAAAAGACAAATTATAATCACTAAGTAAAGATTTTAATAAAGTCCTAAGTGGAAGATTCACTGATCGACTTTTCGTATAAAGATGAAGGAAAAAATAAAACCATGGCTCCCTGGCAGCTGAAAGAATTTCTGTCCGTACAAAATCATCAGCATCATGTATTCTACCAGGCCTCATCTTTTTGTATTCTTCCACGGTCATTCCTCTTAAATGTTCTACTTTTTTACGCGAACGAAGAAATTCAAAATCCTTAGGCTCCACCCCAGTCTGTAATTGATAAAGCTTTTTTTGCAAGTCTAATAAAAGAGCAATTCTGCCATCTGCAGCATGAAAAAATGATGTATAACCCGGATATTTAACCTCGGTTTCAATTATTTGGGCAATTAATTCTGTAACATTTTCATAATGCTTAGGCTTAAGTAAACATGGATGCTTAATCAAAGAAAGAAATCTAAGAGCAGACAACAATGGTAATTGCATTTTTATAAATTCGCGAAGGTTGAACTTTTTACATCGAAAAGGAGACGCAATCAACCAAGGGAACAATCCTTTCTCATACAAAAGATTAAATCTTCCCACCTTTTCAACTAATCGACGATATGTTGTCGAACATTGTTCAAGTTCATCACTTTTTTGTTTATCTTTAATTGCCTGAAACAATCGCAATCCGGCCCCGGCACGATATAATCCACCAAACATCCCATAAGATTGTGGCACTAATAATAAAAGTCCTAAAAATATAAAACGGAAAATCATGTTCAAACCTCCAATTCCATTTAGAAATCAACCAAATATAATTATATACAAATAGAAATTTTTGTCAATTAAAGTGCACAAAATTTTGTATCTATCAAGGTAAAAAAAGAAACAGAACTCATCTATCTGAACAGCTTTTTTCATGCCTTAAACAGTGATAAAGATCATAAAATCCACTCTTGCAAAATCTACAGAAAAAATTTTTCTTTTGCAGATGAACTCTTTCAATGTGTGGCCATACATCTCGGGCTCTTGAAAGCATTTTTTTACACATAAGACATTGTCTGGGAGAGAATTCATCAACCTTTTCAATTTTGAGTAACTCAGCCCAAAATGAAGAATGTCTTTTAATTTTTATCATTAAATAAGTTTTTATCTCGGGAGACAACAAATCTTCTTCTTGAGAATTTTCTGATCGATCCATTGCACACGCGCAGGAAACCAAATATAAAAAAAATAAAAATCGATTTCTCATATGAAACACAAATTATCTTTGATGCACAAATTCATGCGCATCCCGATTGTACTTTGTGCTATAGAATTTTTCACAAAAGTGACATTTAAAGGGTTTTAATTTTTGATGAGTCCTTTCATGCCGTTCACACTTTGATCTAATGTCAAAAATTTTACCACATACGGAACATGCAAAGGGCACTTTCTCACATTTTTGCGTACACAACTTCGGCCCTTCACCCACCTTGTCAGTATCAATCATTTTTCGTCTTTTTTCAGGTTTTTCTTCATGTGCTGCACGAGAAAACATTACTAAACTTTCGGCTGCACGAACATCATGTGATGTAAGCCTTGTATCTCGTTTCTCCATAGCATTAACTGAAAATACGGCGTAAAATAACATTAAAATAATATTTTTTTTCATAATTATAAATCCTTATTTTCTTTTTCTTTTTTTACATAACTGCAAGTCTTTTTCATAAAAACGCTCATTTAAATCTTCCTCTTAAAATGGCAACTTGAATTGCAAATCGAACGCTCTTACCTATTTTCAACTTCAAGGCTTCAAGGCTTCCTTTTATATTAAGATTGAGTTTTTTCTCATGAGAAACTAACACTCGCAACTCTTCAAAAATACGCATGTCTTTTATAACCACATTAAATTGAGTCCGAGGATTAGAACTTACAATAGTCCCCCGAGCAAAAAGCCAAAGAGGAGGATGTTTAATACATTCAAACGCTTCGACTATGCTGTTTCTCAGGTGTTCTACAATGACCGGATCATCGGTAGTTTTCAAAATGTGATCTATTTGTTTTACAATCAATCGCACAAGCATGTGATCTTTTTCGCAAACCACACGCTCCAGATGATTAATACCTATATCTGAAATGATACGAGCCCCTTTATCAAGAAGAAATTTAACTAGGTGATAATTTTTTTGACTAATAGCGATCGCTAAAGGAGTTTCACCTCTTCCATCTATCGCATTAACATCAGCCCCTTTTTGCACAAGCACCCGCGCCATATCATACTGCTTATTCTCAATAGCACATATCAATACAGTTATTCCATTTTGCTGAGACTCTAACAAAGATCTATCTTGTTCATACTGAGCGATTACGCTCTCAATATTTCCATTTTTAATAGCTTCAAAAAATACTATTCTTGATTCCATTGCAGAACAACAGAAAGCAAAAAATAAAACAGATACAAATAGCAGTTTGCACAATTTCATAAAACCTCCAATCTAAAAATCAATTTTTTCAAATATATAGTGTTTTATAAATCTAACAAAAATTTTACTATTTGTCAAAAAACTTAGGGTTAAAAGTAATGCAATTTCATTGCTTTTTTAACTTCTGACAAGGTTTGCGCTGCTACAGAGCGCGCTTTTTCAGTACCTTCTTTAAGTATCTGCATAACCTGTTCTTTATCTTTTGCAAATTCAGCACGTCGCTCACGAATCGGTTTCAAGAAAGATTCTAAAACCTCAATAAGTCTTTTTTTAACGACCACATCACCTAAACCACCCTTTTGATAATGTGCTTTCAATTTCTCAACTTCAGCTTTATCCGGATCAAAGGCATCAAGATAAGTAAAAACCATATTTCCTTCAATTTTACCCGGATCTTCAACGCGAACGTGGTCTGGATCGGTAAACATACCCATGACCTTTTTCTTAATCGTATCGGCATCATCACAAAGAAAAATTGCGTTTCCCAGTGATTTACTCATCTTTGCTTTTCCATCTAAACCGGGTAACCGCTTAGTATGCGAAACCACAACTTTTGGCTCAATTAATACATCAGTTTGATAAATACGATTAAATGTTCGCACAATCTCATTTGTCTGCTCAACAACAGGAAATTGATCCTCACCAACGGGTACTAATGTTCCTTTAAAGGCAGTTATATCTGCTGCTTGACTAATCGGATAAGCAACAAAACCGACTGTTTCATCCAACTTTTTTTCTCTTATCTCATTTTTTACTGTTGGATTTCGCAATGCACGACTTAACGTAACCAAATTCATATAATAAACGGTCAATTCAAAAATCTGTGGGATCTCCGATTGAATAAAAATTGTAGCTTTTTGGGGATCTATTCCAACAGCCAAATAATCAAGTGCCACTTCAAAAACACTTTCATGCACTTTTTCAGGTCGATCAAAATAATCAGTTAATGCTTGAACATCAGCAATCATAATAAAGGTTTTATACTGATCTTGTAATTCAACACGCTTAATAAGCGAACCAACATAATGCCCCAAATGCAATGGCCCTGTTGGACGATCACCCGTTAAAATAACATCTTTTTTCATTATTAAATCCAGTCAATTAAGATTTTTTATTTAGTATAACATGCGCATAAGAAAATGAAGCGCTTGACTGCTTTTAAACCTTTCACATATCAATGTTCATATTGATAATAAACAGTGTATTTGATTTCTCGCGTTCGCCCTGAGGGAGCCATTGTAATGGCGATTCGAAGGGTTTTATCGAACGCACTTATTTCATAAAACCAGTCCACCCAAACATAATAAGTCGTTCTTTTTTTTGACGGGTCCATTTTTTTATTTTTCGTTCTGCTGCTAAGACTTCTAATCTTGAAGTAAATTTTTCTGCATAAACAAGTTTAAGTGGCCTGCGATTAAAAGTATAACATTTATATAAACCCATATTGTGCTCAGAAATGCGTATCATTGCATTTTAAAATATAAAGATAAAATTCCATAACATTACTTCAGGTGCGCGTTCGATAAAACCCTTCGAATCGCCATTACAATGGCTCCCTCAGGGCGAACGCGAGAAAGAAAATTCACTATAAACTACTATAAATCCATCTAAAGTATATATTATTTTGTTAAGTTTCAGAATTAAAAATTTTTATTGCCTCGAACACATTGGATAAATGCGAGAGAAGGTTGCGTCAAATAAACTGGACAACCTATTCAACAAAGTTTTGGCAACGCGTGAAATCTTCTCGTCTCCATCCATTGCTAAAAGCACGATGGTATTAGACGACGGAAAATAAAAAAAAGAATTACCAATTTGCAAGCACGCCACATTCCGTGGTAAAAAATAAAAAAATGGGAATCGCTCATGAAATCAATTTCTTCCACAATCACAACAAAAAAACCGACCAAAAAAATTACTCATCTTTTAACAGAGGAACAAAAAATTTTACAAGCAACATTTGATTTAAGAGAAACTCCCCAAAAATATGATACTGATTATGCAAGTATCAATGTTCCTTTTGATGAAAGCATCATTAAAAAAGTAAAAAAAATTATTATTGAAAAACAAAAACTTTCGATTGATAGCCTTGTTGTTATCGGCATCGGCGGGTCAAATCTCGGCACACTTGCGATTCATCAAGCGCTTAACGGACTTTTATATAATGATCAAAACAAAATACCATCTATTTATTTTGCAGATACCACTGATCCACACTATCTTACGCAACTCATTACCATCCTAGAAAATAAACTCAAAAACCATAAAAACATTCTTTTAAACATCGTGACTAAATCCGGTTCAACTGTTGAAACACTCACTAATTTTCACATACTCATCGAGCTGTTAAAAAAATATCAACTTGATTACAAAAAATATATCGTCGTTACCACTGATCAAAATTCATCACTTGATCAATGGGCACAGCATGAAGATATAACCTGTTTGCACGTTCCAGCTTTAGTTGGTGGTCGTTATTCTGTTTTTAGTGAAGTTGGACTCTTTCCTCTCGGCTTTATAGGTATTGACATTGAACACCTGCATACAGGTGCTCGTGATGCTGTTGAAGCAGCATTAAAAAAAGAAAATGACGTAATCAAAGGCGCACTCGCCATTTATCATGCTTATCAAGATGGATTAATTATTCACGACCTTTTTATCTTTGCATTAGAACTGGAAGGTTTAGGAAAATGGTATCGCCAACTTTCGGGAGAAAGCTTGGGCAAACCCTTAAAAGATAATCCTCAAACGCGCTGTATTTTAACGCCAACACTTTCAATAGGAAGTGTTGACTTACACTCAGTTACACAACTCTATTTAGGTGGATTACCACCAACATTCACCACATTTATCGGTATTCAGCAATGGAATAAAACAATAAAAATACAAAAAGACAAGACGCTCACATCGCTTAATAACACCATCCAAGGAAAAACGGTTAATGAAATAATGGATGCTATTTTTTATGGAACGATTGCCGCGTATAAAAAACAGAAAAAACAATTCACCATTTTTATGCTTCCACAGATCAATGAATACTCTCTCGGTTATTTAATGCAAACATTCATGATCCAAATGATGTATCTTGGAAAATTATGTAATGTAAATCCATTCAATCAACCTCAAGTAGAACTTTATAAAAAAGAAACAAAAAGGATATTAACCCATGCGTGATTGCATTCTTATTTTATTTGGTGCCTTGGGTGATTTGGCAAAGAAAAAAATTATTCCGGCGCTCTATTCACTAGTACACAAAGAGCAGCTCGACAATTTACACATCATCGGCACTGATTTAGCAAATATCTCAAAACATAACATGCTCAAAGCTGCACAAGAACTTTTGCCTGAAATCGATGAAAAAACATGGCATGCATTTGAACAAATTACACATTATCAGCAACTCGATATTAATAATTTAGAAGACTTTAAAAAACTAAAAGAATTTATTGAGGTTATAGAAAAGAAACACAATCTTTCTGGAAATCGATTAATATATTGTGCGACACCATCAGATCTTTTTAGCACGATTACCAAACAGAGTCATGCTGCCCGCATTATTACCTGCACGTCAATTGAAGAAAGACCATGGCAACGCATTATTTATGAAAAACCTTTCGGGCGTGATTACACATCGGCAAAAAAACTTAATAAAGAAATTCACAATTGCCTCAATGAGACACAAGTTTATCGCGTTGATCATTATCTCGCAAAAGAGCTTATTGCCAATATCACGTTACTGAGATTCACCAATCGAATGCTTGAACCGCAATGGAATCATCATGACATTGCATCGGTAGAAATTATTTTAGATGAAGAAATCGGTGTAGCACATCGTGGAAATTATTATAATCAAACAGGCGCTCTTCGCGATGTGGTACAAAATCACATATTTGAACTTCTTGCGTTAGTAAGCATGGAACCACCGACGACTATTACCGGATCAGACTTACAAGAAAAACGTGCTGAGGTTCTCAAAAATCTTTCTTTCGACAGCGGCATTCTCGGACAATATGAAGGATTTCGTACAATCGATGGTGTAAAAAAAGATTCTATGACAGAAACGTTTGCAGCTCTAAAACTCTTTGTTAATAACGAACGCTGGAAAGGTGTTCCTTTTTACATTCGTACGGGCAAATGTTTACAAAAAACTAAAAAATTAATTCATCTCAATTTTAAACCAGAACATTGTCGTTTAATCGCCGGCTGTCCATTACCCGCAAACCGTTTAACCATTGCTATTGAACCTCACGCAGGATTTTCGCTTGAACTTAATGCAAAAAAACCTGGTTACACAACTACCGTTGTTCCTATCACGATGGAATTTTGTCATGAATGTTTATTCGGCGTTTATACACCTCAGGCATATGAAGTAATTTTATTAGAAGTCATTGATGGCGACCAAGGAATCTCGGTCCGCTTTGATGAAATTGAATACAGCTGGAAAATTATTGATGAAATTTATCGCAAACAATTACCTCTCTATTTTTATAAATGCGGAAGCAATGGACCAGATGAAGAATTTGAGGGAAAAATATGAAGATCGGCATCATTGGTTTAGGAAAAATGGGAAGCGCAATTGCCACACGACTTGCACAAGGAGATCATGATGTTATTGGTTATGATCCACATGTAAAAATAACCATTAACCGGGTAAAACAAGTTGACGCACTCCAAGCAATCACTCAACAAGAGATTATTTGGCTTATGGTTCCTGCAGAAGCCATTGATAAAATCTTGCAAGAACTTACACCCCATTTAATTGAAAAAAACATATTGAAAGGCTGCGCTCGTCCTGATGCTTCGTCTACGCTCAGCACTAAAGGCTGCGCTCGTCCTGATGCTTCGTCTACGCTCAGCACTAAAGGCTGCGCTCGTCCTGAGCTTGTAATTATTGATGGCGGAAACAGTTTTTATAAAGATTCTAAAAGACGTGCAAGCACATTGGCAAAATCAAACATTTTTTATCTTGATTGTGGAACCTCTGGTGGCATTCATGGATTAAAAGATGGTTTTTGTTTAATGATCGGTGGCAATGAAGATGCATTTAAAAAAGCAGAACCCATTTTCGAAACAATTGCAGCAAAAGATGGTTATGCCCTAGTTGGTCCTTCTGGCGCAGGTCATTATGTCAAAATGGTGCATAATGGAATTGAATACGCGTTACTCCAAAGTTATGCAGAGGGCTTTTCAATTTTACACGCAAGCCGACAATTTCCCCATTTAAATTTAGAACAAATAAGTGGCTTATGGATGCATGGTTCAATTATACGTTCCTTTTTACTTGAATTAACTCATGAAATTTTTAAAGAAAAAATAGATTTTAACAAAATTAAAGGAATAATTGGAGAAAGTGGCACTGGTAGATGGGCACAAGAAGAAGCAAATTTATTAGGCCTTAATACACCGGCGCTTGAAAGTGCTTTGAAAACGAGAAAAGAATCACAGATAAAGGGCGACTCGTTTACCATGAAACTCATCGCCCTTTTACGAAATAAATTTGGTGGCCATCCTGTTGAAAAAGAATAAAATCTTACATAAATTTTCTAAATAATTTGCGTAATACACAAAAAGAACCATAGAGTACTGCAGGATACAAAAATGTATGCACCTGCTCCACACGACGCACCTGTTTAAATGCGTCCTCAAATTGTTCAAACGGTGGTTGAAATGACGTTAAATCTACTTCTTCTGATTTAGCAGATGCTGTTAATAACCCATGTTTCTGAAGAATTGTACTCATGACTCTATCTTTGTATGGTCTCAAATATAAATGACGACTACTGTCATCATGAACAAAATAAACATTTTTATTGCCATTTTTTTTCAATGCATAATATAACGCTTTTGCATGTACATCAGGTAAAATACAATCTCTCATTGCATGCATGATAACAATAGGACACTCGGTACTAATTCTTGAGACTGATTTTATCGGTTGCCTTCCAATGGGACGATAAAACGGATGCCATAATTTTACGATATAAGGCATCCAATATGCCGATAATGGTAATTTTGGCAATCCAACTAAAAAGCTTTCTGAAACATCTTTTATTGCCAAATTAGCAGAAGCAAAGGCTCCTTCTAAAAAGACTCCTTTTATACGAGCATCATCTTGATGATCAGCAAAAAAATTGAGTGCGGTTGCACCACCATTGCACACGCCATAAATTATGCCCTCTTTTGAAATATCAGAACTCAACCTGCGTCCACTCCAAAACTGTCCTAAATCTTTTAGAAACAATGGAAAACTCTCAACAAAAATTATATCAGTTTTATCAGAATCCAATGTTTTTTTTAAATAGGATGTAAACTCCCTAAATCTGTCTCCTCTACACCCAGGAGCCGCATACACAGTCAATTTTTTTGAGTCTTTTTCCATTCCAAAGAGACTGCATGAAAAAAGTAAAATGGAAACTAAATATTTTTTCATATTAACCTCCAAATTGTCATTAGCTAGGACGACATCCTGGAAGACCATGATCATCTTCATGATCGCGCTCTCGAGACTCCGGTTCTCGACCATCAAAAATTCTCTCTAACGCTTCAAGCCTATGACGCAGTTCTATCGCCGCAACGAGCTCACGCGCACGAGCATAAACTCGGTCACGCTCTGTAAGCGCATGAACAAGTGACAACATTGAACCCAAAATCTCATTATCAGCTGAAGCTTCTTCATGCCCTGCTCGGCCAACAAAACTACTGCGCGGTTCTTCGGAATTTCGATTTGAAGATAATCCTCTAACAAATCCGCTTGCAAACCTTCTTTCCGCATCTCTACGTCGTGCAGCTAAACCAATTTCTTCAGTTCTGCCGCGTTCGGATAAATCATTTCTAGCAACTGATCGAGAACTCTCTTCCAATGCAGCTTCCAAATCACGTTCTTCAGCTCTCTCTGAACGATGATCCCCCAAACCAAAAAATCCTCTTGCAAATCTTCTTTCTGCAGCCCTGCGACGCTCAGCTAAATCACGAGCTTCTGCATCTCTGCGGCTCTCAGCCAATATACGCACAAAATCGTGATCGTGGGGATATGATTCATCACTTTCTAATTCATCGTGAGCCGAAGGCCTCACAAGTATTATACCAGGACCTACTTCTCTTACTTCACGTCCTTCTGAGGCAAATATTGAAAGAAGCGTCGGCAAATCTAATCCATGATCATCATCTGAACGAACACGCACATACTCTTTCTCTAACTCATCTTTAAGTGGCTTACGGCATACTGGACACCCATAAACACCAACGCCCTCTTTAAGTTGCCTTGTCAAACATTCCTTGTGAAAAATATGTCTTGCGTCACCATCTTCACATAATTCTTCACATGTAAGAATAGCTTCCGACGGTTCAATATCACTTAAACAAATTGGACATGTAGCGGTCTTAACTTCTTCAACTTCCGCTGGAATCTCTTTTTTACCATCAACCTCTTTTTCTTTCCTTGCGTTAATGGAAAAAATTAATAACAACATACAAATAGATAACTTTTTCATAAAATTCCTTTTTAAAAAATAAACATTAAAATCATCATTTAGAATAGCAGAATTGACAGAATTGTCAAATAGAAATTATAAAGATTTGCACATTTAGATTAAAAATTTAAGAAGGCCGCTAGCGGAATGAGTTCTTGATCAATTCGCTTTTTAAACGAATTATCAATTTTATTGTATTGAATAATGTCCACCGTGAAAGGAAGATCACTTTCTTCAAATTTTTCTTTGAGAAGTTCATATTCGTAATCAGATATATCACTTTTAAGACAAATATCTAAATCTGAAAAAGGTCTCTGTGTCCCCTTTGCTCTTGAACCAAACACATAAACCTGATCGTAATCTTTTAAAATAGTACGAAGAATATCAATGTCTTCAGAGGATATGCCATGTTTTTTCATAAATTTTTAATCTGATCTATTATTTTTGATAACTGCTTTTGAAAATGAGGCAAAAATTCAAAAATCTCTTTCGCATACATCTCACTATAAATATGCGTCGTCATATTACGTTTTTTTATTACCTCAAACCAAATTTTAGGATCTTCAATTAGATGTTCTTTTGCTGCTTCACGAAAAACATCACGCGGATTATTAATATTCAAGCCTTTAAATGCAAGAACTTTTTTGAGCATCTTCCATAATAATTCATAGGTAAACTCAAATCGCTGAATTGCCCCATCTCGTTCCAATTGCGTTTGAGCCTTAGCGACAGCTTCATCAAATGCTCGTTGCGCTTTTATAAGCGGCGCAATATTAATTTTTCCATTCAAAATAGTTATTTCATCCGTCACAGAACCCCTCAAATTATTATCATAATGATCAGCGTAACAGGAACAAAAAAGAAAACAACTTGGCAAAATTGTAGCGGCTTGATAAAAATAAATAAATAAAGGAGTTAATGATGCATCATTATTTCTCTCTTCTTCATATTTTTTCTTGGTTAGATTGCGTTGAAATTTTGTTTTTCACATTTATCATCTTCAAATTTAGTCGATGGTTGCGACAAGATCAACGAAGTAATCTGCTCGGTTATTTTTATTTGGGTGCAACAGGACTTCTCTTGGCACACTTATTTGACCTGGAAGCTATCAAACAATTTTATCAGATAAGCTGGCCTATTATGTTGATGATTTTCATCATAATTCATCAAAAGAGTCTACAAAAAAATTTCGTTGCTGCACGAACGTTGACGCCAGCTAAATATCCGGAGCAAGGTTCCTGGCTCTCATTAATCATGGGCGCTGCATTCAAAGGACTTCAACATAAAAAAAATCTTACCTTTGTTATTGAAGGAAAAGATGAACTTGAAGAATTCATTAATAAACCCATTACCGTTAATAGCCCTATTCAAGAATCACTTCTCAATATGATCATCGAAAGTTCAATTACTCAATCAGAAACCATGATATTACTCACCCATTATGGAAAATTAATCGGACTCAATGGCTCTTGGCAAAAAGAAATCGATCCACTCTGGTTAGATAAAAAATATGAAACGTACGAAATATGGGAACAAGGAGCTCTTTATTGGAGTCATCACATTGATGCACTCGTTTTTCAAGCTGATCCATTAACAAAAACAATTACGCTTATTGCCCGCGGAACGAGGGTTCCTCTGCTCACCAGTGATAAAGCGACTTCAATCATTGAACAATATATCCGCAAAAACCAATTACCACCCCTACAAAAAAAGACACAATCGCAAGAAGGAGCTCTTTCATGAACAATCTTAAATCTATTTTATGCTCAAATTATGTTACCTTTGCGTGCGCATTAATCTTGGGTTACAGTTTATGGCTCATGTTATCTCACAATCAAATTATTCAACAAAAAATTACTATTCCCGTAACGATTTACAAAACAAAGAACACGGTAGATATCACCACCTCGATTGAAGCCATGATTGAAGGAGCTCGTCATCAACTCAGATCAATGTATTATCATCCACCAAAAGTGGCCATTTATCGCGATGAACGCCCCGGAAATCCTGTTCAAATTTATGCAGATGATATTTTGTTACCTGAAACTTTAAGCGTCATCAATTATTGGCCACACGAAATTACAAACTAAATTTATGAGCACATAAAATTTCTTCTTCGGTAGTGTGAAGATTTTTTCTATGTTCATCAAAATAATTTAAAAATGATAAATCACCAAATTATAAACCTAAGCGTGCAGATAAAGAACATACCAATGGAATAGAAACCAAAGTCAAGCCGTAATTTATCAAATCAACTCCAAGATTAGGTGAAATTTTCGCTGAAATAAAACCAGAAGAGAATGCATAAAGACCTATTATTAGAAAAGTAGATTTACTTGGTACATCGAATATCTGATGCATCCCTAAAGCAAATTCTCTTTGAACATAACCTCTTAATGTTAATCGCCTATCGGTTTGAATACCAATCGAACTTCCTTCTCGTGCTAACACTGAATATAAGGATGATGCAAACATAGGAAACCTAACTGCAAAATCACATTCAGTCATTTGATCACGTTTATCAGCAAGTTCCTTGCCCAAATATCTCAGAACATCATATTCAGCAAATTCCTTAAAAAGAGTGTCAAAATCTTGATAATTCAAAGAATTAATCAATCCTTCCCTCAAACTATGTATTACTAAAAATTGTCCTATTGTTCTCACTGTTACCGAAGGTACTCGTAAACCCTCCAGACTGAAATCTTCCACCATTGGTTGACATGGCAATAATAAATTGCGCTCAAAACGCTTCTTTAAAAAACCATCAACAAGAAATTTAAGACCCTTTTTTTCACATTGTGCATAAGATTCTTTTGTGCAACGCATTAACTGTCTATATCTTTTTACAAATTCTTGTAAACAAGAAAGCGCTCTTAAAATATCCAAAATCTCATCCTTAATAAGTTGCATACAAAAATAATCTGCAAGACGATAACACTCTAAAAGATTTTCTAAACTCATCTTAGACATCTGAGATTTTCTACTTGTTGAATCATTCAGCAATGAAACAAATAATTCAATTATCTCTGAAGGTGCATCAACATCAAGGCATTCATCTTTAAACAAAGGTAATGTTTCACGAGCAAGCGTTCCTGATTCAAAAAGCTCTCTCCCCTCTGATTGAAATGCCGTTCGTGGTAAAAAACTATCAAAAAGAACAGCATCAACTACAAATTCTTTTCCATCAGAACTCTTTAATTTAATGTCATTGGCATCTAAACCAAATATAGTTAAACATCCCAACCAAAGCGCCAATATATTATATTTTTTCATAATCACCCCTAAAATCTTTGTAAACTTCATACAATCAATTATAGTTAAAAATTTATGTTTGTCAATTTTTTTAATGATTTTGATGAAGCAAAATTCTCAATGAGCATTTAATCAAAAATATATTCTAACACCCAGATAAGATAGCTTGCTTTTTCATTATCGGGTAAACTAGTCTCATAAAGATATTTTTACTATTTATGTAATTTTTAAGATAAGCTCGAAATAAAACCGAAGGTAATTATGATAAAAAAAGTTAAAAGAACCATTTTAGAGCAGTTACAGTCGCTCTTTCTTAATGGTTTATTTATGTTACTTCCCGTTACCATAACATTTTATCTTTTCAAATTCGCCTTCAGAATTATACAATCATGGATTGAACCATTGCGAAGCATCGAACCCGAATATTTGCGCGCCATTCCTTATCTTGAATTTGCACTCGCACTCAGCCTCATTCTTCTTCTTGGGTTAATTTCGCGCAATTTTATATTTAAGCAACTCATGCATTATGCAGAAAAAGTCATCTTAAAAATACCACTCATTCGCCCTGTCTATAATGGCTCTAAACAAATTGTTCATGCATTCACTCACAACGATAAGACCAGCTTTCAACAAGTCATTTTTATAGAATTTCCACGAAAAGGGGTCTACTCACTCGGATTTCTGACAAGTGAATTAAAACCAGAATTTGCTCCACATAATGGTGACGACATTTATTACAATGTTTTTATACCCACAACACCAAATCCGACAACGGGCTATTACATTATCGCAAAAAAAGATGATTTTAAGTTGGCAAACCTCACACGCCAAGAAGCAATGAGCCTAATCATCTCCGGTGGTATTATTCAACCAGAAAGGCCTTTCGAAGAAGCTTAAAATAGATTCTTCAGGCAATCTTGTCATGTGTAAAATAATAAAAAGACTTGCTCAAGCATTATTTCAGATCCCCCATTTTTTAAATTAAAGTCAATGTCGACTATTCGTTGATGAGCATCTTGAAAAATAGACTGCTCCCATTTTTTCCAATCTTTCTGCAAAAAAGAAAAAGGTAACCGAAAACCAATTTTACGCGCTTCAATATGGTTATTGTTTTTTTTACAGGAGATGTAATAATATGCACGGAAAAATTGTTCAGAAAAATAACTCATCCAAAAGGGAAATTCATAATCTTTTTGCAACTGACGCCATTGCTTCAAAAAACTCCGTTTATCTCCGGCAAATAATGCGCCACTCAAATTAAAGAGAGAGGATTCAGGCTTAATAATTGAAGTTAACCAATCATTCAAAAAGGAGCTTCGTGCAGAACCAAGCACCTGTGCATATTCCACCATTTGCATCACGTGATCTAACGAAAGGACACCCACTTTTTTAAAGATTAATTCAGCAGTATAACGTAACCGTTCACGGTCTTCTGGTGACCATAATGATAAAAGATCTTTGAAAAAAATATAATCAATCTGTTCGGGCAAAGAAATCAATTTCATATTTTTATCTGAAAATTCTTTAGTAGTAAAAAATAAAATGGAGTGGGGCCCTTTATAATTAGATAAATAAGTCATCCACTGCATATAATTTTTTAATGATAAAGTTGAAAGATCTCCCAACCAATAGATATTTTGGTGTCCTAAAAAACTCATTTCCAATTGTGCACGAATCTGTGCTAATTCAGCATCTTGCATATCAATGTAGAGCATTTTTAATCCACACTGCAACTGAATATAATCACGAATTTTTTTTAGAAAAAGCAAAGGATAACTGGTTCCAGCAAAACCAATCATAAAAGAATTTTTTATATATTTTTCAGGAGCTTCAATTAATTGTTTAAGATTCATAAAAAATTTCTCTAAAAAAATCAGATTTTTCTTTTTATCAGAAAATATTAAAGAGTCCGTTCCTTAATAAATGAACACAATTCCTGAATGCCTTTTTGAGCAAGTGCGCGCATTTCGTCAAACTGTTGCCATGAAACAGTTCCTAATTCAGCAGTTCCCTGAATTTCAACAATTTCATCATGATCAGTAAGAATAAAATTAAAATCGCTATCAATATTATTATCTTCAAAGGCATTCAGATCAAGAATGGCTGTCCCATCAAAGGCGCCTGTTGAAACCGCGGCAACTTGATTCTTAATAATTGATTGTTCAATAAATTTTACATCAAGCCAATATTGTACCGCTAAATTCAATGCAGACTGCGCACCACACACCGCAGCACATCGCGTACCTCCATCGGCTTGCAAAACATCACAATCAACCATAATAGTATTTTCGCCAAAACGAGATAAATCAACAACTGACCGTAAAGCTCTTCCAAGAATACGAGAAATCTCTATTGAACGCCCATTACGCTTAAATGAGGAAGACTCGCGCGGCGAACGTGTCACTGTTGCTGCTGGTAACAATGCGTACTCTGCCGTCAACCATCCAGTTCCTTTACCACGTAAAAAAGGCGGAACACCTTCTGCAAGTGTCACCGCACATAAAACTTTCGTTTTTCCTATTTCGAATAAAACCGAACCGGGAGCATATTCAAAAATACCTTTCGTGATCTTCAATTCACGAAGTTGATCTAACGCTCTCCCATCAGCTCGTTTCATAATATTCCTTGTAATTTTCTTTAAAATCTATTTTTTTATTATACCACGAAACAACATTTCACGCAGCCGTCCATCTCCTCATTCTTAAAAAATCATTCATTTTTTTATTCTTTCTTCCCTGGCTAATATCAATTCACAAAATCTCAAAAAACCCATTCTAAAATTTATTTATAAAACTCTTGCAATAATAACAATAACAATAATATACTTAAAGTGTAAGTTTAACTTCTTCAAAAAAGGAGGAATTATGAAGAAGATATTATTAGTACTCTTACTTTCAAATACCGCCTCAATCTTTGGTTTAAGTGGCAAACTTGGGGAAAACATGAATGATAAACTAAGATACGGTGGTGATTTGGACAAATATATGACTGGAGACTACAACATGAAACGAGAAGCGCTAACATTGTTTCAGAGATTACTCAGAAACGGTCTCGTTCCCCTATCTGCAACAGGACGTGAATATGTTATGGGGCCTTGTCTGGTTATTGGAAAGGACGATAAAGGTAAATATCAAATATTTTTGGGCACATCAGCTGAAGGAATAAGTAGACCTAGTAATGGACGTTACCAGATAAGTATTGGAAATGGAAAATTCATCGAAACTATCGAATCAGATATATTTGTACCTAATCCAATGGAAAAGGGTAAATTAGAAATACAAAGCTAAAATCTATCAATTTATAACTTGAAAAAAGGCTCCTTTTCAAAAAGGAGCCTTTTAATTCTTAATAAAAGAATATTATTTTTTATGTTCTTTTTTTTCAGTATCAGCAAGACCTAAACGAATTCTTCCAGTTTCAGGATCATAATCCAAAACTTTAACGCGCAATGTTGAACCTATTGGATAATCTTTTGCTATCGTGCGTTGCTTATCTTTAGGAATTGCTGAGATGTGTAAAAGACCAGCTTGCCCTGGAACTAAATCTACAAAAATACCAAAATCTGCGATTCGGGCAACGGTTCCATTAAAGAATTCACCTGCAGTAATTTGTCCCGCAATAACTTTAACCCAGTTAATTGCTTTTTCAATATCTGCTTCAGGGCCACCAAAAATATTAACGCGACCACTTTCATCGATATCAATGGTTGTCTTGGTTTTATCGATAATCTCTTTAATAACCTTGCCACCACCACCAATAACAGCACCAATCTTATCTGGATTAATTTGTATTGAAATAATTTTTGGAACTAACGGTGAAAGTTCTGGACGAGGTTCTTTCATAACTTTTTGCAGTTCATCAAGAATATGCAAACGACCTTGACGTGCTTGCTCTAAAGCTTGCTCAAATACCTCTCGAGGAAAACCACCACGATACTTAATATCCATCTGAATAGCGGTAATACCATCTTTAGTACCCGCAACTTTAAAATCCATCAAACCATAGGCATCTTCAAAGCCAGTCAGATCGGTTAATACTTGGAATCTCCCTTTTGAGCTCATCAACAATCCCATAGCAACACCGCTCACCATCGATGAAATAGGAACGCCTGCATCCATCAATGCCATCGTTGAACCACAAACGGTCGCCATAGAACTTGAGCCATCAGAAGATAAAATATCGGTCAAAATACGTATCGTATACGGAAAATCATTTTTATCAGGCAAAACAGGCAACAAAGCTGTTTCAGCTAAATTACCATGTCCAACTTCACGTCTTCCAGGACCACGCATTGGACGAACTTCACCAACCGAAAATGGTGGAAAATTATAATGCAACATAAACGGTTTATTTGAATCTTCGTCAATTAACAACTCGGTACGCGGCTCATCTTGCGCACTTCCCAATGTCGCAGACGTCAATGCCTGTGTTGAACCACGTTGAAATAACGAAGAACCATGAACATCAGGCAATAAACCAACAGAGGTACTTATTTCACGAACTTGTGTAAAAGAACGACCATCAATTCGCTTACCGTCAGCAAAAATCAAATCAGTAGCTTTAGGTTTTAATTCTTGTTCTAAAACATATTCAATAAAATTGTCAGGGATCTCTTTTTCTTCAATAATCGCTTTGTATTCTTGAAGAAATCCTTCTTTCAACGCTGCCATAGCCTCAGAACGTTCTTTTTTATCTTTTTTACACAAGCTTCGCACACGCTCTTCAGTCAAATAATCAGCAGCTCTTTTTTGCCAAGCATCCCAATCAAATGGCAATTCAATTGCATCTTTTTTTACAGAAAGATCTTTAACAATCTCTTCTTGCCAGGCAACTTGTTCTTTAATAACTTCATGACCAAGAAACAGCGCTTCAATTAAATCTTTTTCTGACAATTGATTCGCCGCACCCTCAACCATATTGATACCTTCTTTGGTACCTGAAATCAAAAATTTAATATCCGATTGCAAACGTTCTTCATGCAATGGGTTAACTTTAAACTTGCCATTAATGCGTGCAATCTCTACCGTACCAATTGGTCCCATAAATGGAACTGGGGAGGTGCTTAATGCAATGGAAGTTGCCAACGATGCAAGCGGCGCAGGAGAATGCTTTCCATCATATGACAAGAGAAGGATGTATATTTGTACTTGATTAAAATAACGTTCGGGAAAAAGTGGACGAATTGCACGATCAATTAAACGCGCTGTTAAAATTTCCTTATCGGTCCATTTACCTTCACGCTTAAAGTAACCGCCTGGAATTTTACCTGCCGCAGAAAATTCTTCTCGATAATCAACGGTTAACGGCAAAAAGCCTGGAAAATCTTTGGCTTCAGACTGAACAACGGTTGCTAATACAATAGTTCCACCTTGTTGCAACCAAGCAGCACCGGCTGCCTGTTGTGCATATTTACCAAGTTCAACTGAATACCCAAGACTATTTAATGTAAATTTTTTTGACATATTAAAACCTAAAATAAAGGACTTATTTTCTTAACCCTAATTCTTTTACAAGTCCTTTATATATTTCCTCGTTATTTTTTTTAAGGTATTGCAAAAATCTTTTGCGTTGATTAACTTTCGTTAACAACCCACGTTTGCAACTAAAATCTTTCATATTAACCTGACAATGTTCATGTAGTTTATTAATTTCATCAGTCAGTGTAATAACTTGTAATTCAACAGATCCTGTATCTTTCTCATGCTTCTTAAATTTATCGATAAGCGAAGCAACTTTGTTTACCATATCAGTTTAAAACCTCTTAAGATTAATGTAAATGGTAGGCGCGAGCGGAATTGAACCGCTGACCCTTGCTACGTCAAAGCAATGCTCTACCCCTGAGCTACGCGCCTATGCTAATTTCTTCCTCAGCTTCTCTTTTCTCCTGCTCAGCAGCCATCTTTTCCAATTCAGATATATCTTCACCGATATATTTCTCACGGAAAGACTTTATGCCGGTTCCAGCTGGTATTAATTTACCAATACTGACATTTTCTTTCAAGCCGTAAAGATGATCAACAATACCCGCAACAGCAGCTTCACTTAAAATACGTGTTGTTTCTTGGAAAGATGCCGCCGAAATAAAGCTTTCTGTATCCAACGATGCCATCGTAATACCCATCAATACAGATTTAGCAACAGCAACTCGCTTGCCTTCTTCTTTTAATGATTGGTTGACCATTTTAAAATGAATCTTGTCAACACGATCACCAACTAAAAAGTCTGAATCACCTGCATTAACAACACGAACCTTGCGCATCATTTGGTGTACGATAACTTCAACGTGTCGATCATCAACATCAATACCATGCAAACGATAGATAATCTGAATTTGATTAACCAAATATTTTTGCAAAGCCGTTGGACCTAAAATACGTAAAACATCATGCAGCACTGGTTCACCAGATGTTAATGGATCACCTGCCGAAACATGTTCACCATTAATAACATTAAGCTGCTGACCACGTGGTATAAAGTAATCAAATTTATTCTTTCCAGAAACAACGCTTACTTTAATCATTCCACGATGCACACCGCCGAGAACAACTTCACCATCAATATCTGAAATAATCGCGGGATCTTTTGTTACACGTGCTTCAAAAAGTTCTGCAATGCGGGGCAAACCACCGGTAATATCTTTTGCTTTTGCCGCTTGCTGCGGAATCTTAACTAAAACATCACCGATACCAACTTTTTTATTTGGATCAACAACTAAATAAGCTCCCGCAGGTAAATAATACTGTGCAATTTCAGTCCCCGCATCATCAATAATGCTCAAAGCTGGTTGATAACGATCACCTTTTTGCTCAAGAATTACACGCTGCATTTTATTTGCTGTCTCATCAAAACGTTCTTGCAGCGTTATATTTTCAATTAAATCAATATATTTAACCGCACCAGCCTTCTCAGTCAAAATAACCTTGTTATCTGAATCCTGTTCAAAAAGCTTGGTACCCTTCTTAACCTGTTGTCCATCAGCAACAAAAATTTGTGCACCATATTGAAGCGTATACTCTTGAAGTTCTCGTCCTTCAGGAGAAAGAATACTTAACTTTGATTTTCTACTCATCACAATAGTGCTATCATCGCGTCTTTGAACAATACGCGCACCACTCAATTTAACAATACCATCTTGTTTAGCTTTATATGTTTGTTCAATCAAACCACTAACCGCGCCACCAACGTGGAAGGTTTTCATGGTAAGCTGCGTTCCTGGCTCACCAATTGATTGTGCAGCGATAACACCAACCGCTTCTCCCGTAGCAACAAAAGCACCACGAGAAAGATCCATGCCGTAACAATGCGCGCAGACACCTCGACGAGCTTGACACAAAAGAACAGAACGAACTTTAATTTTAGAAACAGCTGAGTCACCAATTACTTTCACCAAGTCTCTATCAACAAGCGTTCCTTGCTTTGCAAGTAATTCACCTGAAATAGGATCCTTCAAATCTTCTGCCAAGACTCTACCATATGCACGTCGAGCAACGGGGCAAATAATATCACCCGATTCACGAAGATCTTCTAGCTCAATATAACCTAATGTTTGACAATCACGCATGGTAATAATAACGTCTTGCGCAACATCAACTAAACGTCGTGTCAAGTAACCAGAGTTTGCCGTTTTTAACGCGGTATCTGCCTGACCTTTACGGGCACCGTGTGTAGAAATAAAGTACTCAAAAACGCTTAAACCTTTTTTAAAGTTACTTTTGATTGGCGTTTCCATAATCTCGCCTGAAGGCTTAGCCATCAAACCACGCATACCAACTAACTGTTTAACCTGCTCTTTGGTACCCTTTGCACCAGAGTCAAGCATCATAAACACTGAGTTAAATGGGGTAAATTTATTATCTTTATTTTCAAACGCAGTCTTGTCTTGCTGTTCTAATTCTTGTTGCATTTGTCCGGCAACATCAGCCGTTGCCTGACCCCAAATGCTAATTACTTTACTATGTCGCTCACCATCAGTAATTGCACCTTCACGATACAATTTTTCAACACGTTGCACTTCTTTTTCGGCTTTATCAAGAATTTCTTCTTTCTTTTGAGGAATAATCAAATCTTCAATACCAAAAGAAGTTCCCGATGACGTTGAATAGGTAAAGCCAAGCTTTTTAATGTTATCAAGCATGACGACCGTCTTTTCACGACCAAATGCATAGTAAATTTTTTCAATTAAACGCGCAACGTCACTCTTCTTAACAACATGGTTAATCCAAGAAAAATCAGCGCCATCTGGCAATGCACGATAAAGAATCACACGACCAACCGTTGTCGATATAATTTCTCCAGATTCTAAGCGAACCTTAATTTGAGCATGTAAAGCTGCAGCCCCAGTTTGAAATGCTGAAACAACTTCATTCGTACTTGCAAAGACTATACCTTCACCCTGGGCACCACGACGTAGTTTTGTCATGTAATAAAGACCGAGTACCATATCTTGTGATGGAACGGTAATTGGACGTCCATTAGATGGAGAAAGTAAATTTTTACTCGAAAGTATCAATTCTCGCGATTCAGCCTGAGCCTTAATACTGAGTGGTAAGTGAACTGCCATTTGGTCACCGTCAAAGTCAGCGTTAAATGCAGCGCAAACTAATGGGTGAATAGAAATAGCTTTACCTTCAATAAGCACAGGGAAGAACGCTTGGATGCCCAATCTATGCAATGTTGGTGCACGATTTAAAAGAACAGGGCGTTCTTTAACAACTTCTTCAAGAACATCCCAAACAACATCTTCATTCTCTTCAACTAATCTTTTTGCAGCCTTCAAATTAGGTGCATTTTCACACCGAACAAGTTCGGCTAAAACGTAAGGCTTAAATAATTCAAGCGCAATAATTTTTGGCAAACCACATTGGTCCATCTTTAATTCTGGATCAACAACAATTACTGAACGACCAGAATAGTCAACACGTTTACCAAGTAAGTTCTGACGGAAACGGCCTTGCTTACCACGAAGCATTTCACTCAAAGATTTAAGTGGTCGCTTACTTGAGCCACGAACAGGTTGTCCACGACGGCCATTATCAATTAATGCATCAACTGACTCTTGAAGCATCCGTTTTTCATTTTTAATAATGACTGACGGTGCTTCAATATCAATTAAACGTCTTAAACGAATGTTGCGATTAAGAACCCGACGATAAAGCTCATTCAAATCTGAACTTGCGAACCTACCACCTTCAAGTGGAACTAATGGTCGCAAATCTGGTGGTAAAACGGGCAAAACTTCCAAAATCATTAAATTTGGTGTTAAACCAGCGTTAAGCAAATCAGAAAGAATCTTTACACGACGCATTAATTTGTGACGAGTCGTTACCGATGTTGATTTCTCATACTCTTTCTTTAAGATACTCAATTCAAGGGCAAGATCCATCTTAGAAAGCACTTCACGCACAACTGCCGCACCCATATCAGCTTTAAATCCTGTATCCTCTGGATGAGCAATGCAATAATCTTCATATTCGGTGCTTGTTAAAACTGTTTTCATCGGATAAGGAGAATTACCTTGATTAATAACCATGTAGGCGTCAAAATAAGTAACGCGTTCCAAATCTTTAACAGCTAAATCCATAATTATGCTTAAATAACTTGGAATGCCTTTGAGATACCAAATATGCGAAACCGGTGCAACAAGTTCGATATGTCCCATGCGTTCACGACGAACACGTGCTTGGATAACTTCAACACCACATTTTTCACACGTCACACCACGATGTTTCATTCGCTTGTATTTGCCACAGTTACATTCCCAATCTTTAACTGGACCAAAAATTCGTGCGCAAAAAAGACCATCTTTTTCTGGTTTTAATGTTCGATAGTTAATCGTTTCAATCTTTTTTACTTCGCCATAAGAAAGCGAACGAATTTTTTCAGGAGAAGCGAGTGATAAACGAACAGCATTAAATTGTGCAGCATTAACATACTCCTTAAACCGTGCAAGCATCTGACTATTCACTTATTTCCTCCCTGCTTCCCTTAAATAAATCAACTTGTAAAGCTAAACTTTGAAGTTCCTTAATCAAGACATTAAACGATTCTGGTAATCCTGGATCCGGAATCTCTTTGCCATCACCGCGAACAATCGTTTCATACACTCTATGACGACCCGTAACATCGTCAGATTTATACGTCAACATTTCTTGTAACGTATATGCTGCACCATATGCTTCAAGAGCCCAAACTTCCATTTCACCAAAACGTTGACCACCAAACTGAGCCTTACCTCCAAGAGGTTGTTGTGTTACTAATGAGTAAGGACCAACAGAACGAGCGTGCAATTTGTCATCAACCATATGATTCAATTTCATCATATAAATTGAACCGATTGTTACTGGTTGTTCAAAATATTCACCCGTACGGCCATCGCGCACAACATAAGCTCCTGATTGCGTCAAATTAAGCTCTTTTAATAAAGGCGAAATGTCTTCATCAAATGAAGCACCATCAAAAACTGGCGTTGCAAAAGAAAGACCCTTTTCAGCAGTACGTTCAGCAAGCTCGAGAATTGCGCGTTTTCCGTAGGCTTCTTCGTATTCTTTCATAAACGATTTACCATACCATTTTTCTAATTGGGAAATCGCCTGATCCATACGCTTTTCTTCAATGAGTTCCCGCAATTGACGTCCAGCCTGAATGCCTGCAAAACCAAGTATTGTTTCTAAAATTTGGCCAACATTCATACGCGAAGGAACACCGATAGGATTAAGCACAACGTCAACAGTTCTTCCATCATCGAGATACGGCATATTTTCACGTTGAACAACCGTGGAAACCACACCTTTATTACCATGGCGCCCTGCCATCTTATCACCAACTTGTACATGTCGTTTAGATGCAACATATACCTTAATCATTTTGATAACGCCAGAAGGCAATGGGTCGCCCTTCTTTAACGAGCTAATACGTTCTTTTCTTAAATTTTCTAAAATAGAAAGTTGCGTCTCATAAGTTTGCAACAGACGATTTAACTTATCATTAGTAGTTTCGTCATCGGTTTTTAGAGCAAGCAACTTTTCTGGCGCAAGTTCACGCAAAGCATCAACATCAAACGTTTTCTTATTTTTTAGAAGCTTTGCACCAATTTTTGCGGCAGGCCCCTGCTTTTTCATTAATGCTATAGCTCTATCTGAAACCATTTCACCCAAAATGCGTAATTGCTTTTCATGTTCTGAATCAAACTTTGCCGTTTGAGCGGTTACAACATCTTTATAACGCCTATCCTTACGAATGCCGCTTCGAGAAAAGACTTTAACATCAACAACCGTTCCATCAATTCCTGGTGGCACGCGCAATGAAGTATCACGAACTTCACGCGATTTTTCACCAAAAATAGCACGGAGCAATTTTTCTTCTGGGGAATATTGCACATCACCTTTAAGCGTAACTTTGCCGACTAAAATATCTCCCGGTCGCACACGACTACCAATGAGCACAACCCCGTCTTCATCAAGTGCACTTAATGCTTTTTCACTTACATTAGGAATGTCGCGAGTAATTTCTTCAGGGCCAAGCTTTGTATCACGCGCCTCAGCAATGTATTCATCAATGTGAACCGACGTCATAACATCTTCAGCAACGAGTCGCTTATTCAATACAATAGCATCTTCAAAATTATAACCATGCCATGGCATAAATGCGACTAAAAGATTCGATCCCAATGCAAGCTCTCCATTGGTAATTGCAGTACCATCAGTTAATATCTGACCTTTTTCAATGCGATCACCAACACTCACAATCGGTTTTTGGTGAATCCAGGTACTATAACTGGAGCGTTCAAATTTTCGTAAATGATAAACATCAACACCGCCAGCTAACCACGCATCAGTCGTCGTGAACGATGCTTCATCGGCACGAACAATAATTTTTTCTGATGAGACATATTCAACCACACCCGCATGCCTTGCGCTAATAACTGCGCCTGGCGAAGCTTTACATACTTCTTTTTCCATGCCAGTACCAACCAATGGTGTTTGGCAACGAATAAGAGGAACAGCCTGCCGTTGCATATTCGCACCCATTAACGCACGACTCGCATCGTCATGTTCTAAGAATGGAATTAATGCAGATGCAACCGAAACTAACTGTTTTGGTGATAAATCTATATAGGTAATATTATCAAGATCGGTATACAAAAAGTTACCTTGGTAACGAGCAAGCACCGTATCTTTTTCAATTTTGTTTCCAGTTTTATCAACTGCATCAGCCTGTGCAATATATTTGTCTGACTCTTGGAATGCATCAAGAAAAATAACTTCATCAAGAAGTTTACCACCCTTAACAGGTCGATATGCTGTTTCAATAAAACCTAAATCGTTCACCATCGCATAGGTTGCCAATGACGAAATCAGACCAATCGTTTGACCTTCAGGTGTTTCGATTGGACAAATACGACCGTAGTGAGAGGTATGAACGTCGCGAATCTCGTAGGTCGCGCGATCTTTCATAACACCACCAGGTCCCAATGCAGATAAACGTCGCTTATGAGCCAATTCTGAAAGCGGATTTGTCTGATCCATAAACTGTGACAGCTGCCCCGTTCCAAAAAATTCACGCATAACAGCAGCTAATGGTTTTACATTCAAGAAATCTTGTGGCATCAATGATGCATTTAAATCTTGAACTCTAAATCTTTCACGAACAATACGTTCAATACGAGAGAAACCAACATAAAATTGATTACTCAAAAGTTCACCAACTAAACGTACACGACGATTACCCAAATGATCAATATCATCAAGCTCACCCTCGCCACGTTCACGCATATTCACCAAATAACGCACGGTCGCGATAATATCTTCAATTGTCAAAGTTGTTATATCTTCTGCAACAGTTAAACCTAATTTTCTATTCATGCGCAAACGACCAACCTTAGTTAAGTCATATACGCGGGGAGAGAAAAGCATGGTTTCTAAACGTTTAAGAATGTCTTTTATTGATGCGCTATCACCAGGCCATACCTTATAATGCAACTCTTTAAGTGCTTGATCTTGCGTCATGCAACTATCATGAGCAAGCGTCAACGCAATTGTTGGTTGGAAAACGTATCCGTATGAAGCGATCAACTCAAAAGAAAGACCTTCATGTTTCTTGAATTTATCAAAATGATCTTCAGTAAATGGTTCACCTTGACCGGCTAAAACTTCACCGGTTTCGGTATCAACAACATCCTTTGAAAAAACTTTATTTAAAAGTAGATTTTTTTTGAGTTCTAAATGATCAATTTTAGCTTCATGCAATTGCTTGAGAAGATTTTTTGTGATACGACGGCCAACAAAACCTTCAAATGATTTGGGCAACATATCTGCTTCTAAACGCTGGCCAATCAAATTATCATTTAATTTCTTTTTAAATGAATCTTTTTCAACATAAATTGCATCTGAACTGTAGAACTTAGAAATAATCTCATCGCGAGGAATACCAAGTGCTTGTAAAAATGTCGTAACAAGCAACTTTTTCCTCTTATCAATTCGAACATAAAGCAAATCATTGTTGTCGAATTCAAAATCAATCCATGACCCACGCATTGGAATAATACGCGCAAGATAATAAGGACGACCACGCAAATCACTTGCTTTTTTGCTCTGTGAAAAAACAACACCAGGCGATCTATGCAACTGACTTACAACA
The DNA here is from genome assembly GCA_000991575.1 of candidate division TM6 bacterium GW2011_GWE2_36_25. Classification (GTDB taxonomy): domain Bacteria; phylum Babelota; class Babeliae; order Babelales; family UBA12409; genus UBA12409. The sequence goes on from LBRU01000009.1 coordinate 56,244, forward strand.
ACACGATCAACGCCATTGATTAAGAAGGTCCCCTGATCACCTAATTTATAACGACCCTCATCTTCATAAAGATCTGCCATAACAGGAATATCAGCTAAGAAAATATCCTGTTCTTTAATATCACGAACAGACCTGCTTCCCTCAACATCAACATTCCAGCCAATTAATTGAACAGTTATACGAAGAGGAAGTGCAAACGTTTGCCCACTTGAACGACATTCATCAACTGTCATTGGCAACTTCAAGCAAACCCTTGTTAAGCACGCTGGACATACTCTGTAACGTACAACATCATCTTTTTTACATTTTGGACATTGCATATGTTCATTAATCCTGGAACAACCAGAAGCCTTACATGCCAAACAAGTCCAAGAATAACGATTAACAATTCCAGTTAATTTGCCACAGGTACACGCCCAATCACCTAACTGATAACTGACATATTCAAGTGACATTTTTCCTTCATAATCAATAGGAAAAATGTCACGTAATACTTTTTCAAGTCCCGTCGGAAACCGCTCTTCTGGAAGATAATCAAGCTGCACAAAATCATTAAATGATTTTGACTGCACCTCAATTAAATTCGGAACCGGAACAATATCTTTCAGCTTGCCAAATGATTTACGAACAACCTGCTTACTTCGATCCAAGTAAGACATCAAGCGGCACCTCCCACTATCATTCAAAAAACAACTTATGCTAATTCTACTTTTGCGCCAGCTTCTTCTAGCATCTTCTTCATCTTCTCTGCTTCTTCTTTAGGCGCTGCCTCAGCGATAACTGTTGGTGCGCTTTCAGCTTTTTCTTTAGCTTCAGTTAAACTCAAGCCATTAATTAATGCACGAAGCGCTTTAATTACCTTGATCTTTTCTGGGCCAGCGTCTTTTAATGTAACTTTATATTCAGTCTTCTCTTCAGCAGGAGCTGCAGCACCAGCGGCGGCACCAGCTACAGGTGCGGCTGCAACAGGCATTGCTGCAGAAACACCAAACTCTGCTTCGAGCGTCTTCACTAAATCAGCAAGATCTTTTACTGACATTCCAGATATTTGCTTTACAATATCTTCTGTTCCTTTAGATGGCATAGTAGTACTCCAATTATGTTAATTGTACAACAATGTTATGCTTCTTTCTCTTTTTTTTCAGCAATTTGCTTAAGCACGACAAGAAGCCGAACAAGCATCATATTAAGCACGCCCACAAACTGTGTAATAGGCATTTGCATTGTTCCAACAACTTGCGCAAGCAAAATTTCTCTTGATGGCAAGGTCGCCAAATACTTAACAGTATCAGCATCCAAATACTCTTTTTCAACATAGCCAAGAACAATGTCAAAGTTTTCATTATCTTTTACAAAATCATGTAAAACTTTTGCAACGGCAGTTGGCTCTTGTTGAGCAAAAATAACACCTCGCTCTTCATGCAGATAAGGCATAAAACCTTCATAGGCAGCATTATCACTTAGTGCACGTTTTACCAGTCGCATTTTTGCAACCTTAAGTCGCGCACCTTTACCACGCAACTTACTGCGCAAATCTTGCATCACATTAACTGATAATCCGCTGCACCCAACCAAAAAAGCTGCTTCAGCCTGATCAAAATTTTTTCTTAATGAATCAACTAATGCTTCTTTCTCTTGACGATTCATGAATTATCCTACACCTTAAACATATCATCAATAGCAATTTCTATACCAGGCCCCATGGTAGATGAAATAGCAACCTTCTTAATAAACCTTCCTTTTGCTGCCGCAGGACGTGAAGCAACAACCGATTTCATAAGTGCCAAAAAATTCTCATGAAGTTTTTGTTCTTCAAAGGATTTTTTTCCTATTGGCACATGAAGCAATCCGGTGCGATCACTCTTAAAAAATGTTTTACCTTTTTTAAGTTCAGCAACAATCGAACCAACATCGAAGGTGACGGTGCCAACTTTTTTATTTGGCAACAGACCACGCGGACCCAACAATTTTGCTAATTTTCCAACAGCACCCATCATATCGGGTGTAGCAACAGCATTGTCAAATTCAAGCCAACCACCAAGAACCTTTTCAATCAAGTCCTCGGCACCAACAAAATCTGCACCTGCTTTCTCTGCTTCATCAGCGTATTTGTCTTTAGCAAAAACAACCACACGCGATTTTTTACCAACCCCATGCGGATACATCACTGAACCACGAACAGCTTGTTCGGATTTTCCTGCATCAATTCCCAAATTAATATCAACACCAACGGTTTCATCAAATTTGGCATAAGCTACTTTTTTAACTTCACTTATGGCTTCTTGTGCAGCCACTTTTTTATGACCACCAAGCACCTTAATCGCAGTTTTATATTTTTTACCTCGCGTTGCCATATGTGTCCTTAATCTTTTACCTCAATACCCATACTTCGAGCGCTACCAGCAATAATTTTTTTTGCTTGTTCAACATCAAATGCATTTAAATCTGCCATTTTAGCTTGAGCAATTTCCTCGACATCTTTCCAGGTAATGCTCGCAATTGGACCCGTATGAACAGCCGCTCCCTTACCTACTTTCGCCTTCTTCTTAATCAGTTCAGATGCTGGTGGCGTCTTGGTAACAAAACTAAAACTACGATCCGTATAAACGGTAATAGCTACAGGAACTGTTTCACCTTTGCGACTTGCTGTTTCAGCATTGAAACGCTTGCAAAAGTCCATGATATTTACACCATGCTGACCAAGAGCTGAACCGACTGGTGGCGCAGGAGTCGCAGCACCACCGTGAATTTGTAACTTTATCAATGTCTTAATTGGTTTTGCCATTGTGCAACCTATTAATGTTTAACCTGATCAAAACTTAACTCTACCGGTGTCATCCGACCAAAAATACTGACCATTATTTTAAGTCGCTCATTTTCTGCATCAACCTCTTCAATAACACCAACAAAACCTGCAAATGGGCCCCCTGTTATATCAACCTGGCTTCCCACCGCAAATTCTGGCGTCTCACTTTTAACAACCACTTCTCCTTTAATTGTCTTAATAACACGATCAATCTCTTTTTGAGAAAGCGCCATAGGCTCTTTACCGCCTAAAAATTTTAAAACACGGGGAGCGCTATTCACCAATTGATATGTTTCAGGATTTTGCTCCATTTCAATTAAAATATACCCAGGGAACAATCTTTGATCTTTTGCTTCCTGAGCAGAAAAAATTTCTTTTACTTGCGTTGATGGAATCAGAATATCACCAAAAGAATCAGTTAATCCCTTTTCCTTAATCCATCGCTCAAGATCAGCTTTTACCTGATCTTCATAGCCAGCATAAACTTGGATCACATACCATCGTTTCATCACAAGTCCCTGTCCTCGGTTTCCCTATCCCAATCACTGTGCATAAATAAATTCACTTAACAACCTTAAGCCAAAATCAATTGCACCAAGATAAACAGCAAACGCCGCAATAATGATCAAAACCACTATCGTCGAACCAATAAATTCGTTAAAATTTGGCCACGCAACCTTTGCAAGCTCTTGTCGCACTTCTTTAAAAAAAGATATCATTTTTACCATTTTTAACACCTAACACGTCAATCTTTCAAACTCCATAATCTGCTTTTTGAGCTTGGCAGGCCAGGAGGGATTCGAACCCCCAACCGTCAGATTTGGAGTCTGTCGCTCTACCATTTCGAGCTACTGGCCTCGAACATCTGCGACATCCACGTCGCCCATTATTTCATCTCTTTTTTTGAGACCACTCTCAAAACTCAGCTTCTGGAGCCCGCGACCGGGATTGAACCGGTGACCTCTCCCTTACCAAGGGAGTGCTCTACCGACTGAGCTACGTGGGCCTCTGATACTACTAACAACCTTACATCTTATCTATAAGGTTAAATTAAAAAAAGAGAAAATACAAATTATATCGTGCTCAGTCAACTTTTCTAACGCTCATTTTTCAACAAAAATTGAATTGTTGAAAAATGCCCTTAAAAATAAATATCAAAGTACCATTAACATAAAATGGAGCTGGCGGTCGGACTTGAACCAACGACCTGCTGATTACAAATCAGCTGCTCTACCAACTGAGCTACGCCAGCAGTTTTACGTTTAAAAGTAAACTGTTTCAATCCATTATATATTAATGTAGTGATTTTTTTAAGATTTTCAACTTTTTTATGTTCTGCATCCAAAAAAGATATTTTTCGCGCAAACAGCGAACCATTCACATAAAATTTATGTTGTTAAAACCAAGTTAAATAGACAAATTTGGAGCGGGAAACGGGATTCGAACCCGCGACCTACAGCTTGGAAGGCTGTCGCTCTAGCCAACTGAGCTATTCCCGCATAACGAAAACTGGTGGCGAGGGTAGGATTCGAACCTACGAAGGCTGAGCCAACGGATTTACAGTCCGTCCCCTTTGACCGCTCGGGAACCTCGCCATACATGTCAATGTCGACAGTATAAGGATAATAGATTTTTCGCTATTTTCAACTTTTAACACTTCATTTAATAAAAAACTGACAGACAATTTTATAAATCCCCCGAAAAGACCCGTAAAATCATAAAAAAAGAGAGTTATTTAGAATCAATAATGATTATGCGTTTTTTAGGATTATCCTCAACATAATCGAGTTTTATGTCGAGTGTCTCACGCGGCAAAATGGACAGTACAATCTCGGGCCATTCAATGAGCACTTTACATTGTGGCAAGTAAAAATGTTCGTCAAAGCCAGATTCATAAAATTCATTTATTGATTTTAGACGGTATAAATCAAAATGATAAACACATTTACTATCAGGCATGTGATACGTAACAAAATACGCAAATGTTGGACTTGTTATGCGGTCTTTAATCCCAAGTTCTTTCGCCAACGAACGAATTAATGTTGTTTTTCCTGCACCAAGGGGACCAGTAAATGTAACAATTCGCGCCTCTTTAACGTAAGGCAGCAGTTCTTGTGCAACCTTTGGCACATCCTTGAGACCGAACTCTTTCTTTACCTTTATCATAATGATCAGTATAAAAGGTTCTTTATAAAGCGCAAGTTGCCCCATTTTGCACATTAATCTAATCTATCAATCAACTTTTTCCGCTTACGTTCTTGTTTAGAAAGTTTCTGTGCCGGCTTGTGACGCGGAATCCCTTTTTCAGAAAAATCATCCTTTTTTATTTCCAGATCTTTCGATGCTTCCATCATAAGATTATCAAGTTCTACAGAAGAATCTGCAGACAACTTAAAAAGCGTTTGATCTCCCGATAGCCCCACAGGCTGCGGTTTTTTTTCTAAATATGTATAATAAAATTCAGGCGCCTTCATCGTCTGCTTACCGAGCGTTTCTGCATAGTGCCGCACCGCCCGATCAGAAGAAACAACTAAAATTTGGTACTCACGATGTTCTTGTAAGTATTGCGCAATTACCTCATCAGCCGTTTCTTTATAACCAGAATAAATAATAGTTAGTCCACCTTTTTTTTCTTGAAAAGGATAATTTGATTCTCCACCATCAAAAACAATGATCCCTTGCAATTTTCGCTTCCTAAAATAACCACCAAGTTGCATAATAAATTCATCTCTTTGACGTTGCGATACCCGCTTTGTTCCCAAAACCTGCTTAATTAAATTATAACCATCAATAACTACGATCATCAGGAATCCTTTTCAACCTCTTTTTTAAGATAAGGTTTCAAAGGAATAGCCTTGAGCGCTCGTGTCAACACGTAAAGCTCTCCACCTCGTTCTTCCCAAGAAAAAAGTCATCTTTTGCAACCAATCGGGCAATTTTTTAAACCACCACTCCGTTTTTGGATCTGGAAAATCTTCTTCACAATTCTTCATTGCAGATAAATGCGAAATGAAAAAAATTAAAAGTAAAAATTTTAAACCCCACATATAATCCTTTCTTAAATTACCTCTTTCCCAAAGTATGCCATAAATAGTCTTCAAATTAAAAAGATCATTTTATACAACTTTTGAAAAGAAAATGAGTTATTGCTAAGCTAAAATTAATCTTCTAAATAAAAAGGGGTCATATATGTCCCAACTGATTCAAATGAATCAACGCATCAATGCGATAGAAACAATCAAAAAAATCACCCATGCAACACGACTTATCGCCATGTCCTCTCATACACGGTTAGCAAACAAAGAACCAATTTTAACCCATTATAAAAACAAAATCACTCAACTTTTTGCACAACTGATCAATTATAAAAAAGACTTTTATAAAACACTTTTCAATTTTTCACCTACCGCAAATGGCTCTCTTATTATCTTAGTCGGCTCACAAAAAGGCTTTTGTGGAACCTTTAATGTTATGTTATTCAAATTTTTTGAATCAAAATTTTCTCATTTAACAAAAGATGATGGAATCATTGCCATTGGTAAAAAAGCTGCAGATTATTTAAAGAAAAAAAAGATTCAACCACTGGAAATATTCAGCAACTTATCAAGCACTACTCTCAACAATATTACCGACCTCATTTCCGAATTTATTGAACAACAAATTCCGAATTACAAAGAAGTTATCATTATCAGCAATGAGCCTAAATCATTTTTTCTGCAAAAACCTCATCTAACTATGCTCCTCCCCATTGCACCATTACCAGAAAAAAAACAACTTCCGTTTGATACCTATATCTGGCCAGAATCAGAACAACAGATTTTAAAAAATCTTGGCAACCTTTATCTCAGCGTCAATCTTAATGCAATCTTATTCTCTTCACTTGTTTCAGAACAAGCTGCACGCTTCCAATCAATGGATAATGCCACACGAAACGCAGAAGAATTGCTCGATGTCATGCGCCGTGATTACAATAAATTACGTCAAACAAAAATAACACGAGAACTTATTGAATTAACCAGCAGTTTCGAACGTTAAAAACTGACAAACTTTTCCTTTTATGCTACAATGATAACAACTTAGTGGAGGTTAAAATAAATGAAAAAATTAATTCAATTAGCATTCCTAATAACGCTCTTGAATGTTTCAACCGTAAAACCGTTCAGCAGCCTCAGGCTTTTTTTAGGTACAACGGCTCTCGTTACAACAACAGCAATTGCTTATCATATCTGGACTCATTACAATGTTACGCGCACACTTAAACGCCTTTTTAACAGACGATGTGATGAATTAGATCAAAAACTAACTGGCATAAAAAAAGACACCGAAGATCTCAAACTTGATTCAGCCGAGAACAAAGAGCTTTTAAAGCGTTTACAAGAAGCTACCGGCGAAACTAAACAAATGCTCCTTTTATTGCTTCAAATGCAGTTTTCTCATTTATCTGATGCTCAAAAACGTGCGTGGCGCCCAATTTTAGAACAAATTGGCGCTCCTCAGATTAACGCTCAATAGTTTCAATCAAGCATTCTTGTTCATTGCCTAACGCCAAAATGGTTTCTGACTCTATGCGCATGCAAGCACCAAGGCCGATCAATTTTTCTTCAAGCTTGTCATAACCTCGGCGCCAATGACTGATACCAGTCATCACCGTCTTCCCCTTGGCAGCAAGACCTGCTAAAACCAAGGCACATGAAGCACGAATATCAGTTGCGATTACATGAGTACCATAAAGTGCCTCCACTCCTTTTACTTGCACCTTATCGCCAAAAATAAATTTTACTTGGGCTCCCATTTTGAGCAATTCACGCACATGTAAAAAGCGATTTTCAAAAACTGTCTCATGAATTTCACACGTTCCTGCTGCTAAACATTGGGCAACCATCATAGGAGATTGCAAATCTGTTGGAAATCCTGGATATGGTCCCGTCTTAAAAGAGACTGCTTCTGGCAATGGGGTTGCTTCAATGCGCACACCAACACCATTGTGACCAATTTCAATATGATGCCCCATCTCTTCAAGTTTCATCAAAAAAACATCCATATCATAAGCACGCGCATTTGTTACAAAAATATCACCCCCTGTTATTGCTCCAGCTAATAACAGGGAACCTGCCTCAAGGCGATCGGCAAGTACTTCATGTTCATATGGATGCAAAGAAGAAACACCGGTAATTTCGATGGTCGCTGGTGGAAGAATATTTATTTTTGCACCCATCTTTTTAAGAACGACTATTAAATCTAAAACTTCTGGCTCCAGCGCTGCATTAACAATTGATGTTGTTCCTTCAGTTAAGGTGGCCGCCATCAGAATATTTTCAGTTGCGCCCACACTTGGATATTCAAGCGCTATGCGCCCTGCTTGTAATTTCTTTGTTGTTGATTGTAACTCTTCATCAATAAAGTGAATCTCAACCCCCATCTTTTTGAAATTTTTTAAATGGTAATCGATCGGCCGTGCACCAATCAAACAACCACCAGGAAAAACAATGTGTGCTCGCTGAAAACGCGCTAACAGAGGACCCATCACCAAAACTGAGGCACGCATTTTTTTCATAAGTTCGGGACTTACGGTAAATTTGTTTACCGTTCTCGTATCAACCGTCAACCGTTTTAATTCTTGATCAAATGATACTGATGCTCCCAATTCTTCAAGCAATCTAATCATGCCAAATACATCAGCAGAAATTGGAACGTTCGTTATTACTGATGTACCTTCAGTTAATAATGTTGAAGCCATAATGACTAAAACTGCATTCTTTGCACCAGCAAGTGAAACTTCGCCATGCAAAGGACCCGATGATGTAATTCTTATACATTCTTCAGACACGACCGCACCTCACGTATTCAAAAAAATTTTCTTGTCGCTTCTAGTTTACCATGTTACGCTTTTTACAAAACTTTTTCTGAAAAACAGGAGTTATCATACATGGCTAACGAAACGAAAAAAAGGGGATCATTAGAGGTAATTTGCGGATCTATGTTTTCAGGAAAAACGGAAGAACTTATCCGTCGTTTACGCCGTGCTCAGTACGCCCGTAAGAATGTTGCCTCCTTTAAACATAGCCTTGATAAACGACGAGAGATCGAATACGTTTCCTCTCATGATGGAAATAAACTTTCAGCCATTGCAACTGATAATCCCAAATTAATTCGTCAATTTGTAACCGAAAATACTGATATTGTTGGTATTGATGAAGTTCAATTTTTCTCTGCTGAAATTGTAGATTTAATTCTTGAATTAGTTAATGATGGCAAACGGGTTATTGTTGCAGGTTTTGATCTAGATTTTCGCGGCATTCCGATGAGCTGTATGCCAGTATTACTCGCACTCGCAGATAATGTAACAAAATTAAAAGCAATCTGTATGCGATGCGGAAAAGAAGCGCGTTTTACGCAACGTTTAACAAATCACAAACCCGCAAAGTTTGATGATCCTCTTATCCTTATTGGTGCAGAAGAGTGCTACGAAGCTCGCTGCCGCGATTGTTATGAGATTGATAAACAAACAAATTACACGGCTCTTGCACGTAAATATGAAAAACAACAATTGGATGCTTAAGTACTCATTTTTAAAGGTTTAATGGGTAAAATCCTCATTAACAAGTTGGTAATAATCCGTTCCGTCGTAATTATAAAGAGAAAAATCAGTATTGCCCGCACCCCAATCACCCCAGGCACCCCAGTCGGGATTATACGCAAAAAAATGTTGATGCACACTCCCCCGTGAATCGGTAAAAAAGCAATCAGCTAATTCAAAACCTTCAAATTCTTCATCGCTATACATACTACATTCGATTTCATCACCAGGCGCTGCGCCCAATCCGCGTGCCCAATTTTTTGCCTCAAATTCTAAGTCTGCTCTTAAAATAAAGACTGAGAATAAAACTAAAAGTATTTTCTTCATAATTCCCCCCGCTCATTTCATATTAACATTTTCTCCGATTAAAATACCATATTTTTGAAAGAACTTATAAAAAAACATCAACTAAAATATCAACATTCGCATGTGATTTTTTTTGCGAGAAGCGTAAACTAAAAACATGAAACAAAAACACTTATTTAAATGTACCAATTGCAATTATAAATCAGTTAAATGGCTCGGCAAATGTCCCGAATGCACCGAATGGAATTCTTTTACTGAAGAGCAACCAACATTACAAAATAACCAAAAAACAATAAGCCCTGCACTCAAATTAACAACACTCACCGAAATTTCTTCAAAACAACAACAGCGTATTGTCGCTCACAATAGCGAATGGGACCGCGTTGTTGGCGGTGGCATTATGCCCGGATCGTTCATCATTTTAACGGGGGATCCCGGCATCGGCAAATCGACATTATTATTACAAATCGCTGCACAATTAGCTCAACACCAAAAAGTTTTTTATTTTTCTTCTGAAGAATCATTAGAACAAGTTAAATTACGCGCTGAGCGCATTAAAGCACTTGATAAAAATTTATTATTTTCTGATCGCGCTGAATTAGAATCAATAATCGCCACGGCAGAGCAAGAAAAACCAGATATTATTATCATTGATTCAATTCAAAACTGTTATTTCAGTCAAACGCAAGCTATTCCTGGCACGCTTGGTCAACTGCGCGAAGCAGGCTTTCGATTAATGCGCCTTGCAAAAGAAAATACTATTGCCGTTATTGTTACCGGTCACATCACGAAAGAAGGGGTTATTGCGGGCCCAAAAACACTGGAACACATGGTTGATGCGGTCTTTTATCTCCAAGGTGATGATAAATGGCAAACACGCATTTTGCGCTCCGTTAAAAATCGTTTCGGCTCTATTAATGAACTCGGTTTTTTTCACATGAGCGAAACAGGGTTACAAGAAGTCGCTAATATCAATGAATTTCTCTTGCAAGATTATCAAACGGCACCTGGTTCAATTCTAATTAGTCATATTGAAGGATCGCGCCCATTACTCATTGAGCTACAGGCACTCACCATTCCATCAAAATTTGGGGTGCCGCAACGGGTTATTACCGGCGTCGATCATAAACACGTTATGCTTATTGCGGCCATTCTAGAAAAATATTTACAAGTAAAATTGAGTGCTCACGATATTTTCTTCAAAGTAAGCGGTGGTCTTAAGATTCGTGAAAGTTCTGCTGATTTAGGTATCGCCCTCGCACTTCTTTCGAGCTATTTTCAACAAACATTACCAGAGAAATCTTTAGCACTGGGTGAAGTAAATTTGACTGGCCATATAAAACCGATCAATCAAGCAGCCATTCATTTAAAAGAAGCAACTAATTTTGGCATTAAAACAATATTACTCGCACAAAATCAGTCAGCAAAAATAAGTGGTCATGCTGAACGCTTCAAACATATTTATGAAATACTTCGCTTATTTGATGCTCAATAAATTAATCGACATGCTCCTGTTCATGGGAAGGAGAAAACAAATTTCTTAACAAATACCCGACAGCAAAACAACCTGCCATCGCCAATAAATTTTTTGTTGTAAAAATACTCGACTCAGCATGCTTTCCACGCAAAAATTCATTTTCAGTTAAAAGACGATCTCTTTCTGCCAAAAGTTCTTTTCGTTTTTTTGACAAGAAATCATTAACTGCTCTCTTTTCTCCATATTTACCGAAAGCAGGCAAAGAAAAAGTGCGTGGCAACGCCTCTGAAACAACAGCTTCTCGATTGACAGCCAAACCAGCCCGTTCAGTTCCTTCGGCAACAAACTCAATTTCACTTGTCGATGTTCCTTGATGCATTTCTGACTGTAGATGAACTTCTACACCTTGATCGCGTTTTTCAGTCGTTAATTCCCTCAAGTGCTCAACTAGAGTTATATTATCTTGTACCACTTCTTCTAATGCTTTTTGAGTTTCACGAAGTTCTTTTCGCGATTTTTCATGCTCAATCCAAAAGTCGTGCATTTTCTTATCATGCAACGCGGGCGACCAGTCTCCGGGAGAAAGTTTTCCTTTTCGAAGAAGAGCGCCGCTATACGCACCCGTTCCCTCTGTTTGCGCCTCGTTTTCTTTGAATGAAAACGATCCATGACATTTTGAACAACGAAAAGGGATAGAAGTTTCCTCCTCCTTATCACCCGACTCCATTGCATGACATAAAAAGATATTTATGAGAACCAAAAAAAAGAATTGCTTCATGTACATTCCTTTTTCATCAACGTATTAACAGTTTTTCCAAAAAATAGAATAAACCTGCAAAACCTGCTGCAACTCCTGCTGTTCGCAGACGGCTCAATATTTTTTCAGTTCGACGCTCTTTTTCCCCCACTGCTCGTTGAAGTCGCGCATTTTCTAATTGGGCCTTTGCATGCGCCATTCGTTCTTCACCCAATCGTTTTTTTAACAATAAATTAGCAGCAACTTCTGCTTTTCCTCTTTCTTGCATTCTTTCGATTTGATCATATAAGTCATCAAGAGTTTGTTGTATTTCCCCACGCCTTAAAATTCCACGCTGCTCAGGTTCCATCGCGTAAAAATGATGCAAAGAAAAAAGTAAAAATATTAATTTTTTGTTCATAAAAAACCTTTTATTCATAAATATTTTAAAAATTGATGCAAAAGCCTCAAGCTTCTATTCATTTAAATAATTAAAAGCAACACCAATCCCCATACTTAGAACTTGTACGAAAATTCGAAATTCGCTTGCAATAAGCAAAGCCTAAGGGTACAAAAGCTCGTATGGTTCGACAAGCTCACCACGAGCGCAAGAGACGCCAATACTGCAGCAATGTCTACTCTTAAATCACGATCTCGAGATTGTTCAACTTCACGCACCACATCTTTAACCCGATCTAAAACTATTTTACGAGGGGAATCTTCTCCAGAAAATTCTCCAAAATAGGTGGATCTGGAACCTTTTTCAAGCAGCCCAGTCAAATTAACAATTAATTTCTCCAATTTTCTTTTATCTTCACCTTTAGATTTTCGGCTAGAATCAACCCCTCCTTCGCGCATATCCATTCCCAATGCAGTGCCACAGCTTAACAATAAAAATAATGAAAATACCTTTTTCATCATAATCCCTTCGTTGTTCTTGATAACACCTTTCTCCATGCTATTAATGTAAAGAAAATCTTAATTTAAACAACGGCATAACCAATCAACTTTTTTTTCAATTCGGTTATAATTATAATAATTAAAAATTTTAGGAGCTTGCGAATGCGCATTTATTTTTTAACGCTCATCTGTTTTTCATTCATATATGCAGAACAGACGCTTATTCCTCGTGAAATATTATTTGGTAATGCCGCATATTCAAATGCATCAATATCACCTGATGGGCAAAAAATTGCTTATATATCCTCGTCCAAAGGCACCCCTAATATTTGGATAAAATCGATTGACCGCAATGATGATGAGCCTATTACTTTTGATGACGATCGCGGCATTAAAAATTACTGCTGGACATATGATAATCAGTACATTGTTTACTTACAAGATCATGATGGAAAAGAAAATTGGCAACTTTATAAAGTTAATCTTACCACAAAAAAGGCATTCCCTCTTACCCCTGAAGGAATGCGCACACACATTCTTGAATACAACAAAGAGCACCCACAACAAATGCTCATTTTATCAAGCTCTCCTCATGGGTTTAATGTAAATCTTCTCAATCTTACAACCGGCACTATCAAAACGGTCGTTATCAATTCTGGTGATCTACAGGATTTTATTGCTGACAAAAATTTACACGTACGCGGTGCAATCAGAACCTTGCCTGATGGGGGCAAAGAACTTTTAGTACGTCAAAATAATATCAGTAAATGGCAATCAATTATCCAATGGAATTTCGATGACTGCCTCAGCTCATTTCCATGTGCATTTCATAAAGACGGAAAAAATATCTTTTTAATCGACTCACGCAATCGCGATAAATCATGCCTTACAAAATACAATCTCCGAACCAATGAATATACTCTTTTATGCGAAGACCCCTGTTATGATGTGGCCATCCCGTGGATCAATCCAGGACCATTTTTTCATCCAGATACTGATGAGGTTATTGCAATGCCGGTCATTAAAGACCGCAAAGAATGGGTTGTATTAGATCAAGACTATGCAACTGATTTTAAAATACTGAATAACCTCGCTGAAGGTGAATTAGAAATCATTAATTACACAACTGATTTTTCAAAATGGCTCGTTGCATATACCAATGATACACGACCAACTCGATATTATATTTATGATCGCTCATCAAACACCGCAATTTTTCTCTTTTCATCACAACCAAATCTAGAAAAATACCAATTACAAAAAACATATCCTATTACCCTTGAAAGTCGCGATGGGCTATCTTTACATGGCTACATCACCTACCCGGATATTCAAGATCGCCACAATTTACCGCTCATTTTAGATGTTCATGGCGGTCCATGGGAGCGAAATACGTGGGGATTTTGTTCCGAAGCACAATTTTTTGCCAATCGTGGCTACGCTTATTTACAAATCAATTTTCGTGGTTCGACAGGATATGGCAAAGCATTTCTTAACGCAGGCAACAAAGAATGGGGACGCAAAATGCACAATGATCTTATCGATGCAGTTAACTGGGCTATTCGACACGAAATTGCTGATCCTAAAAAAATTGCCATTGCCGGATTTTCATATGGTGGTTATGCCGCATTATGTGGCGCCGTATTAAACTCGGATTTGTTCAAATGTGCAATCAGCCTTTCAGGTGTGAGTAACTTACAATCCCTTCTCCAAAATTGGCCAACGTATGCCGTCGCAGCACAAGCGATATTTAAAAAACGAATTGGTGACCCAATAACCGAAGCAAATTTATTACAAGAAAGATCTCCACTAACCTCTGCTCATCAAATTAATATTCCACTTCTTATTGGACAAGGAGCCAATGATGTGCGCGTTACACCGATAGAATCAGAGCAAATTGTCCGAGAATTGAGAAATCGCGGCATTGAACATGAATATCTTGTATTCAACAACGAAGGACACGGTCTGGCAAAATCTGAAAATAGAATTAAATGGGTCATCGCCTTTGAAAAGTTTTTAGCAAAACACCTCGGCGGCCGCTACGAAGAAGTTAAAGAAATACAAATACCTAAAGCACATTAAAAATTTGCAACAACTATCTAAAGTATTTCATAAAAAACACTTTATCCTTTTTACAAAACTTTAAATTTTTGATACACATGATGCATGATGAATAAGCAGTGCATTATTTTTATCCTGTGGTTTTTTACAGGATTTAAAATTCATCCAATTTCATGTGAGAGAGACGTCTCTTGTGTTTGCATCACCCAAAATCATATTTCCCATGATAATGCAAACTTGAACACAG
>LBRU01000010.1 GCA_000991575.1 candidate division TM6 bacterium GW2011_GWE2_36_25
AAGCATCTTTACAACTATTACAGCCATCTTCTCGATCATGAACCATTATCGCGCAGCCAAGAAGAACGGTATGTGCGTCGGGTCAATGCTCTTGCACGGATTTTAAAGGATAATGGTAAAAAAGAAGTGCGCAGATTTAAGCTTACGCATGTTGGCAAGGATGTACTTAAAAAATCGAACATTGAACTCAATAAATTCATCAAGCTTTGCGGAAATAATGCGCAGATTGAATTGCATGAAGAATGCATTTCACTTGTTGAACAAGCAGCACAACGGGATTACCGCCTAAAACCATTTCCAAATATTTATGAACTTAATCATGCAGCACTGGACTGTGCTAATGTTGCTGTTGATTATAATAAAGCTCACAAACTCGATAAAGCATATAAAGTTGCCGACTTTGCTTGGGCTTTTGCGGATTATGGGTACGCAATAGTGCAGGGAATTGGCGATGGCATTATAAATGTAACAGATCAAATTATTCACCCAATTAAAACTTCCAAAGAGATTGTTGAAAGTGCGATATTGATTCTTGGCCTGAGCGCGCAGAAGAAAGAAGCGAAAAGATTTGTGAACAGATAACTGATCTTTACAATGCAGTTAAAAAGAAATTGGATGAAACATCTGGAAGAGATCGTGTTCGCGCTGCATCACAATTTGCAACTGAGTGGTACCTCCCCACCAAATGTTTAAAAATTGTTCTGCCAATTTGCAGTCGAGGTGTTACGCAGGCTAAAAATTTGGCAAAACAAGCACCTGAATTTGCGCGCAACTCTTTTGCTAAACTACCACTCGCCGCTGTTGCCGGCCCTGATGCGCATATTTGTAATGAAGCACCAAAGCGCTTCTTTGCCAAGATGGAAAATGCTGGTCAGAAAATTAGTAATAAAACGCAAAAAATCTGCCCAATGCCAAGTTCTCGAGAAAAAATTCTTCCTAAAATGAAAAGTTATGAACAAGCGAGAAACAAGGCTTTAGAAATAATTGGTGATGTCGATAGCTCAACAGGCAAACCACATATTGGTAAATTTGGGGTTTGCAGAAACAAGATAAATGGCAGAGAATGGGGTAATGGGAGGGTAGTTATGTATTTGGATTATGATCCAATTAAAGGTGCACATCTTAATGTTAAAGATTATCGAATAGGTAAGGGAATTTGCGGGAAAACCGTAGCTATTCCATTTGAAGGAACAGAACGTTCCATAGAATTATTGTTAAAGCATTTGCAATAGGGAAAATATGTCCAATGTTTTATTTGATGAATGTGTCAAAATACTAAAAGCAAAAATTTTACCTAAATTTGAATCTGAAAAAATGTATGACTTATTTATTCAACTATATCCAATGACAAAATGGGGAAAAATTGATTGGGGTAAAATAGATAAGAAGATTGAAGTTGGTTTTGACCCTGAAAATATTATTATTTCTTTGAAAAATCTTTTGGGAAACTCTTTTGATAAATCAGTTTATATAGAATGGGACGATGCACAATTGGCAGTTATTCAAACAAATTTAGATATTATTATAAAACATTTTGATGATGTAACTTGCGTAGCGTTTGAAAAATTCATTTTCAATCCAGATATTGCTTATATAATAGAAATTTTGCCCAGCGATAAAATCACAGTGGGTGTTATTCCACAGGTACATGCTTAATCATAATGATAAAGAAATAAAACTTCCGCAGTTTAAAACAAGTTTTATAATAACAGAGGCATTTGAGGGTTTTTAATTATGTCATTACGTTCTAAATCTATTCAGGAAATTGGAAGTTCTGATGATGGCTTTCGTATTTGCATCATGCGCAAGCCAAAAATGGATGCTTCTTGGGATATATGGATGCCAGTCTTGGCCCCTCCTTTGCCATTATTTGAGTCTTATAAAAAGGGAGAAGTTGATTGGTCGGGTTATGTTGAATGGTTTAGACGTGATGTTATTATAGCTCAGAGTGATTATATACGCCTTCTGGCTGATATGGCAAAAAATAATATTGTGAGACAAAAAAGAAGACCGACTTTTACATCGGTCCCTAAGTAATAGTCTGATCACCTTCTAACCACAGTAATCACACAGATCACAGCTTGTGAAAATGTCATTACTACCACTCAACTTTATGATAACAAATGCACAAATCAAAATGCAAGATTTTTAAATATTTTTTTAAAATATTTTCAACATGTACATTGAGAGCCTTTTTTCAAGCTAAAATTATTTTAAAATAAGTATAAATTTGTCATTTACTCAATTAAAACTTCATGAATCCCTTACAAAAAAACGCCAGTCGCGGTCGACTGGCGTTTGTACCCGATAGATTCGGGCCTAAGTAGTGGTTAGATGGTAATTTAAATTTTTTCGTACCAAGTAATTCATAAACATACCGTGCCATATAACAATAATACCAAATAGGAAAAAAATGTCAAATTTTAATAAAAACTATTGCAATTTGCCTGCGCATAATTCTATGATATTAATGATAGAAACTATAATTAACCTTTAAAAAAGGAGATTTAAATGAAGAAAATACTCACCCTACTTTTAACCGCATTAGTGAGCAATATATCCGCATTCCATTACAATGGCTGCATAAAGCTTAGTGGTACTTCTTACAAATGCAAGGGGGGTAATGGGGAATTTATCAATGTCCAAACCCCATCATATACTTGTGAGTCAGAAACAGGAGGTACCTATTCGTGCCACAATGAAACGGTTGGTTCACATCGTCTTTGGTAAATAAAAGAAAGAAGGGAGCTTGAGCTCTCTTCTTTCTCTGTGCGCCAGGCACGGCGCACAAAGAAAGAGAGCTAATTAATAGCCCTCTTAACTAACTAACTATCAATTACTTTATGATTAGCTTTTTGAAACATGTTGTAGCATGTTTTAGCCATTATACCTATACTTGTAATAGCTAAGCCATTCGTAGCCGCATCAGTATGCTCTGAATCCAATGTATAAACTACCGAGGCTCCTAGGGCAATTAAAAACCCCAAACCAAGTTTAGCCCAATCTGAATGTTTGGGTAATAAATCGGTCCAATACATTCCTTTTTCACAGCCAATATATGAAGCTGCGGAATAGTTATCAGGTGTCATTGATAAATAGCCATAAGCAACTGCTTCACCCACTGTATCCACAGATAAAAGTGTGTCAACAAGTTTAGGTGGTACTTTTTTAACTCGACCATTAAAACCTGTTCGTAAACCTTCAAGTTTACGTATAAACCACCACGAAGATTCTTTTGACCGTTCCGAGGAACTTTCTACTTTACCTTCCTCCATTAATTCTACATTTTCTTTAGCCTCTGGCCCTTCAGAAAAGAGGGGAGCTGTAAAAGTTAGAAAGAATGAGGCTAAAAGCAATTTTTTTGAATTATTCATGATTACTCCATTTCTCTTTCTGCCGCTTGTTTCTTTTCTGCCGATTCAATTCTTTCAGAGGCAACGCCAAAGTCATGGTGAGCTGCACTACCAATAAAGGTACCTATTGCCCAGTACATGTTTGTTGCAAATTCACGAGCCCATTCACCTGGCTTTGAAGCAAGATAAAGGGCGGTATTCAAACCTGCTAATAAAGTAGCTGGTATACCCTTTTCATAAAATTTACGATGTGAAACGAAATCTGCACCCATCTTAGCTAAAATTGAGGAAAAAACGTGCATAGCATCATTTTTTGATTCTTCTGCATAAAATGATAATCCTGCAACCAACCCTGTTTCGAAGGTTAAAAGAGCGATTTCTTTAAATGCTCGGCTTCTAACTAAAGCTAAAGCACCTTCTTTTGTACAAGTACCACAGGCCGCTATTTTTCTCGCAACCTTTTTAAGAAATCCCTCATCCTGAAGCAATGCACGAGCAACTTCTTGCCCTACTTCATCAGCCAATAAGGGCGCATCTGAGGCTACTGATATTTCTGACTCTGCAGGTGAAGATTTAGTTGAAGAGCCATTTCCCATAGGAATCATTTCAAATTCACTTTTCCCTAACAACGGTGTATTCATCCCTTTGATTGAAACGATACTTAACAATAAAAACACTGGTAAAAACACCTTACTCATTGAATTTAACGTTTTCATATTAATCTCCATAACGTTATTTTATTACACTAAATCCATATCTATTTTCGCTGAAACAGGACGATCAAGCTCTTCCATAAGTTGTTTGATACATCCGATACAACGCAAAAGCTTTTCGTAAATAATTTCTTGTTTGACCTGATCTTTAACCATAGAAAGGGCCATTTTAAGATCTAAATATTGTTTATACCGTAAAGCGAACTCTTTTTTAATATCGGCAGCCATACCACCAGGATTTGCAAGACCTTGGCCTACAGCCGACAAAAGGAATATTGGCAAAAAAAACTTACCAAATATATTTAATGATTTCATTTTCTAACCTCCATTAAAAACCATTAATTTCTAACAGTATTATTATACATTTTTTATACTATTTGTCAAATTTTTTATACAGCTTTTTTAAATCGATAAAACTCATTTGAGTTTGTTGTTATTTGGGCCATAGAAGAGCGACCAATTGTTCAAGTAGAAATCCACGATTTGATCTTTAATTTAAATCTTCTTTAATAAAATTAATTCTTTCAAAAATGACTAAAATTTGTTCCTTTTTCATATTCATGCTAGAACGTATCTATCAGCACTTTAAAAAAGGAGCGCTGCATGAAAAAGAGACTACTTATTAGGTGTCTTCTATTTTTTTTACCATTAACTATTAAAGCAGAACCAAGCGTAAAAGTGAGTGGTTTTGTGCAGATGGATACCGCTTATGATACACGCCAAGGAGTAACAGGCACGGAAAGCTCATGTTATCTCTACCCCAAAGATGTTGAGTGTGATGACCAATGCTGCGACATCAATGCACGTGGTCGATTCTCAATAACACCAGCATTCACCCGCTTGCGTGTTACCGCCGATGGCGCACAAATTAATAATATGCACCTCTCAAGCTTCGTAGAATTCGATTTTTTCGCCAATTGCAATAACTTTTACGGTCTAACGCGCTTGCGTCATGCTTATTTAAAAGTGCACGAGAAAAAAAAATCATTAATTGTCGGTCAAACCTGGCACCCCATTTACCCTTTGCGCTGTCGAGCTGACACGGTCAACCCTGCAATCGGCGCACCAATTGAAACGTACGCACGATATCCACAAGTACAACTTGATTACGGAAAGGGTGATTTCGGTTTAAAATTAGCCGCGTATTCGCAATACCAATTTGCTAACACCGGCCCGGATGGATCAACTGCCCAATACATGCAAAATAGCATGACGCCTGGTCTTTTCGGCGCAGTTGAAATAAGAAAGAAAAATTTCTTTGCAGGAGCAGGAGCAAATATGCAACGCCTTCTTCCTGCACTTTCAACAACAACGACAACAACAACGGTAGCCACAAAAACATACGCTTCTGACGCTGGCCTTACCAGTTTTATTGGCACATTATACTGCTCAATTAAAATCAAAGATCTCATCTTCAAAACAAAAATTGCCGCGGGACAAAATGGTTACCAATTTCAAACACTCGGCGGTTATGCGGTTGGTTGCTTAGATCTCGAAACGGGAAGGCGCAATTTCAAAAACATTAATTTTGCTTCCTGGTGGGGCGAAATCATCTATCAAAAACATGAAAAAATGGAACCGGGAATCTTTTTTGGGGTCACACGTAATCTCGGAACGCACAATGCAAACATCTATTTAGATGATAATGGCGACCCCATTTTTTATGGAGAGGATGCAAAACTTCATCAGATTATTCATATTATGCCGCGCATAAAAACGAGTTTTAACCACGTGCACATCGGTGTCGAAGCCGATTACTCAAAAGCATGGTTTGGCAAAATGAATCACCAGGGAAAACAGTTGTGCACACATACCACCTCTAATATGCATATGTTGGTGGCGGTATGGTACACATTCTGATGAGCCTTTACCCATGTAAAATTATGAGACTAAAAAAGTAAAAGGGAGAACTTCTCATGTTTAAAAATCGAATTGATGCAGCTAATCAACTGGCAGAAAAAATTGAACATCTTAAAAAACTTCCACAACTTGTTGTCCTGGCCGTTCCTCGTGGTGGTTTACCCATTGGTGCCATACTTGCTCAAATATTACATGCACCACTCGACATTATTTTAACTAAAAAAATCGGCGCACCATTCAATCCTGAGTTCGCTATTGGGGCCGTTACCCCTGAATCATATTTCATTAACGTTCAATATGATAATCCGGCTTATGCAGAATATATCGAACAGCAAGTGCCTCTTATTCAAACGCTTCTCAAAGAACGCGCCAAAAAATATCGCGCTGGCAAAGAACCAATCTCCATTACCGGCAAAAATGTTATTATTGCTGATGATGGTGTCGCAACAGGGCGCACACTTTTGGCCGCCGTTAAAGCTCTTAAAAAAGATAAACCGCGAACGATTGTCATTGCAACCCCTGTAATTACACCAGAAGTAAAAAAAATACTCGAAGAAGAAGTCGAGGAGGTAATAAGTGTCATTACCCCCGAATATTTGGGTGCAATTGGTGAATTTTACGAAGATTTTTCACAAGTTGATGATGAAGCTGCAATAAAAATTTTACAAGAAAGCAGGCCCCTTGCATGATTTTTTTAACCTCAACGGCAACACAATTCAAAAAGATATTCAAATCTCATCTTGGAAAATACACACTTGAAAAATTTAACGATGGAGAGCTCTTTCTTAAACTTGATACTTCAATAAAACAGGGGGATCTGGCAACTGTTATTGCAGCGACCAATCCCCCCGCTCATCATTTCATCGAACTCTTTTTCTTACTTAACACGCTTCAACAAGCAAAAAAAACCACTCATCTTATTTTTACTTATTTTGGTTACGCACGCCAAGACCATCCACTGCCACTGGTCGCCCAAGGAGCCGAAATTATCAGCAATTGCTTTAAACAATTTTCGCTCGATAAAATACTGATTATTCATTGCCACAGCAGCGCACTCCACAATTATCTCACTTTTGAAAATATCATCCCTTTTAATCTTTATAAACCGCTCATCTCCGAAAAAAAGATTGATGTTATTGTCGCGCCTGACAAAGGAGCTATTTCCGCATGCGAACAACTTGCCAAGATTACTTCATGCACAATCAGCAGCATTGAAAAGCAGCGAATTGCAAAAGATCAAATTAAAACTGGTAAACTTATCGGCAATGTTCATAAAAAAAATGTGCTCATCTTTGATGACCTCATCAGTACCGGAAAAACACTCATTCATGCAGCAGAATTACTAAAAAAGAACGGCGCCCTCCATATTTATGCAGTTGCAACGCACAGTCTTTTAACTCAAAAAAATACAGAAGAAATTCTCAAAAGCCCAATTGAAGAATTATGGGTCACCAATACGATTAAACAAAAAATAACGCATCCCCATTTTCACGTGCTCGATATCGGCCCAGAACTCAAAAAGCTTGTCTCATGCTAATTACTTGCCACCAGTAAAAATGATAAATGGTGCTTTGAGAATAGAAAAAACACCACTGCCAACTGCTCGAATTTTTCCTCTTATCATTGCGGCAGTTAATTCTTTGTGAAACATAAAAACTAATAAAGAGCTCGTCAAAAGTATCAATTCAATAAAAAGCGGAAGCAGCGCAAAAAGAAATGCTATGCCATACGCTTTGAGTACCAAAGCAAAGAGAGTAACAAGAAAACAAGCTACCGTAATACCAAACACATAATCAGTAATCATACAGACACGAACATTTTGTAATAATTTGGGACAATATTGATGCAAGTAGATTAAGGGAGCACATGCAACAAAATACATAAGTAAAATGGTAAAAATGTAAGCTACTTTACGCATCTTATTTTCCAAAAAGACCTCTTAAGCCACCGACAACTTTTTCACCAGTTTTAGCAGCTATCTGCACAGGAGTGGTAAACATCTCTTGCATTCGTTCTTGCATAATGGCAAACATGATGTCTTTATAAAAAAGAAATGCAATTCCCGCAATGACACCAATAATGACAAAAATAATTACCGGAATAAATGCAATAACAACGGCAACACTATAAGCTCGAACATAAAATGCGATCAGGGCAAAAATAAGAAAGACCGAAACACCAAGAAGCATGTAAAGAGGAATATTAAATACCTTCGCTAAACCAAAGGTTAATTGTGGACGCATATAAAAAACTGCCGCAGGAATATAAGAAACAAAAAATGCAAGTATTGCCAGAAAAATCGCCAACCCTTTACTCATAAAATTACTCCTTTTAAGAATATCTGTTTTAAACTCTACACAAATCACTTTATTTTATGCAAGCATTTAATCAATTTGAAATTTTATAAATAGAGAGAATCATGATAAAATGAAAGTGAAAGGAATACTTTCATGAAAAAAATTTATAAAAAAAGTTAATTTTTATTAAAAAAAAGGATTTTTATGAAGCTTTTTTTTATTATATCTCTTTTAAGCATCACTCTTATTCACGCAGAAGGATTTAACGTCGGTCCACAAACTGAGTCTCCTTCTTATTCAGAAAATCAGCGGTTTCTCGATTACGTTGCAACGGGAAATGTAGCACAAGCTCAAACAATTCTCCAACAAAATCCAAGCATCAATGTTAACGTCCAAGCAGGCTCAGGAGGAAAAACGCCACTTATTATTGCAACAGAATTAGGCAATGAAGAACTTGTTAAATTACTCTTAAAATATGGGGCAGATCCACGCATTGCAAGCAGTGGCAATATTACCCCTCTTCAAGTAGCAGAAAAAAATGATGATACTTTTATTGCAGGCGATCTTAAAGCTGCTTTGGCAAAATTCCAACAAAAAGCAGGCGCTGTTCAGATGCTCTCTGATGCTCAACAAAACCTTGAAAATGGTATCAACTCACTCAAAAAAGCACGCTTGCAGCTGGATGAAGCACTCAACAGCATTCTTGCAGACATTGATGAGCTACCCGTATCACCAATCAAAAAGAAAGAATTGGCTGAAAACATCAAAAATTTAATGAATGAAACAGCTTTAACCGCAATGGCCGGTTATTTTGCTTTTGATACTGCCTCATGAAGACGCCATTCAACATCAATAGCGCCATCTACCTTTTTTATCTCGATATCGATCCAATAATTTTTATCAGATGAAAAAACACCTAAATCTTTGATCGAATAAGAAGGCCGCCAATGATCAATGTATTCTATCAATGGTGCAATAAATTCTTCTTTCATCGAACAATGAGGAAATCCTCCTCTTGTATATTCAATTGTACAACGAAGGAGATCATCTTCATCCAAATAAAAAAAGAGCAACTCATTGCCTACTTTTAATCGGTATGCACATCCCAAGACTTCATCCTTATAGGGAGATAAAAAACCATAAGCAGAAAACGTACCATCTTCATTAAAAGAATCGTAAAAATAACCTTCATGTTCACCGGAAGGTAAATCAAAACTGCAACGAGGAGTCTTATTAATACCATGCGGATAAAGAGGCAATTTTAATATTTTACGAATATCATCAGAAGCTATAATATTTGCAATAAAAACGTGAGGCTTCGTAATTTGAACCAAAAATAACAACAAAAATGTTAACTTTTTCATAAAAAGTCCTCCACATAAAAATCTTTACCATTATTTTATAATAGCACTTAAAAGACTCTTTGTAAAAATTATTTAAAAGAGAATCTTATAAATCAGCAAGAGCTTTATGAATTTTATGAGTAACTTCTTGATAGGAGTCACGACGAGAAAATTTCATGGGTTCACCAATTTTAACCGTAATGGAACCTATTTTACGTGGCAACATCACACAATAAGGGAAAATCTCTTGCATCCCCTCAATTTTAATCGGCACAATTGGAACACCCATTTGTGTTGCAAAGAGCCCGGCACCCTCTTTTAAGGGCAACAATGTACCATTTTCACTAATTTTCCCTTCTGGATACAGCAAAACACTGTAACCTTGGTCTAACATCTGCCCACTATTTTCTAAACCAACTTTGATTTTTTCACCTTCATGACGGGGCAAAGGAAAGCAATTAAAGGCTAATTCTGCTAACCACGCAAAGTGTTTATAATATTCGTAAACGGTATCCTGTGCAGCAGCAAACGATACATCTTTTTCAATCTTAAAAGGTAACGCACGACACACCGCAACCGCATCCCAATTACTCAGGTGATTAGGCATAAAAATAACGGGATATTCTTTTACCTTTTTCAGGTTATGCAGACCTTCAACTTTTAGCCGTAAAAATATGCGAGAAATCATAAAGAATAATTGTTGCAAAATTACGCGAATAATAGACGCCCACCATGACCGCGGCCACTTTGCAAGTTCTGGCAACGGTTTCACTGGAACACCTTCATCAATCATTTTTTGTAGTTGTTTAACGGTTGTTTTTGGCGCAATAGCAGTCTCATCAATCTGTACTCTGAAATTCTGCTCAATGCGTGCAATTAATTCTACCCGCTTTAATGAATCAAGCTGTAAATCACGGATTAACCTGCTGCCCGGATGAATGTTTTTTAAAGAAACATGAGAAACTTGACTCAACAAATGAATGAGCGGCGAAACCGCTGAAGAATCTTCGCCCTTCTGTTTGCGACCACTTTCTAAAAATTCACGCACTGATTCTTTTTTTACTTTACGCGTAGCCGAACGAGGAAAATCTTCATCAGGCCAGACTGTCCACCCGGTAATATGTTGGTAGGACGCCAATTGTCTATTCGCTTCTTCAATAATTTTTTCCGGTTTTTGCGCACCACGTTCCAACAAAAGTGCCGCATGAATTTCAACGTTACCGCTTGGCAATTCTAAACCGAGCACGGCGCTATCTTTTACCCCTTTAATGCGATTGAGCGTCTCTTCAAGGTCTTCGGGAAAAACATTTTGACCACCTGGACCCAAAATCATATATTTTTTACGCCCTCGCATAAAAAGGAATTTATCGTAATCAAATTCACCCATGTCACCTGTTTTAAACCAGCCACGCTCAAATGTTTCTTCTGTTTTCTTTTTGTTTTTATAATATCCTTTAAAAACATTGGGCCCTTTAACCCAAATTTCACCATCTTTTGCAATTTTAACTTCTACATCTTTAATTGTTTTACCAACAGAACCAAACCGGTGGATATCATAGGTATTGGTTGTTACCGTTGGAGAAGTTTCGGTTAAACCATATCCTTGTAAAATTATAATTCCTAAATCATTCCACCAATGTTCTAAATCAATATCTAATGGCGCTCCGCCACTTGCCATGGTATCTAATTTACCCCCAAATTGTTTTAAAACTGAGTAACATAACAGGCGCGACATCCAACGATTATTAATCTTTCGTGATAATTTAAGTAAAAAATTAAAAAACTTTTCCTTTTTCTCTTTTGATACAACGCCTAAAATACGTGAGCGAATAACCTGGAGAAATTCAGGAACCGCAACCATCTTGGTAATACGATATTTCTTCATTAATTGAGCAATCACCGTTGGTGTGTGTGCATAAATAATCTGAACGCCTTTATAAATGGGAAGTAACAAACCAATCGTCTGTTCTAAAATGTGACTTAATGGCAAAATCGAAAGAATGCGATCTTTGCCTGATTCCGGATTTATTAAAGCTGCAATCGTTCTTACATTAGAACCAATATTTTTATGCGTAAGCATGACACCCTTTGGCGCACCCGTTGTTCCGGATGTGTACAAAATTTGCGCTAAGTCATCATCAGCAATTTTTACCGGCTTATAATGTGATGGCGCGAATGATTCAACCAGTTCATCAAGAAAATCGATGTCAAAAACTTTTAATTTTTTGGGAAATGAATTTTTAAAAAGTTGGTATTTAAAGAGAATTGGTGCATGCGTTTGCTTAAATGCACGTAAAACAAAATCATGTGTACTTTGAACATTCAATGGGACAATGCGCGCACCACGCATTAGAGCACCAAAAAAAACGGCAACCCAAAAAGGTGAATTAGGGGCTAACAAAAGAACATTGTCACCTTTTTTAACGCCCTGATCTTTGAGAAATAAAGAAACCTTTTTTGAAAGATCGTAAAGTTCTTTATAAGTTAAGTTTAACGTGCGAAAACCGCGTCGAATGGTAACTGCAGTTGCATCAGGATACTTACGAACACTTCGCTTAAGAATATCAATCAAGGTCATATTACTACCCTTTTTCATTCAACTTCAATTACCTTTAAAATGTTACTATGCGAAGTAAAAAAAAAACAAGAATACTAAAAAATAACCACAACAGCCATAGCATAATCACCATCATGAGAAATACTCACATCAATATCACCACATGAGTGTTCACCCATAAACCGTAGCATCGGTTTGCCCGAAGGCAACTTATAAACTTCCATATCGTACCAGTTGTTAAATTTGAGTCCTGATGCTTTTAAAAATGCCTCCTTTGCTGCAAAAATTCCCGCAAGTGATTCATGTGTCTGCGTACACGCAAGCTCATGCGGCGTAAAAAGCTTATTAAAAAAACATTCACCCCCATTCAAAACTGAATCAATAAACTTAGGAATATAAACAAGATCACATCCAACTTTCATAAAATTTCCTCATTTTTGCCGTTTCAATTAAAAACTAAATTAAACTATAATTTTTACCATGCCCAAGTGAAGTTTTCTAGAGCTCGTTGAGTTTTGTAACACAAAAATTATTTTAAGCGGCCGTTCGTCCAGAGCGAACCCTGAGTGAATAAATGAATCGAAGGGTGAGTCGAAGGATAATTTTAGTCAATTCTTCGACTCGGGTTTCGTCTCACTTCGTTCGCTCAATCACTCGCTCAGAACGAACGGATAATTGTTAAAGTTTTTATAAATTTTGTGAAAACTCAACGCAAGCACTCAATTAAAATCAAAAACCCTCCATTCCAGTTGGTTAAAAATTGACATTTTGAATTTATAAGCTATAATTAATGAAAACGTGTGTTAAATTGAAATAAAAACCAGCGGAAAATCATGAAATTTAAAATATTATTTATTTTTGCTTTAATTTTTTCGTCATTACCACTCTATGCAATGACTCGAGAGTTAGATCAAGATCTTATCTCTGCCACTGTGGATAAAGATATTAAAGAAATAAAATCACTTCTCTTTGATGCGCCGAAGGAATATACACCTGATACTCCTTTACTAACTGCCTTGATGTATGGTCGTACTAAAATAGTAAAACTATTTCTCGAACATAATGCTAATGCTAATGCTCGAAATTATTATGGAGGCACTCCTTTAATGTCTGCTGTCAAAAAAGCACATATAAAGATTATCAAATTACTTCTTGAACATGATGCAGATGTTAATGCCATTAATGAAAATGAAACTGCCTTAAAATTAGCTTCTTGGAATGATGATTCTCTAATCGTAAATATACTCTTAAGACATGAAGCTCAGATTAAAGTCTCTGATGATGAGAAAGAAAGCGCCTTACAACTTGCAACTCGATTCGACCGTTTTTTTACTGTAGAACTCTTTCTAAAACATATTATTCGTATTTTAGATCAAACCGATGATGCTGAAACATGCCATATGTGGGATCAATACATTTTCAATGTTTTAAAAAAAGAAATAAACATAGAATATCATTTTGGTTCCTCCATCAAAATAATCAATGCATTTCGCATTATTCTTCATCACGCAGATAAATTACCTCTCTCGAGAAAAAAGGTTGAGTCTCTTACGATTAAAGCACTTGGACAAACAAAAAGTAATACTCACAGTCCCACGGGTGAATATGCATTTAGAAAAAGTATTAAACATTTAAGAAGACATGCTTTTTAAAATGGAGGAAATCATGAAAATTAAAACATTATTTATTTTTACTTTAATCTTTTCATCATCGCCACTCTGCGCAATGTATCATCCAAGCAAATTAGACGCAGAACTTGCCAACGCCGTTAAAGCAGGCAATATCAAAGAAATAGAATCATGTCTTATTCGTGGCGCTAATCCAGATACCAGAATAGATGATTGGGGAATGCCCACCTCATTAATATTTGCTACCTCCAACGGCTATATTAAAATGGTTCGGCTATTTCTTGATCATCATGCTGATGTTAATGCTACTGACAATGAACTTTGTACTGCACTACATCATGCAGCGTTGTGGGGTCAATCTACAATAATTAACATTCTTTTAAAAAATGGTGCAAACATTAATCTTAAGGATGAAGATGGACGCACATCTTTACGGTGGGCCGGTAGCGATACTATAGAACCATTTCTGAAACATATTAATCATACATTAGATAGAACTGACGATCCTCAAATACATCACCAATGGGATTTTCTCATTTTTAATACTTTAGATAAGGAATGGCCATTTGGAATCAAAATAATAAATGCGTTTCACATGCTCCTTCATCATGCGTCTAAATTACCACTTTCTACAAAAAAACTTAACTCTCTTTCTGCACAAGCTCTTAGAGAAGATTCTCATGGTGAATCTTCATTTAGAAAAACTATCGAACACTTAAGAACACAGGCTTTTTAGGAAATTATGAAATTAAAAAGACTGTTTATTCTAACTTTAATTTTTACATCGTCGCCTATTTGTGCAATGATATCAGGTCAGAAATATCTCAAAAATCAACTTGAAAAATTACTTACACCAAAAAGACCCGAAAATGATCATAATTATGCCCTTTTATTTCTAGCTGCTGAATCTGGCGATATTGAATTGGCCGAAAATTGTTTCAGAGATGGCGTTAATGTTAATGATCACGACCAAGCAAACTGGACAAACCTAACCCCTTTAACGTGTGCCTCCGAAAATGATCATATTAAAATTGTAAAACTACTTATTGAACATGGTGCTCATGTTGATGGAGTTAAAAACAATGGCAATACAGCTTTAACACTGGCTTCAAGATTGGGTTACGCAACAATCGTCAATATACTTTTAAAACATAATGCTGATATCACTATTCGTGATGAGTATGACTCATCGCCGTTAAAATATGTAACTAAATGGGACCGATTTGCAATTGCAGAACTACTTTTAAAACACATCAATCATCTTTTAGATCAAACTGTTAATCCTGAAATATGTCACAAGTGGGATCTGTATATCTTAGATGCTCTAAATGGAATAAAAATCAGTCAGATGTTTGACCACATAGAAACCATAAATGCATTTCGACTAATCCTTTGTCATGCCGATAAATTGCCCTTATCGATAAAAAAGTTCTACTCACTCTCTGCAAAAGAACTGGGAAAAAGGAGAACGGGTGAAGAAGCTTTTAAAGAAACTATTAAACATTTAAGAACGCACGCTTTCTAATTTTCCTTTGACTAAGCTCTGATTTATCAGATTTTTTATCTTCTTGAGAACCACGCAATTGATGATAAAGCGCCAGCGCAAGCCATGTTAAACCTTTTTTAGCATAACGTACCCCTTTACCAGCGCCCGTTCCAACGGTAATACCAAGAGCTAAGCTCTTAATTTTGTCTGAATCATCATCATAACGAAGCCCTTCTTGTGCAAGAGCATAACGCACACCTGCATAAGAACCGCCAGAAGTAGCAATACTCCAAACCAATGGCTCGCCCCACTCATCAGTTGAAACATTGGTCAAAAAACTGGTGGCCGCACCTACTGCAAAGCAACCCATTGTAGAATTAGTGCTCAATAAATTTTGATACCACATACTTTTGGCGTACCCAAAAAAACAGAGTAAAAATAACAAAAATAATCTTTTCATTGAATCTCCAATAAAAACATCTCATTTAAAAGAAAACCAATCCTTCGACTCGCTACGCTTCAGGACGAACGGCGAGGCTTCGCCGTACGCCATAAGGCAGGACAATCGTCAAAGCTTCACCGCACAGGCAAAACGAACGACGAGGCTTCGCCATAGGCAGGACAAGCAGCGAGGAGAAATGTCTAATTTTCTTTTTTATGCTAACACATTAGAAGTAAACATAATAAAAAAGGGCCGACTTTAAAATCAGCCCTAACTTTTTTACCAATTATGCCAAATTTCTCGAGCTTTCCGTTTAATGCTTGCCCATTTATTATGAATGGGTTTTGTAATAATTTTAGCAGCTGCAGCCGAAGCAACATACACACCGGCATTCAATCCTACTGATGATTGACCACCTAATAGACGATGAAGAAGAAAAATCGATGAAGAGACCAACATCGCGTAATAATTTGGCTGAACATACCGTTTATCCAAATTAGCCAAAAAGGAAATAGCCCCAACATAAACAACTGGATGCTGCTTAAGCGCTTCAACAACTGGATGCGCTTTTGCTGCTGATGCCGTTAATAATAACGCGCCCAAAACGAGTTTTTTCATAATGCCCCCTAAAAATAACCACCACTAAAAAGTTATGTACACTATTAACTTATGCTATAATAATACCAAAATAGCAAAAAAAGTCAATCAAAAAGCAAAGACTAAAACATTGTCTCAATCGTCATTTTGGAGCAAGTCAATGAACAAAAAAATTTTATTACTCCTCCTGATAGCCCTGGTAGGATGCCAAAAAAAACCTCAAACACCCAAAAAATTAAAAACCGCAAACCCTAAAAAAGAAGAAAAAAAGGCTCCAATTCTCCCAATGGGGCTCAAAACACAAATTCTTCAACCGGCACCCAATGGTGCCCTCAGACCTGAAATTGGAAATACAGTCACCGTTCATTACATAGGTTATATTATGAAAGAAGATGGAACACCTGGGAGACAGATCGATAGCAGCCTGGAACGCAACGCACCATTAGACTTTATCGTTGGATTAGAACAAGTAATCAAAGGTTTTGAAGAGGGGGTCAAACAGATGCGCGTTGGCGAAAAAAGGCATTTATTTATTGATTCTGAGCTTGGATATGGTAAAAAAGGGGTGGGACTTTTCATACCACCCGATTCAAATCTCATTTTTGATGTAGAACTTCTTAACGTGCGATAAAAGTAATCTACCACCGACCTTGTCGGTAGTTTCGTTCTAAACAACAAAGGGGCCCGTGGCCCCTTTTGCTTTTATCTACTCTTCGTCATCTTTTTCTTTTTTATGTAATTCAACAATCTTTTGCTCTAATTCATGCGGCATTTCCGCATAATGATCAAAACGTTCAATATGAATACCACGACCACCTACCAGCGAACGCAAGGTTGTTGAATAACGATAAAGTTCCGCTTGAGGAACTTGAGCTTTAATAATGGTATATTTACCCTCAGTTTCCATTCCTAAAACTCTTCCCCGCCGGCCAGAAACATCACTCATAATATTTCCCGTAAATTCATCCGGAACTTTTACTTCAAGATTCATGATCGGTTCTAATAAACAGGGTTTGGCTTGCATAATTGCTTCTCTAAATGCAAATTTACCTGCAATCTGAAAAGCAATATCTTTTGAGTCGACTGGATGTTGTTTGCCATCATAAAAATCAACTTTGACCCCAACGACACGGTATCCCGCAAGAACACCTTTTTCTACTGCTGCTTTTACCCCTTTTTCGACCGAAGGAACAAAAACACGGTCAACGTTTTGACCGACTAATGATTGCGTAAATTCAACTTCTTCATCATGACTCTTTGGCTCAACGCGCATCCAAACCTCAGCAAATTGGCCCGCTCCGCCACTCTGCTTTTTATGACGATATTTTGCATCACCTGCGCTCTTGATTGTTTCACGATAAGGAATGCGTGGTGCAAACGTTTCTATTTCTAAACCAAAACGATGTCTTAATTTGCTTACACATGTTTCTAAATGCAACTCTCCTTGTCCCGCAATAAGCATTTGATGAAGCTCTGGATCAACTTTAAATTCAAAAGTAGGATCTTCTTCTTTTAAGGTAGCTAAACCAACTGAAAGTTTTTCTTCATCACCTTTTGATTTGGATCGAATACCAACGCGAATATTTGGATGAGGATAAGCGATGGCAGGAATCATCAAAATCTTCTGCTCATTGCACAGAGTATTATTCGTATGAGTATCACGTAGTTTTGCCACCGCACCAATGTCACCCGCATGTAAAACATCAAGTTGATCGCGATTCTTTCCATTAATTGAAAAAAGTTGTCCAACACGCTCAGTAGCTCGTCGTGCAGCATTGTATAAATTTAATCCCGGTTTTACATCACCTGAAAAAACTTTAAAAAATGATAGACCACCTGAACGTGACTCGCTGACCGTTTTAAAAATAAACAAAGAAGGATCTGCTCCATGAACAGCAACTTCAACTTCAGCATTGTGTACGTCAAGAGCCTTAATAAACGGTCGATCCAGCGGTGAAGATCCGTATAAAGCGACAAAATCCATTACCTGTGCAACACCAATATTTTTATCTCCAGCAGTCACACATAATGGAATAACTGATTGATTTTGAAATGCTTTATGTAAACCTTTACGCATTTCATCATCAGAAAGAGCCCCTTCGGCAAAAAATTTCTCAAGGAGTGTATCATCAGATTCTGCAACAGCTTCCGCTAATGCATTATGTAAAGTCTGCGCTTTATCGCGCCATTCACCTGAAGCTTCAGAAACATCGAAGTGTCCCGATTCATCAGTCTTATACGTTATAATTTTTTTATTAACGACATCTAAAATCTTATTAAAGGTTGATCCTGTATTTACAGGAAGCATTATCGGAAAAATATTAGTTCCAAATCTTCCTTTAATCTGATCAACTAAATGATCAAATTTTACGTTATCTTTATCTAATGCATTTACAATAAAAAGCTTGGGAATATCATAGTGTGTTGCGTAATCCCATGTATTTTCAGTGCCAAGCTCAATGCCATGTT
This sequence comes from candidate division TM6 bacterium GW2011_GWE2_36_25, assembly GCA_000991575.1. Classification (GTDB taxonomy): domain Bacteria; phylum Babelota; class Babeliae; order Babelales; family UBA12409; genus UBA12409. The sequence continues at coordinate 18,746 of LBRU01000010.1, forward strand.
CCGCATGAATAACAATAACAGCCAAATCAGCAACACGTAAAGCACCTAACGCTTCTCCAATAAAATCAGAATAACCAGGCGCATCAACAATATTAATTTTTTTATCTTTCCACTCAGCATGCAGTAATGAAGCATAAATTGAATGTTGATGCTCTTGCTCATCTTCATGGTAATCAGAAAAGGTATTTTTGCTTGCAATATGCCCAAGGCGCGTAACGATACCGCTGCAGGCAAGCATGGACTCAGCTATCATGGTTTTACCCGTTGCGCCATGCCCAACCAGAGCAATATTCCTTATATCCGCAGATTGATACTCTTTCATCCCGAAGCCCTTTCTTTTCAATAATCTTTCAAAGAACTGAAATACAAAAAGTTTTATAAGTCTTAACAAGGATGAGATAAAAGCGCAACCGCCAACATAAAATTTACAGGTAAAGAATAACCGTCCATGCAATGATCAAAATGACATGAAATAATACAATGATAAAACCACGATATTTTTCTAGTCGTTGCAAAAATACTGATCCAATTAAAAAGACCATAAAATTGAGTGTCAAAATGAGATTAAACATATGATCACTCAACATAAAATATGAAACAGATGGCGACAAATTTTCAATAACAAAACGATATGAAACGAGCGCTGTGATTGTCGCTGCAGCAACGGAAAGAATCGTTGAATAATATTTTTTAGGATCAAGCCCCAATGTAAAAATACTGATAAAAAATATAACTAAGAGCGGCAAAAATATGAGAAAAAGCGTTCGAATACTCGTTCCAATAAAATCCATTGCAAAAACAATACGGGGAAACGCAATCTTTTTCTGCACATCTTTTTTACTTAATGATAACGATTTAAAACCCGAATGCACCTCATTCGAAAAATTTTTCCATCCAGCGGTAAACAACGTATCTGAAATAATAAAAGTTGCGGGAGAGATATTAAAAAGTGCTTTATCGGCTGAAATTGATAAATTATTTAACGTTAAATAAATACGATGGCTATTAATCGGAAAATAATGATAATCAATATTTGATGGAAATTTAACCTGAACATCGTAACCAACAAATGTGCGCCCATGGGCAGCGGTACGATAAGGCTTCGATTTAAAAACAATTGATGCCTTTCCAAAAGAAAAACCATCAACCTCTTGCTCGGTAAATTTATCAGAATCATATTCGAACCAAAGGTACGAATCTACAAGAAACTCATTCTCAATAACATCAAATTTTAAAAAATTTCGCACATAAAAACCAACATCAATAGAAGCTCTTTGTATGGCTCCGATCACTTCAACTTTATTAAAGGTGGGCATCGGATCCACAACCTTAAATTGAAGCATCCGATAATATGACAAAAATAATAATAAAGAAAATGTGCAAACCATCAGAAATAATTGATAGCCTGGACGAACAAAGTTGCTGATATGCAAAATACTTTTTCTAATTTCCTGATCCATCAAAAACCTTTCTTGGTATTAACTAGAACTAACAACAAAAAAAAGGATTGACAAGAATATTGAATTTTAAATAATTTTATATTTTTTATGGATTAAGTCTTTTTACATCACGAGGAAAAAGTGTTGCTTCTTTGATGCTTCCCAAATTGAGAATTAATTGAACAATGCGCTCTGATCCTAATCCCCAGCCGCCATGTGGCGCCATCGCATATTTAAAGGTATCGAGATAAAACTCAAGACCTTTGGTTGTCATTCCTTTTGCTTCAATATTCTTCAATAATTGGTCATAGGTGTGAATACGCTGGCCACCCGATGAGATCTCTACTCCTTTATAAAGCAAGTCGAAACTGAGCGTTTCTTGTGGGTTGGCTGGATCAGGCATCGTGTAAAAAGGTTTTGCACTCCATGGATAATGCGTTATAAAAATAAAATCTGACTGATATTCTTCTTGAGCAAAACGACACGCAAGACGTTCACCTTCAGGATCAATATCATTTTCATCAGGATTATTGTACTTGTAGCGTTTGCGCAAAATATCAAGAACTTCACTTAATTTCAAACAAGGAATCTTTTCAGGAACATCATTAATTGTTGTTTTGTAAACCTCTAAATATTCAGCCCCTTCACTGCGCATTCCTTCAAAAACTTTCTTGATAATTTTATTGAGCATATGAATGACATCATAAAATGAGTCAATCATCCCCATCTCAGCATCAAGACTGATATATTCATTAATATGACGTGTCGTAAAATGAGGCTCTGCTCTAAAAACAGGGCCTACCTCAAAAACACGTTCAAATGCACCCGTTAAAATCTGTTTATATAGTTGCGGGCTCTGCGCGAGAAAGGCATCACGTTCAAAATATTTTAATTTGAAAAAGTTTGCACCACCTTCTGATGCTGCTTCCAAAATTTTAGGCGTTTTGACTTCAACAAACCCCTCTTCACGCATCACTGATTCATAATATTTTAATAAGAGATCATAAAGTTTAAAAATTGCGACAATCTTAGGATGTCGCACCGCTAACGTTCGCTGATCGAGCAACGTCGCCAACTGTAAATTCAATTCTTTTTTGGTGATATCAAAAGGCCATTCATCAACACTCGTTGCAATAACCTCACACGTGGTTCCATGAATTTCAACGCCACTCTTTGCGCGCTCCTCTTTGATAACTTTGCCACTGACCGCAACAATATCACCCGCACGTACATTTGCTGCATCATTCAAAACAACCTGAACGGTGCCAGTGTAATCACGCACTTGAATAAAGGTAATAGGGCCCAGTTGACGACTACTTAAAATACGTCCCTTGATAAGGACAGCTTGGTCGATATAATTTTTTATATCCGCAATAAGTGTACGTTCCATGGAAATCTCTCGTTTTAAAATTTATTTAAAGTATAAACGGAAATGAGTCTAATGAAAAGCAACGCAAAAGCCTCATAAAATTTTCTAATTTTTAGGTAATAAAAGTTTAATAAGTTCATGGCGCACAGAAATTATTGAACTTTTTTCATCTGGGTAAACACGATTAGTCAAAAAAATAAGATATATTTTTCTTAATAAATCAATCCAAAGCATGGTTCCGGTATAGCCAGTATGACCTACAATATAGGTGTGAAAATCATCATCATGCATATGGTCCTCACTAAACGGATATTCATCTAAAATATTAAATCCAAGTCCACGCCTTTTATTAAGCCCAATCGTATAACACTGCATCATTAAATCAACTGTCTCTTTTTTTAATATCTGCTTTCCGCGATAACTTCCATGATTCAAAATCATTTCACAGAAAGGAACTAGATCAATTGCCCGTGCAAAAAGTCCTGCATTTCCTGGCGTCCCATCATCAAAGCCGTAAAAACGAGCAAGTGGATCATGCACAATTCCTTGTAAGTCTTTCGCAGTAGACGCACAAAGTTCTTTTTCTTTTTCAGTTAAATGATAGCGAGCACTCATCACCAGCGGTTCAAACACTTTTCTTTTTAAAAATTCTTCCTGCGCTTCACCCGCAATTAATTCATTAATATGAGCTAACAAATAAAAATTCAAACAACTGTAAATTACTTTAATATGTGGTTTACAGATTAATGGTAACTGAACTATATGACTCAAAACTGCGTGCGCCTGTTTTTCATCACCTTTACACATAATATTTTCTACTTTTTCATCTGGCTGCACTCCTGAAACATGCGTTAACAAATCTTTGATGGTAATCGTGTCTTTATCGCCATCCTTAAATAAGGGAATATAAAAACTCACACAATCATCCAGTTTTAATTTGCCTTCTTCATAAAGCACCAGGGTCATCATAGTAGTACCAACAATTTTTGTTAATGATGCGAGATCAAATAAGGTTTCTTGAGAAATCGGCAATGAATTAATATCATACGTTTGTGAACCATAAGAAGCCTCCATATAACGCTCATCGATTCCTCCAACAATTATTGAGGCACCAGAAAAAATTTTATGAACAATCGCGTCATACACAATATCATCAACAGCTCTTTGCAAAGGAAACACCACATGAACGAGAAGTAAAGAATAATAAAAACGCATAAATTCCCCAATAAAAGAAGGACGCATGCAAGCGTCCCTTCTTTTATTAAAATTATATTAAAATCTTACTGCTTCAAATCGATACCTTTTTCCTTAATAAATGCTTCGATGAAACTAGGTTTTCCGGTTTGAAACAATGCACCAATCATTAAAAGACCGATAACGACAAATTCAAATAAACATAACCAAATGGTTCTGAGCACTGCCTTGGTTTTGGAAAGTGCGCGTGTATTAAGATAGATAATAACGATGAAATATAGTAAACCTAATCCACGATAAATTAAATAATGATAAAAAATATTTTCTACAATGCGGCCGGTTCCAAAAAGAACAATTAAGGCAGCAAATAAATATCCACGATGAGCAGGAAGAATATATACTAAAAAGCCATTCCAATTACGCACGATATTCATCTTTTTTACAATGCGATATTCAACGGCTAAAAAAGCGAGATATACGAAGAAGACGGCCACGAGATACGCAACATAAACTAAAACTGCCATTTTAACATTACGTGTAATAATGTACATGTCACGATACCATGCAAAATAATAAAAAAGACCTGATGCATATAAAGCTAAAAATGAAACAGGATGAGCCATTGCATTAATTAATACATTCATATAAAGAGTAAGTTGTCGCGCCCACTTCTGTTGAATAAAAAATGCACCAAAAAGTGCAACTAAAATAATAACGCCCCAAATTGAAGCCATCCAATACCATCTGACTTGAGGCAAAAAAAGATAAAGTAAAAAAGTTTGTAAATTAGAAACAGCAACTTCCATTACGTGCGGAAAACCTATTAACATTCTTTCTCCCCTTAAAAGGTTCTACATATTTTAGACCTACCAAGTATTCAAAATAAAAGCAAGTCTCACTCCTTGCTAACAAGATAAATAATCCATTCTTTGGTTTCCAATTAAGAACCTCGCAGCAAGCTACGAGGTATAACGCTCGTATGGTTCGACTTGCTACATCCTGAGCAAAGTCGAAGGGTCACCACGAGCGCGCTCATCTTACCTGTAAAAGATTAAAAATATATTCTTATAAATATATGGGCGCTCTGATTTCTCTTGGAAAAGATCGAAACAAAGAAAAAAAATTTTCGATCACTTCTTTCATTTTCGATAACTGATCTGAAGATATAGAGTCTAATAACTTGACTAATTCAGCACGCATAACTAAACAAGAAATTAAATTCCAACTATCCCTTTGATCAAAAGAAGATGTAACTTTTGGTAAAAGTAAAATAAGTTCCACCGCTAATCCTGTATCTTTTATTCCTTTATCAACAATAAATCTAGACAAAGAAGACCAAGAAGAAGCCTTTTCTCTAAAACTTAAATCCGCATTGCAAAATAAGAAAAAAATCTTTTTGAAACAGTTTTGATTTTTAAATAATGTTAACAAATTCCTCCAAAAAATCATAGATTCTCCATTTAAAACCTGCTAAACTTTTTACATATTTCCCAGTTATTGTTTCTCACACTTCTCTTGGTTAAAGTTGTTAAAAATTATTAAATTCTAAAAAGAGGAGGCCCGCGATGGACCATGAAAAATCATGCCCTGCAAAACCAAATATGGATGTAATCGAAACAGTGACCTCCTATTTACAAGAAAGTGATTGGCGTGTAAATGAAAACAGCAATGAAAGTTACAGCTTTTCGGGCCTTTTATTGCATTCAGCAGGAAAAGTTATAAGCCTCTACACTTTGTATGAACACTATCCTGAAGAAATTCGCAATGCGCACATCAACGGATATATTCATCTGCATGATCTCAGTCAAGGAATCATTGGCTATTGTGCCGGCTGGTCCTTAAAAAACTTGCTTCTTTTGGGACTCGGCAATGTTCCTTTTAAAATTTCATGTAAACCAGCAAAACATTTAAGCACGGTGGTACATCATATGATTAATTACATCGGTTGCTTACAAATGGAATTTGCCGGCGCTCAAGCATTTTCTTCCGTTGATACATTACTCGCACCATTCATTAAAACAGATAATCTTTCTTATCAAGAGACCAAACAAGCAATTCAACAACTCGTTTTTTCATTAAATATTCCAAGTCGATGGGGAAGCCAAACCCCATTTACAAATTTAAGTTTTGATTGGGTTGTTCCAGAAGACATGAAACATGAAGCTGCTATTGTTGGTGGCAAGACACAAGATTTTACGTATGGTGACTGCCAAAAAGAGATGGATCTGATCAATCGTGCCTTCTTGGAAGTAATGCTCGAAGGCGATGGTATCGGCCGTGTCTTTTCTTGGCCAATTCCCACATATAATTTAACAAAAAATTTTAATTGGGATTCACAAAACGCTGATCTTCTTTTTACAGCAACAGCAAAATACGGACTCCCTTATTTTCAAAATTATATCGGATCAAATCTCGACCCAAGTAGCATTCGTGCCATGTGTTGTAGATTACAACTTGATCTCTCTAAACTCGTCATGCGTCCTGGAGGAATGTGGGGACCAGGGGATTCAACCGGCTCAATTGGCGTCGTTACCATCAACATGAATCGCCTCGGTTACGAATCCAAAACAAAAGAAGAATTTTTACGACAACTCAATCACTATATGGTTCTGGCAAAAGAGTCTCTTGAAATTAAACGTAAAGTTATCGATACAAATCTTAAAAATGGTCTCATGCCATACACAAAAACATACCTTGGCTCCTTTAACAACCATTTTTCAACTATCGGGCTCTGTGGCATGAACGAATGTTGTTTAAATTTTCTTAAGAAAAATATTGTAACTCAAGAAGGAACAAATTTCACTATCGAAGTCCTTAATTTTATGCGTAAAAAAGTTGTTGAATTCCAACAAGAGACAAGAAATCTTTATAATCTTGAAGCAACACCAGCAGAAGGGACTTCATATCGCTTTGCACGATGTGATAAAAAGCATCATCCAAACATTATTACTGCAGGAAAAGATGAGCCTTACCTGACTAACTCAACACAAATACCAGTAGATAACACCGATGATCTTATGGAAGCGCTAGAACATCAAAACAAAATTCAACCATTATATACGGGTGGAACCATTTTTCATACATTCCTCGGCGAAAGAATGCGCTCGGGAGAAGCTTGCAAACACCTTGTACGTAAAATTGCTGAAAACACACAACTACCGTACTTCTCCATCACACCAACATTTAGCATTTGCCAACAACATGGATATTTGCGTGGCAGACAACCAATATGCCCACACTGCCAACAACAAACCGAAGTTTTTTCGCGCATTGTCGGCTATTGGCGTCCAACACAACGGTGGAATAAAGGTAAAAAAGAAGAATTTAAAGAACGTAAAACATATGATCTCGATAAAAATATTAAAACAAATACGATCAAGGAATTTGTTGCCTTCGCTTACAACGCACCAGGCGTTCGAGATTTATTAATGAAATATCATTAAACAAGCACAAGAAGGTTCCTTGATTTAAAGAACCTTCTTGTTTTTCAATTCTTCTTTGTAAAAAATAACGAGCCCCACCATTAACAACAAAAATGCGCCTATAAATGTTGATTTAATCGGCTCATGCAAAAAAATAAGACCAAACCACGCAGTAAAAAAAGGACTTAAAAAACTGGCAAATGTCATAAAGACCACTGAATAAGTGCGCAAAAGCCACGCATATAAATTGTAACAAATAATACATGACAATACTGAAGTAGCTATAACTAAGAGCAAAAATTGAGGCATATTAAATATCGGCAACGGTTGCCATGATTCAACGAAAAACGACGTTACCAATGAAGCGATACCTCCAAGTAACATTGTCACACCATTAACCTGCGCACTTTTATAACCACGATCAAATACCAACTTTTTTACAAAAGTCCATCCAACTGTTGTCGCAACCATTGCCCCTAACAGCCATAAATCAGAACTGGCAATCGCCCAGGAGGTTCCTTTGCCCTGTGGATAAAAGAGCATAAACATTCCTAAAAGCCCAGTTAAAAGTCCAATCCATTTATAAAAAGTCAAACGCTCATTCCATATAAAGTACGCTAATATTGCCCCTAAAAATGGCGAAAAACAGAAAATAAGAGAAACCTTGAGAGCACTTAAGTGTTCAAGGCCAACAAGCTCAAATGTATTAGTCACATAAATATTAAAAAAAGATGCGCCTAAAAAAGCACCCCAATCTGAAGGGGAAATATGCCTCCAATCTTTTTTAATAAATAACCATGCAAACAAAATAACGACCGCAAATAACATACGCACTGCTACAAGAAAAAACGGTTGGCTATAAAAAAGAGATGCTTTCATCAAAATAAATGAAAGCGAAAAACCAGCATATAAAAAAATGATTAAAAACATATATTTAATTTTAAAAATCTCGAATAAGATTAGTATACTTCTTTTTGCAAAGATCAACCAACAATTATAAAAAACACTTGTGCAAAAAAGAGAGATCGTTACACTTTCTATAACAATTTAACAAAGGGGTAAGCATGATCATTAAAGGACTACAAAAGTTATCATTAATCGACTTTGAACCGTATACTTGTTGTGTCATTTTTACTGCTGGATGTAATTTTCGCTGTGTTTTTTGTCATAATAAAGATCTGGTATTAAATCCAGACAAAATTGATACCATTCCCAATGAAGAATTTTATGAATTTTTAGAACATCGTAAAAAATGGCTCGATGCAGTATGCATTTCTGGCGGTGAGCCAACATTACACAAAGATCTACCGGAACATATCGCACGTATGAAATCGATGGGATATAAAGTTAAACTCGATTCCAATGGAACCAATCCTGATATGGTTGAACAATTAATTAATGACAAATTGATTGATTATATTGCGATGGATATAAAGGAGACTCCAGAAAAATATGAAGAAATCGTACAAGTCCCTGCTGATTTAGATAAAATTAAACGAAGCGTAAAACTGCTCATGCAAAATCGCGTTCCGTACGAATTTCGCATGACGATGGTACCTACCATCGTTACACATGAAGATATTGAAAAAATTGGAAAATGGCTTACGGGGGCTCATAAATTTTTTGTTCAACAATTTAGTAATAAGATTTGTTTAAAAAAAGCGCTTGAAAAAGTCGGCCCATTTCCACTCGAAACATTAAAAGAATTTCAACAGATGTTAGAAAAATATATTCAAAATGTCGAAATCAGAGGAACTGACAACGAATTACTGAACTGTACAATGTCAGATGAAAAGCTTCTAGAAAACGAAAAAAATGTTTAAAATTATTAAAAAAATCATGGCAAACTTCAACTATCTCACACTTATTCTTTTTATTCATTCGACACAATACGGAATGAAATATGCCTCCACACGAAGCCTCGATTCAACAACATCACTATATAGCTTTCCGGATGATAAAAAACAGACACCATTAGAAGGGGCAATTGAACGTGGATTAACAGAAGTCGTTTATGAATTAGTTTCAAAAAATCCAACCATTGTACAGGAAAAAAATAATAGAGCTTGCCGAATGACTGCCCAAATGAATGACATGGCCATCATGAAAATCTTACTTGCCTATGGCGCAAACCCTCTCGACAAACCCAAAAAAGGTTTTTCTGCATTAGAATTAGCTTCCTCAAAAGAGATAAAAGCCCTTCTTGATGATCACCTTAAAAAACAAAACGAAAAAGCATGAATCTTAAAAAACTTACAACACTTATCGCCGATTTCATTAAAGAACGCGACTGGGAACAATACAATTCGCTCAAGAATGTCAGTATAAGTATTTCAGTTGAAGCAGCAGAGCTTCTTGAACATTTCACGTGGATTGATAATAAAGATTCATTAAAAATTTTTGAGAAAAAACAAAAAGACATCAAACAAGAAGTCGCAGACATACTCATTTCAACACTTATCTTCTGTGCGATGGCCAAAATTGATGCAGAAAAAATATTTTTTGAAAAACTCGAAGAAATTAAAGCAAAATACCCAATTGACAAAGCAAAGGGAAAGAATAATAAATATACCGATTTTATTTAAGATGCTTTACTCTTCTTTTTATGTTTGTTCATTTTTTCAGCAATAGTGCTAAAAATAATACCACTGACATGTCCACCAAAAGCATTCATCAATTCGTTCTTGTCTTCTAATGTAATTGTATACAATCCCAAAACAACTAAATTTTTGGGAATCTTATACTTTCCAAGATTAGTAAAAGTTCCAATACATAAACTTCCAAGAAACGCTTCTTTATCAAATGAATACCCAGAAAAAGAAGTGTTAAAAAACAATGTTAAAAACAGAATAATTGATATCTTTTTCATAAAAGCCCCTATAATACTATTATAAGAAAAATTAGAAAAAATAACAACCAGTTTTTAACATTTTTAAAAATATAGATTAACAATAAATACAATTAAGATTAAAAATGGTGATATTTATAACCTTAAACTTCACAATCTTCACGTAATCATCAAAAGTCTTATTCAGCTTGTTTCAATAACTCATCTAATTTTTTCATCAAATCCTCAGGGCCGCATACGGTTTGCCCACTCGTACGCGAAGAAGTAAATATTTCATAATCATTGCCACCAGACGCCGTTTTATCCCCAAAAAATAGAATGGTATCAAAATCATTTAAAAAACGAAGGCAATAGGTCTTGTCCCACCCCTGTGGAAAAACATCAATGCTAATTTGACCGCCAATAGAAAAACGTAAATTTAAATGCGCAAATCTTTTTTGTAATATTTCGATCATGTACTCACGAATATGTTTTTCTTTGTCAAGCTGATTAAAAGCAATTCGCTCTTCTTGCGTACAATTTCGGCCAACAGGTGAAACATTAATCATCCCATTACGAAATTCAATAAATGTTCCCCGTTTTGTAGGAATATCAAGATCAGCAATATAATGAAGACAAAAACTGATAAATTCATTCAACTGTTGATTAGTTAAATAATCTTTAATTGAAGCTCTATTAATTAATGCGCTATTTTTAAAAGCAACTAAACCATTTTCAGCAAAAACATAATCAAAACGATTACCAACATCTTCGCCCATCTGCTCTTTAATTTTAGTTAAGTCTGATCCTCCAACCAAAGCAAGTGAATAACCAGCATCTTTAAGTTCTTGTAATTTATCAAGCATAGATAGCTCAACTTTCTGTCGCGGTAATGTTAATGTTCCGTCAACATCAAAAAGAAATAGTGTTTTAGAAAAAGCTGAAAAAACAATAAAAGAAAATAAAAGAAAAATTCGAATGCGCATAAAAGCTCCTTTCAATTTAAGAAACGAAAAAAACATTACCGCATCACATCATAAAAGTCAAAAAAAAGAGCGATGATTTTTAGTCATCGCCCAATTTAAACCTGGCAGTATCTACTTTCCCGGGCCGTCTCCAGCCGAGTATCATCGACGTTGTATGCTTAACGACCGTGTTCGGAATGGGAACGGGTGTGGCCATACAACTATACCCACCAGGAAATTTTTTAAAATTATCCTTGTGATCAATGTTTGCAATTAAAAGTACCACATTATCAAAATAGCAGCTTTTTAAAGCTAAATTTTTCAAGGCTTTAAAATTAACAGCTAAAACATTCGACCTATTAGTACTGGTTAGCTGAACACATTACTGTGCTTACACACCCAGCCTATCAACCTTGTAGTCTTCAAGGGGTCTTATTAATGTTCACTCAATCAAAACCGAAGTTTTAATCTCATAAACGGGGTATCTAATCTTGAGGTGGGTTTCCCACTTAGATGCTTTCAGCGGTTATCCCTTACGAACTTAGCTACCCAGCGTGCTTTTGGTAAACAACTGGAACACTAGAGGTTCGCCCATCCCGGTCCTCTCGTACTAAGGACGGATCCTCTCAAATACCCTGCGCCCACGACGGATAAGGACCGAACTGTCTTACGACGTTCTGAACCCAGCTCGCGTACCGCTTTAATTGGCGAACAGCCAAACCCTTGGGAGCTTCTCCGCCCCCAGGATGCGATGAGCCGACATCGAGGTGCCAAACCTCCTCGTCGATAGGGACTCTCAGAGGAGATAAGCCTGTTATCCCCGGCGTACCTTTTATCCGTTGAGCAACTGCCCTTCCATTCGGAACAGCTGGATCACTAAATCCTGCTTTCGCACCTGCTCGACCTGTATGTCTCGCAGTCAAGCTCCCTTCAGCTTTTACACTCTTCCGACGATTACTATTCGTCATGAGGGAACCTTAGAACGCCTCCGTTACAATTTAGGAGGCGACCACCCCAGTCAAACTACCCACCAGACACTGTCCTTTGCCCGGTTTACGGGAATTCAAAGTTAGATTTCCAAATTTCTAAGGGCGGTATTTCAAGGTCGACTCCGCTACAGCTAGCGCCATAGCATCAAAGTCTCCCGCCTATCCTACACAAACAAATCCAGAAAGCAATGCCAAGTTATAGTAAAGGTGCACGGGGTCTTTCCGTCCTGTCGCGGGTAACCGGCATTTTCACCGGTACTACAAATTCACTGAGTCTATCACCAAGACAGCGCCCAAATCGTTACGCCATTCATGCGGGTCGGAATTTACCCGACAAGGAATTTCGCTACCTTAGGACCGTTATAGTTACGGCCGCCGTTTACTGGGGCTTCAGTTCAACGCTTTGTCCGAAGACTAACATCTCCCGTTAACCTTCCAGCACTGGGCAGGCGTCAGACTCTATACTTCCTCTTACGAGTTCGCAGAGCCCTGTGTTTTTGTTAAACAGTCGCTTGGGCCTCTTTGTTGAAACCTAAAAACGCTTTCCTAATCCTAAAAGAACAAGTATACATTCTAGGCACTCCTTATCCCGAAGTTACGGAGCTAGTTTGCCGAGTTCCTTAGTGATAGTTATCTCAACGCCTGAGCATTCTCAGCCCGTCTACCTGTGTCGGTTTACGGTACGATCACTCACAAAGCTCACTAGAAGCTTTTCTAGTCAGTGTGAAATCAGCCAAACATACTTCTTCCTAAAAATTAGTATGCCCATCACGCCTCAAAGTTAATGATACTGCGGATTTGCCTACAATATCCTTCTCGACGCTTAGCGTGGCAAACCAAAGTCCACGTCAGCCTATCCTACTGCGTCACTCCTTCGTTCAAACGCTTATGAGTGGTGCAGGAATTTTTAGCCTGCTTTCCATCGCCTACTCCAATTGGCCTCGGCTTAGGTATCGACTAACCCTGAGTGGATAAACCGTTCTCACGGAAACCTTAGACTTTCGGCGAATAGGATTTTCACCTATTTTTTCGTTACTTATACCAACATTCTCACTTCTTTAATCCACATCACCTGTCCTTACGGTCAAGCTTGTATCTATTAAAGAACGCTCCCCTACCCCTGCATATCTGCGAACAGATATGCAAGCCATAGTTTCGGTAGCACGTTTAGCCCCGTTTGTTTTTCAGCGCAAAAATACTTGACCAGTGAGCTGTTACGCTTTCTTTAAAGGATGGCTGCTTCTAAGCCAACCTCCTGGCTGTCTTTGCGTTTTCACATCTTTTACCACTTAACGTGCATTTAGGGACCTTAACTAATGATCTGGGCTGTTTCCCTCTCGACTATGAAGCTTATCCCCCACAGTCTGACTCCTGTTTTCAAAAATTATGGCATTCAGAGTTAGCTGAAGCCTGGTAAGCTTGCGCCCCCAAAGCTATGACTGTTACTTTACCACCACAATTCATCCAACAAGGCTATACCTAAATATATTTCGGGGAGAACCAGCTATTTCCTAGTTTGATTAGCCTTTCACTCCTACCCACACCTCATCCAAGCAGTTTTCAACCTACACTGGTTCGGACCTCCATCTCATCTTACTGAGATTTCATCCTGGACATGGGTAGCTCACTAGGTTTCGGGTCTATCCCATAGTACTAAACGCCCTATTAAGACTCGCTTTCGCTACGGCTCCGTTCTTTCAAAACTTAACCTTGCACCATAGGAATAACTCGTTGGCTCATTATGCAAAAGGTACGTGGTTGCGCGTACGTATACTGCGCTTCCACCGCTTATAGACAATTGGTTTCAGATTCTATTTCACTCCCCTCTCGGGGTTCTTTTCACCTTTCCCTCGCGGTACTTGTGCACTATCGGTCATCAGGTAGTATTTAGCCTTACCCCATGGTCGGGGCAGATTCTCACGGAATTCCACGTGCTCCGTAATACTCGGGTATACAACTACGACTTTTATGCATTTCATTTACGTGGCTGTCACACTCTTTGGCCGCCCTTTCCAGAGCTGTTCTACTATGCATAAAATAATCGATATAAGATCAACGCATCTTAATGTTATACCCCACAACCCCTGCATTACAACACGCGTCAGTTTACATAATACAGGTTTAGGCTCTTCCCAGTTCGCTCACCACTACTACGGGAATCACACTTGTTTTCTTTTCCTGGCGCTACTTAGATGTTTCAGTTCACGCCGTTCACTCTTTTGCCCTATGTATTCAGACAAAAGTGACTTGGGTTCTCCAAGTCGGGTTTCCCCATTCGGAAATCTCCGGATCTAAGCCTGGTTGACGGCTCCCCGAAGCTTATGGCAGTCTCCCGCCTCCTTCATCGTCTCCTGATACCAAGGCATCCACCAAATGCCCTTTTCAATTAGCCAAAATATTAAAAACCTTCAATATCTTGATAATGCTCAGGTAATTTTAATTACAAACATTTCAAAGATCACAAGAAAACTTTTACAATCTTTTTACACAAAACTTTTAACATTGGTGGAGATGAGCGGATTCGAACCGCTGGCCTTCCGCTTGCAAAGCGGACGCTCTACCAACTGAGCTACACCCCCTTTTTTCAATCCATATAGCTCACTATAACTCACTTTTTTGCACCCTCAAATAATGGTGGGCCTAAGTCGACTCGAACGACTGACCTCCCCGTTATCAGCGGGGTGCTCTAACCAACTGAGCTATAGGCCCGCTAAAATAATGGCCGTGCCGGCATTAAGAATAATAATTGACCGTCTTTTTTTCACACCTTTAGAGCAAAATTTCTTTTGCTCGGATATCTCCCTCGAAAGGAGGTGATCCAGCCGCAGGTTCTCCTACAGCTACCTTGTTACGACTTCACCCCAATCATTACCCATACCTTAGGTGCTCGCCTCCTAAAAGGTTAGCTAAAACAACTTTGGGTACAAATAACTTTCGTGGTGTGACGGGCGGTGTGTACAAGGTCCGAGAACGTATTCACCGCATCGTTCTGATATGCGATTACTAGCGATTTCAACTTCACGAGGTCGAATTGCAGACCTCGATCCGAACTTAGACCAGTTTTGAAGGGTTGGCTCCATCTTGCGATGTCGCAGCCCGTTGTACTGGCCATTGTAACACGTGTGTAGCCCTGGACATAAGGACCATGAGGACTTGACGTCATTCCCACCTTCCTCCTAGTTTCCTAGGCAGTCTCGCCAGAGTGCACCTTTACGGTTAGCAACTGACGATAGGAGTTGCGCTCGTTAGAGGACTTAACCTAACATCTCACGACACGAGCTGACGACAGCCATGCAGCACCTGTGTATCTGTTCAAGTAAACTTGAAAAGCTGTGTTTCCACAACGGTCAAATACATGTCAAGCCCAGGTAAGGTTTCTCGCGTAGTGTCGAATTAAACCACATGTTCCACCGCTTGTGCGGACCCCCGTCAATTTCTTTGAGTTTTAGTCTTGCGACCGTAATCCCCAGGTGGATCACTTAACGCGTTAGCTACGACACCAACCCCTAAAACGGAGCTGACATCTAGTGATCATCGTTTACGGCGTGGACTACCAGGGTATCTAATCCTGTTTGCTCCCCACGCTTTCGTGTTTCAGCGTCAGAAACGGACCAAGAGGCTGCCTTCGCCATCGGTATTCCTCTCGAGATCCACGCATTTTACCGCTACTCCGAGAATTCTACCTCTCTCTTCCGCTCTCAAGCAAATCAGTTTCCACCGCAAGCTTTCAGTTAAGCTGAAAGATTTAACAATAGACTTGATAAGCCGCCTACACACCCTTTACACCCAATAATTCCGAATAACGCTTGCACCCTTCGTATTACCGCGGCTGCTGGCACGAAGTTAGCCGGTGCTTTCTCTAGTGGTACCATCATCCCCCGTTTCTATTAAAAACAGAGCTTTTTTCCCACTTAACAGAAGTTTACAACCCGAAGGCCGTCATCCTTCACGCGGCGTCGCTGCGTCAGGCTTTCGCCCATTGCGCAATATTCCTCACTGCTGCCTCCCGTAGGAGTCTGGGCCGTGTCTCAGTCCCAATGTGGCCGTACACCCTCTCAGGCCGGCTAGCCATCATCGCCTTGGTGAGCCATTACCTCACCAACTAGCTAATAGCACGCAAGCTCATCCTTCAGCGGCAGCAAAGAGGCCACCTTTCTCCCCGAAGGGACGTATGCAGTATTAACCTCGATTTCTCGAGGGTATTCCTCACTGAAGGGAAGATTCTCACGCGTTACTCACCCGTCCGCCGCTTTACTCGCTTCCCGAAGGAAACTTTCTCGCTCGACTTGCATGTGTTAAGCACGCCGCCAGCGTTCATTCTGAGCCAGAATCAAACTCTCCGTCACAAAATTTATTTCGAAAAATTAAGGGTCGCTTACTTTCTCAATGCGGGCACGTAAGTTTTGTGTATTTCAAAGATACAAATTTTTTACCACCATTTTATATTATCACAACATTTCTATTTGTCAAGCTTTTTTGAGAAGCCGATTGAATCGTTGTTTTCATTCGAAAGATTTTCAATTAACACGAAAGTAATAATATTGTAGCGTAGCTTTATAGGCATGTCAACATTTTTTTTGTTCTTTTTGTGAAAAATCCTGCTTTTCTCATCTCTTTACTCCAAAGGCATGATCAGATCAGGACATCCAAAAAAATATTTTCTTGTTGCAATCTCGCGCCACTTCGAGAATTTGCATTCATAGAAAAGCAACCACCTGTTGATTTTTTTTATATTTTCTATTATAATTAATGTTGTGGATGAGTCAAATAAAAACAAGATAAAACGCGGAAGATAAATGAAAAAAATTTTTATTGTTTTTTTACTCATTATATACAATGCGCGGCCCATGGAAACTCCAGGGAGGCCAACAGGAAGAACCTGCTCTGCGCCTTCCACTTTTTTTGCTCTATCTTCAGAAACCATGCAAGAATTTTTAGAAAAAGAAGACTTTGTCTCGCTTCAACCTTTTATAACGAAGCAATCTTTTTCAATTACTTTAAAAAGACATCTGGAAGAATCGTTGAATCAAAGCAAAGTCACTCACATAAAAACGATTATCAATCAATATAAAGAGATAATTATTCAAGATACTTCTTTCATTAAAAATTTAATCAGAATCGCATTTGATCAAAATTTAGCCGATTTAGCGTACGACATTTTTTCATGCATGCCGAATCCAGAGCCACTTTTAAGTTCATTTTTCTTCGAATGCGTAAGAAAAGAACAAGGGGAGCTTTTAAAAAAAATAAATGAAACTCATCATGACATGATTGAAGAAAGAGAGACCCCGCTTGAGCGAGCATTTTTTGCTGCATCAAGTCCTTACGCAGAAAAAATAATTGATGATTACCCTGACTATTTCGAAAAAAATGGACAAAACCTATTTGAGAATGCTCTGGCTACTTATCATATAAAAACAATAGCAAGACTCAGCCGGCATTATCAGATATCAATACCTGAAGAAGAAATTAATCAATGCTTTATCCGTGCGGCTCAACAAAATTGTCTCTCATTTTTTACTCTCCCACAAATTCAAAGCTCAAGCATTCCAGAAACAGTTATTATCAAAGCGCTTAAAGTAGCAAGTAAACACGATCATAATCAAGTAATATATTTTATTTTCAAAAATTATAATGTATCCGTGCAAACACTCTGCAATTCTTTTCTTAAAGCAGTGGGATACAATCAAACTGATGCAGCAAAACAACTTTCGCAACTCATCACACAACAATATCAAACCTGCACAATGAAGGAACTCGAAAAATGGTATGAATATGCCAATGATATCTATTCACAAGCATTAAATAATGCTTTCACCAATCAAAATACCCTATTAATTTCTTTGATTTTAGACTCCCCATTTCCTTTAAAGATAGAAACCTTATCTACATTGATTGAAAAAACATCTGGCACATTAAAAAAACAACTCATGGAAAAAGCACTTGCTCACCTTCCAACAATATCACGCAAAAACCCAAAAAGATTATTAGCCCTTTAAAACCAAACATCAAAACTTAAACAAAAACCTTGACTTTAATGCTCTATCTTTTTTATCTTCACAAAAAATAAAACTACAAATTTAATAAAGGAGCGTTAATGAACAAGCTATCTCTTCTTTTTTTACTTAATATTTTATATCCACCTCTCTCCTTCTCGATGGAAAAAATTTCATCGATTGAAAATCTTCAAACAACCTTTCAATGGATAAGATATAAAAATCCAATACGAGGAGAAAAAAGAAAAATTGGGCCGGTATTAAATTTACCACTAATAAAAGAAACCACCGATCCTGATCTCATTAGATTTTTACAAGCTGAGATCTTAAACTTTACTGTTGGTTTACCTCAACATCAATTTGATTCTTTTTCATTAGAAACCTATTTAGAATTAAATAACATAAAAAGCGACGGGCTCAGAAATCAAATTCTCAATCTCGGAAACAAAATACCAGCTAATCCTTTTGTAATTCATGCTCAAATTAAATTGAACCACTTAGATCGTCCTGAAGAAAGAAGAAATCTCATTAATACGATTACACATCTCCCAGAAGAGCAACGTTTTGTTCTTATTCCTCAAATCCAGGCTTATATAATTGATATAAATCCCGCACATTTTGATCCCCCAAGCTTAGAAACTCAAATAAGAGCTGAAAACTGTAATCCTTATCCTCAAATCCAAGAATTATTATATCAACTCGGACAAGCGGGAGACGATCGTGCTTTAAAAATTGTTATCCCTGCACAACACATTATCAAAGAACACTACCTTGAAAAACCTGCTGCAACAGCTTTCCCTCTGATTATTAATACTCATAATGACTTTATTTATAATACTGAAAATAGAAAAACTGTTTTTTCAGGCAAAGGGAAAGATCTTATCCCAATGATTTATGATGCAGTGATAAAAGAAAATCCCATAGCAAGAACAGAGACCCCTGATGAAAAAGGTGTCAAAAAACTTTATTTCTATTTTGGCCAAAAATCTTTTGAAGTTATCATGGATCCTCACGAAGAGTATGTTAAAACTGCGTATCCCATATTTATTTACCATGACTTCAATAACGGTGATTTAGAATTAAAACTTGAAAAATTATTTAAACGTAAAATAAACAAAAGTACATTTATGATTAATACTGACACCCTTGTAGATCTTGCCCGAAAAAGCATAAAAAAGATTGACAATATAAAATATGAATTCAGAGATAATGGTAAATCTTACTTAATTATCGACATAGCCAATCAAATCATTCGAGAAAATCTGAAGCCTAAAAATATTTTCATACCAAACCGCGGCATCTATCTGAATATTCCTAAAAATGATTTCTTTTTCCCTCGATCAGCATTTCCAAATCTTTATGAAGTTAAAGCAACGGCAGGACCAGAAAAAACTAAAGAAGAAATAAGAGAAGAGTTTGAAAAAAGTTTTCCAGCTTTAGGAAAAATCAAACGCTAAAACTTGATCAACAAAAAAAAACTTGCATACTTGAGTCAAAAAGGTTTTCTCATGAAAAAACTGTTCATATTTTTTCTTGGAATTAATACGGTCTCTGGCATGCAATCACTCACAACTTTTATATGCAAAGACAAGGAAAATGTCAGTTTTCCAAACAGAATTCAACGAGAACAAAAAATTGAATTGGGATTGTACTCTATAAGTCTCCAATTATTAATCACTCAAATTACACAAAAACCTTCCTCCGCCGCTATATCTGTTGTTCATTACACAAAGGAAGAACCAAATCTTGTGGAAAAACTTAAAAAGGCCGCTCTTGC
This sequence comes from candidate division TM6 bacterium GW2011_GWE2_36_25, assembly GCA_000991575.1. Lineage (GTDB taxonomy): Bacteria > Babelota > Babeliae > Babelales > UBA12409 > UBA12409. Next base: position 38,724 of record LBRU01000010.1, read on the forward strand.
GTGTTTGCCAGAAAATTTATTTGAAGAATAAACTTATTTAATTATTTTTTTATCAAGTTCTTTTTGAATAATAGCTCTTAATTCACATACTGTCGCGTCAAAAAGATCATTTATAACATGATAATCATAAGGAAAAGTACGAGCATCTTTGATTTCTTGTTGAGCCAATGTTAATCGTTTACAAATTTGTTCTTCTTGCTCACTTTTACGATTACGTAATCTTCGTTCAAGAATGTCCAAACTTGGTGGCTCAAGCCAAATAGTCACAGCTTGTTGGTATTTTTTCAAAATAGAACCAACTCCCAAACGGTCAACAACAGCAATATAAGATGAACCTATGTCTATTTTTTCAAGCATATCGCCTGGTGTTCCATGATAGTCATCATAAACTTTGCTCCATTCAAGAAAAAAACTCTGTTCTATACGCCTCTCAAATTCCTCAACTGAAAGAAAATGATAATCAATCCCCGGCTTATCTGTTGTCCGTGGTGCGCGACTTGTATACGTTACCACCCGAGCAATGTCACAACTTGGTTGTAAAGTCTCTAATAATTTGTACGTCACAGTTGTTTTACCACAACCTGATGGCGCTGATAACAAAAAAAGTTTTCCAGCCTGTTTTTTATCCATGATATTATTTTAACGCAACAAAAAAAGATGGCCAATGAATTTTGTCATCGACCATCAAAAAATGTTTTTAAATAGAAAAATCAATCAATATCGGGAACATCTGCATATTTAATGTATCTTTTTCGTTGCGATAAAGATGGTTTATTTGAAGCCCACCAAAATGCACGATTATAAAGGTAACCGAAGAATCCCCAAATTTCATGTTTGTCTCTATAAAAATCTTCTTTTTTAACCAAAGCGCTCTTTAATGCTTTATTTTCACATATTTTCAATGCGCCTAAATCCGCATCTTTCTCCAATGTTCGATTAAAATAGGTTATAGACAACAGTATTCCTGCTTGAGAAACAGGGTTCAAAACTACAAAAGGAGCAAGCCATGACAACCATGATCCGCCGCAGATATAATTTTTTATTCCCCACGCAAGAGCACCACCCGTTACAATAGGATAAGTCAAAAGTGCTGCTGATTTTTTTAACCCATGATAACGAGCAATATGAACAAGCTCATGAGCAATAAGAGACTCAAGTTCAGCGATAGACAATTTTTTAATCAATGATTTGCCGATTATAATTGCGGAAAGCTCTGGAATCAACCCAACATAAAGATCCTCAAACCTCAAATCAACGGGTGCGATATATGAAAAAATCTTTGCAAATAGATGATCCTCATATACAAATATCGTCGGCATATTCATCTTTGCTTTTGCCGATAATCTTTCAATAATTTCTATTAATGCCGGGAAATTTTTTTTATCTGCATGAACCACTGCAGAACCCAAATAAACCATTTTTCCTATTAAAGATAACCTTTTTGAATGAAATTCATTATATTCTTTTTTCAAACTACTTTTGGAATAACAAGGAATACAGCACAGAAACATACCTAACAAACTTATAAAAATTTTGTTTTTCATAAAAAACCTCAATTAAAATCCAAAAAAACACCTAAGAATCAACGTGCCTTTAATGTACCAATAAGCAGCTGACGATTTCTCATCAGCTGCTTAATCCTCATCAACTATGTATTAAGCTGCAAGTTCAGCTTCTTTAATATACCTTATGCGCTCTGAAATTTTTGGATGATCTGCAAATAATTGTTGCAAGGAAGTCTTTTCAAGTTGACTGTGAGTATAAGGAAGATATTTTTTTATCACCCCATCAAATTTTGCAAGTGAATCAGCTATTTTTTTATTGCCTGTTAATTGAAGAGCACCCAAATCTGCCTCTTTTTCACATTGGCGACTATAGCGCGCATAAAGAAGCGTCGAGGGGAGAACTGAACTAGTCAAAGCCACGTAGGTTAAGTTGCCCAAATCACGATTCCAATCAATATTCAAATACTTATACTTAGCAAGTAATGCAATGGACCCCATAATTGCTGCTGTGCATCCTACAAAAGTACCTGCACGATATGCCAATTGACGCAAAATATGATTTTTTTGAAGATGAGTAATTTCATGAGCAATAATACCCTCAAGTTCATCTTGTGTCATATTATCAATCAGCCAACTACCGATAAAAACAACAGACTTTTCTTTGTCACCCGTTGTAAACGCATTTACTTTGTTAAAGAAATTTGGAATTTTGCGAGTAATGATAAAAGTAATAGGTTTTTCAATAGCTGCCTTTTGAGCAATATTAGCTACCATCGCATCAATTTCAGAATAGTTTTTATCATCAGCCTCAACCACATAATTACTATTTAAAGCAAAATATGCAACAACTGCCGATTCTACGCATAAATCACGCAACTGATTACGAGCAGATTTAAATGGCGCTACAATTTTTTCCATAACACCTGCTAACATTGAAGCATTTAGTAAAAGCAATAACATCATTGCTGAAAAATGCCTAAATTTAAACATAATATACCCCTCAAGGAAATGAAGTTAAACTTAAGTAAAAAATAGAATGAAAAAACATAAAAGTCAAAAATCGACCTTATTTTATTTGAATTAATAACAAACTGAAACATGCCAAGCTTCAATCAAAAAAAATACACTCAAAGATAAATAAACAAATCGCACAATTGAAAAAAATCGAAAAAGGACTAAACTTAAAGCGTTTATATAACTTTATAAGTGGTGGGTTAAGATGTTAAAAAAGTTATTTCTTTTCATAATTTCATTTTGCTCTTTTTTTTCTTTGGGCGCAGAACAATCAGTTGAAGCTCATATTTTTATTCATGGCACACGACTTTCATTTTTAAGTTTAGTAAGTGCAATTCCAACAGCACAAAGATCGTTAACTAACCATCATTTATACGCAAAAGTGGTCCAATCATCACGAGACGATGAACGTTTTCATGATACGCAGGTCATCCTCGACAAGGGATTAGTAGAAATTGAATCTCCAATGATAAAAAAGTGCAGGGCTCAAACATTAGAACCAAATTTTAGTCGTAAAGCCGCAATCCAAGCAATCAATGGTTACGACATGCTTATTAAAAAAAACGATACCATTTACCGCTATTATACGTTTGGCTGGGATGGCATGCTCGGGGACAATTATCGTAAAAATGATTCTTTAGATTTATACAATACTCTTGTCGCGCTCCGTGACACATTACAAAAAAAACATCCGGCAAAAGTTGTTAAATTTATTCTTCATGGACACAGTCATGGTGGCAACCTTATTCTTTATCTCGGTTATCATGAAAATATAAAAAAGAAGAATCTTTCAATCGAACAAGCAATTTTATATGGCACTCCTATTCAGGCAGAAACAGCCCCTTATTGTTTACACAACATGTTTAAATGTATTATCAGCATCTATTCCGAGGGAGATAACATTCAAGTCGCCGATAAAATATCAACAGCTTCTCATACGAGCAAAAGACGTTTATCTGATCTGGTCAATACAGCCAACAAACCAATTATTGACATTTGTATCGCGGCAGAAGGAGACCGCAAAGCTTTTGGCCACGCCACCTTTTTCTTTATTGACATGTATCAAAATGGCGTTGCACAAGCACGTCGCAAAGTTTTTAACGAGATTAAATATCTACCAGTTATGACACTCGCGCCGTTATTCATTCCATTAATTACAAACCTCTACGCAAAACATCCACAACAACAGATGACACTCAATCTTTATAAACAAGATGAACAAACATGCCTGATGTCTGCAGAAACTGGCGACAGAAAGTTTACAATCCAATCAGATAATATCATTCCTCAAATAGAACCTGTTAGAACAATTATCGAAAAAACTTGGAAACCTGCGGCAGCTCATAAAAATGCAATTAATCTGGCAAAACTCGCATTGCTCGATCTCATGAAAGTTACACCACAACATTTTGTAGATTTAGTCTCATAACTAAATAATTCTTTTTTAAAAACTAAACAAAAATTTGCTATAATAAAAAACAGGAGATTATTTTATGTTAATTGATGATTTAAAAGAATTGTTAAAATTTATCGAACCCGATGTTCAAACCATTAAAAATTTCTGGAAAAATTCAAAATTGGATGAAGAATATGCAGCCTTGCATGAACAAATTAATCAACCCGACTTTTGGCAACATAAAGATCAACCCAAAATATCTCAACGTTTTGAACAAGTTAAAGATCAACGAGAATCCTATTATAATCTCATCAAGAATCATGCTGAATTCGCTGAGCTGTTGGATCTTTTCGCCGAAGATGAAAGTGAGCTTAAGCGCATTCAAAAGGATTTAGAGCCTTTTGTCAGATCTATAAAAAAATTCAAAATTAATATGCTTTTAAGCGAACCCGATGATAAAAGCAATTGCTTTTTAAGCATTAATGCTGGTGCTGGTGGAACCGAATCACAAGATTGGGCAAGTATCCTTTTACGCATGTACACCCGCTTTTGTGAAGATAATAAATTAACAGCACAATTAGTTGATTTCCAATCGGGAGAAGAAGCAGGCATCAAATCAGCAACACTTTATATTAAAGGTAAAAATGCATACGGCCTTTTAAAATCCGAGCATGGCGTTCATCGTTTAGTCCGCATTTCACCGTTTGATGCAAATAAAAGAAGACATACTTCTTTTGCAAGTGTCACCGTCATACCTGAATATGAAGATGTAGCAGAAATTGCCATTGAACCAAAAGATTTGCGTATTGATACCTACCGTGCAAGTGGCGCAGGTGGTCAACACGTCAATAAAACAGAATCAGCCGTTCGCATTACTCACTTACCAACCAACATTGTTGTACAATGCCAAAATGAACGTTCTCAAATTCAAAATCGTGAAACCGCAATGAAAATGCTCAAAGCACGAATTCTCCAAAAAAAACGTGACGAGGAACATGCAAAGCAAGAAGCAAAACATGAAAAGAAAAAGATTGAATGGGGATCACAAATTCGTTCATATGTTCTTCATCCTTATAAAATGGTAAAGGATCATCGAACGGATCATGAATCACCTCAACCTGACCTCGTCCTTGATGGTGAACTCATGCCTTTTATCGAAAGTTATTTAATTTTTTGACCATATTACTTCTCTATAAGCTAATCCCTTTAACTTTCTCAAGAAGAGATTATAATGTAAAAAATATAAAATGTACCAAAGATTGGCCTCTTTTCATGAAAAAAACATTTTTTTTATTATCTTTTTTACTTTTTAATACTGTGCATCCAATGCTTCAGCAAAAAAAAACTTCAACAGAATCAAAAACACTCGGAGATTATCATTCTAGCCTTGAAGAATTATGCTGCCGCATACAACATTGTTTAGAACAACTAAAGGAATTTAAAGAACAAACATTAACCATAAATAAACTTACTTTCTATTTTTACCAAGATAGACTTGAGAAATTTCTTGATAAAAATCCACAATTCAAAAATGTAACTATTCATGAATTGGTCTTCGCTTATTCCGAAGGAGCACGCCAATTTTACAATTTTATATTTTATCCAATACAACTACAAAAAAAACTCCATACAATGCCAGAAAAGCAACTTTTACAAGCTCGGATAGAATCAGCTCTCAATCTGAGTATTTCTTATCGCAAGCACGAACTCAAAATGCATAAAGATTTATTAATCCATTTAGAAAAAATTAAATAAAATCGACTTCTTATTGAAGGAATCTACTGAATAGAACAGCAACAACCTTTTTTACGATGTGATGAGCTTTCCTGAATAGGTGTCGAAACCTCCACACCAGGGTGTATGCTTCGAATATCTCGGCGTAACGGTTGAACGCCGCTCTCGCCAAATCCTACACGACGCTCACTCAAAAGTTGTGGAATTTCAATAATACAATTTTCTGATTCTCCTCTTCGAGGTAAATCAGTCATACTATGCAAGGTTAATAAATTTTTTGAATGTGTATTTTTCCATGGCAGATAATCACTCGATAATTCACCGTCAATTTCAAGGACTTTTTTTTCAATAGCTTCATCTTTCAACATCAAAGAAAACAGCGCTTCTCCATCCTTTTCGAATGCTTTTTTAATGATCATACGACATATAAGTGCCATATCAGAATCAATTTCAGGTTCAGGAATAGGATCTTTCTTTTTATCATAAGCATTACGCGCACCGGGGTATAAATTCAGCACACGGTGAATAACAGGTACCGCATTCGCTAAATCTTCACTCCGCGCAAAAGGATTTGCCCCCAATCTCAAAAGTTCCCGTACCATCAACCTATCATTGTAAATCACAGCTATTAATAAAATATGCGTTCCTTTCCTGTCTTCCCTACCGCCATGCCCAATTTTTAAAATATAATTAGGGCCAATTTCTTTACTCTTAATTAACCTTCTTATTTCTCCTAGCTGACGCATTGAACAATCTACATTAACAGCACAATATTTAAGCAATTTTTGAGCATCAGAATCTTTGTTCTCTTCATCTTCTCCATCCATTTCATCAATTTGGCTGCTGCATCCAAGACCACGCTCAAGAAGAGCTTCCCAAACCGGCAAATATCCATCCTCAAAACTTTCTACGGCACCATCGCTATAATACTTGCTATCAACTATTCGACCTAATGAGAAATATTTCAATGGATTAAACGCAGCATGCAAAAACGTATCATAGTGCTTTAAAAAATTATCATCTTCTTGCTGCAAAAAACTCAGTCGTGGATTCTGCTCTAAAAAACGATCAAAAGAAAGATGATCGCTTAAATGAGAATTCAAAGTAATACGCTCTTCTCGTGATAAATCAAAATACATATACATTTTTAAGCTATCAGAAATATAAGGATATGATGTATTAAATGATTCAAATAATCTTAAAAAAACTTCTGGGTGATCTGCTGTAAAATTTCCCGTTAAACGAAGCTTTTTTATTAATGCTTGCGCACATAAGTGAAATAACGGATGATTTTTTTCAGCTTTTAAATCACATAACCTTCGTAATAATTCAGAAAGCTGCTCCATTGAATACTGCTGCAATTCTAAAAAAAGCCCACGCTGTTCTGCAGGATTCGTTGCCAAAACCAACAAAGCTTCAACTTTTACTGATACATCATCCACAATATATTTTTCGGCACTATCTGACTCCATCGCAAAAATTGAGTTCCCAGCCAAAAATATTGATGTTAATAAAATATATATTATTTTTTTCATAATTTTTCTTCCTAATTTAATAAAATCAAAATCAACACATACATTTGAGAAAAACTTTATGTATCTCAAAATTATAGAATCGAACAAGGACATTTTTTACGCGAAAAATCTACAACCGCCTGCATTAATTTTGCAAGCGAAGCAGAATCTATTATTTGAAGTCTTTGCTCTAAAAGGGAAGAAATCTCAGGTATCAAAGAGTTCACCTGTACGCGGACTTCTCCATTTTTTTCTAAAAGATTCTTTAAAAAATGCGGATTCCTTTCTATAACCTTATTTAATAGAACACAACAGATTGCATCTAATGTTCCACCGGCACCGTTTAATGATAATGCCGCTTCTAAAATAGTACGTTCTTCCGCCCCAATTTCTCTCTTTCTTTCATAAATATTTCTTTTAATTATATACAAAGGATTTGCGCCACGTTCGATTAATAATTGAACAATAGGTAACTTGCCCAATATAATTGCTTTCCACAGCGGGGGAAAACCTTCATCAATCGGATTACCGAAAGGATCCTTAACCATTGTTGATTGATCAATGGATGCACCTGAATCCAGCGCTATTTTTAATGATTCTGGCTCGCCCAACCATATAGCAGTATGTAAAAGTTTATTAGGGAAAGGCGTTCTACGATCACATCTATAATATTTAATAAAAGGAGAGTAATAACACGAAAAAGCACCATCAAATGCTCTGCGCCTATCAGAATAAGGAAAATCACAATTAAATAAATCAAATTCCCCAAATTGAACTACCTTTTCAGGCAAACTCCTCATAAATTCTTCTGCCGAAAGACGCCCACTGATGTAACCATTAAGATAAATTCGTTCAGCATGCTTTAATCCCAAATAAACATACATTTTTAAATAAGAAGCAAATGCAGGATATCTTTCCTCAAAATAATCAAAAAGCTTAAACAGTTCATCAACCTTGTCCGGATCTTTTACCAACTTACGATATGCTCGATGAGCAAATGCTTGCGCAGCCAAATGATACAGCGGCGTTTCTTTATCTGCCCCAAGCTTTGTTAATATTTCAAAAAAATTTTCAGCATCAAAATTCAACAATAAATCATGATAAATATCAACATAATGAGAGGTTTTTTCAGCCCGCAATAATAAATTGTCGATTTTAACAATACCACGACCAGACAAAATAGGTATTTCCAAATCAGACACAAAGCCAAAACAGCTTGCTATGCCTGGAAATGCGTTGATCCACCGTGATTGAGAAACCGAGATACGCTGACCATCATTGCCAACAAGGCACATTCTCGCATCGCCCGACTCGCACGCAAAAGCTACATTAAAAATCAACAAAAATGTAGCCGATAAACATATTTTTTTCATATTTTCATATTCCCCATTAATAAAAATTATTCCTCTATCTAATCGGAGCTTTTACTCAAAAAACCCTTTTCAAGCTCCATAATAGAAAGGAACCATTCCGCTTTGAGTGCGCCAGGCATTAAAATGACTAATCAATTCATCACTCTCATTCACTTCTAAAACCTTTGAACAAAAGGCGGGATCGTCTCTCATTAATTTAAACAATTTTACATGATTATATTCATAAGCACCACGAACAATTAAAGAACAGATTCGCTTAAAAACCTTTTTTTCCCCTTCATTTTCAATTTCGGGATAAAGATTCATCACCCGTTCAATAACAGTCCGAGGATAATCAAAACTGAGCATTAGAGAATCAACATCATTTAAACTGAAAGGATCAGCACCATAATACAGAAGTAATTTAACCATATTTTCATCACAAAAAAGGACCGCCATAAACAAAAGTCGCATTCCTCCAGAAGAAGGATGATCCATAAAAATAGTATTAGGATTTAACGCCCCCTCTTCAATTAAATATTGTACAAAAACAGTTGAACGATTAAAAAACGCACTCTGTATCTCCTCACTCAAATGACGTCTAGGCAGTTCACATCCCCGACGAATAAACTCCTGCAAAAAAAGATCATATCCCTCTTGCCTCAAGTCTTGCAGTGAACTACTTATCCTTTCTCGTGATAAATGGTTTAATTCACCAAATCGAAGAGGACTTAAATATGATAAAAAATCTGAACAAAGAAAAAGATCTGAGCTCTTATCTTGTAAGGAATCCAACAGAGGATTTTGCTCCATAAAATCTGAAACAGAAATATGTCTTTCTAAATATGAATTTAAAATTATTCGTTCGCCTTTTGATAAATCTAAGTACACATACATTTTCAAGGAAGGAGCAACTAATGGAAATTTATTTTCAAATTCATTAAATAAAGCAATAAATTTTTCCGGCGCATCCGGCGCATACTCACCCGATTCTCGATACTGTTTAACTAATGCCTGTGCAACCAGCTGAATTAATGAGTGCGTCACAGCTATCTTCAAAAAACACAAATGGTGCATTAAGGTCAGTAATTCCTCATGTGAACGATGCATTAAATTTAAAAACACATCATGCCACTGAGATTGATCCTGTACACTATCAAGAAGTTCAGCGATGGAATTACAATCACTGGCACATATATATACTTCCCCCATTTTAAAAGCACCATTTTCATCGAGCGTAAGTGGAATCTCAAAAACAGATTGCCAACGCTCAATAAGGCACGAATGTGCTTCCATTGAAGAAAAGTTTCCACACAATAAACTAACTATTAAAAAATAAATAAAATTTTTCATATATCCCTATTTTTACTAATTTATAAAATATTTCAAACGTAAACAATATTATCAGATAGAAATAAAAAGTCAACAAAATTAAAATATTTACAGCAGCATGAAACTCAGCCTTCGTATAAGCCTTGAGTTATCTATTTTTGTAAAGCAAAAAAAGAGATAACAATCCCCGCAAACGACGACCTAGTACGGGGCAACATGTACAGTCACACACGGCAAAAACATTCTCGCGAAGATACTGCCACACCGTGAATAATCTCGAGATTTGAGCTTTAATCTTTATATCGCGAAACCAATGCCCCACCGACCAATCTGTATAATCTGAAGCGGTAGTAATTTTTACAAAGGACGCAAAATGAATGTCTTCTTCCATCGACTCAGAAGATGCCAATAATGTATAAACCAAATCACTCCAAAGCTTAACCAATCCACGATTTTCAATGAGATCTTTGTACATATCACCATTATGTTGATGCCCCCTAAAAATTGCTCTCACCTTTTTTTCACCATTGCTTATTTGATCAAGATAATAATGCGTCAATGCTTTTCCACATCGAATACCTCGTTCGCCATAACTGATACTCTCTTGTTCACAGAGCTCAAAATCACTCCACAAGCAACCGAAAGAGTGATTCGAGGGCCTCTCCAATGGCATCGAAAAAGCTGCTAATTCACTCGCAGGAACTCTCGTAATTAATGCATCATGCAAGGCACTGCCTACTGGCAAACTGTTCTCTCTATCAACAATCGTAAATAATTGATACCTGACGGGGCCAATTGATTGAACTAATTTCTCAGGGTTAATGCCCACCTCGATACCACCATGGCAACACAAAATACAGTTATTTTCAGACTCAAGAACCAATGCAGATGGTAATGTTTCATAAAAACGTTTAATAGCTGCAAACAAAAAACTACCAACTCCAGCATATTTTGTTAAAATTTCATATTCAAAATCATAATACTGATTTAACGTTACATCTTCATGATTCCCCCGCAATAAAATAACGTGATCGGGATTAGCACATTTTAAACGAAGTATGGTATATAAAATCTCAATGCCCTGATCCCAACGATCAACATAATCACCAAGAAAAACAAAATAACAATGAGGATTCATGATGTTAAAATGATTATCGATATAATGTTCATTTTGCAAGAAAGAAAGACCTTCAAGTAATGCGCGCGCACTCCCATGAAAATCTCCCCACATAATAACTTCTGATTCAGGAGCAATGGCAACTTTTTGCATAAATGGATAAAAACTATCAAACTTAAAAAATTTTTCGTCTGGCGATTGATCAATCCACACATCACGTGAAAGTTCTTTTTTAGCAATCGCTTGATATGTTTTAAAAGAATCAAAAAGTTCACCCGCCCCTATTATTTGTTGATTCTCATCGGCAGAATCAACTTTACGCTTAAGCGCAGAAAGCGATAAATCGGCTTTTAGGGAAAAGAAAAATAAAAAAGAAATTAAAAATGTAGCAAAACGTGACATACAAACCCCCATTAAATTATTTTCTCACTGTTTTTCTCGCTCATCAGATTTTTCCTGATCAAATGAAGAAGCGAAAGCTGTTTCGTAATGAGCTTTAATATGTTCTTTAATTAAATCTTCTTCTTTCAACGATTTTTCACATAAAGGACAACAAAACCAACCCCAATCGGTTAAGGTTATACAGCCATACAACTCATCTAAAATTAATTTCTGTTTTCTTTGCTCATCTTGGATGCTATCTACAAGACGAGAAAAGACCGACATACTGTTCACATTAAGACCAAGCCGATTTAAAAAAACATGAAAAGCTGATATAAAAGAATAAAGTTTATGTGGCGATTCCAGGTCGGGAACTGGTAATGCACCAAAAAGCATTATTAATTCTTCAGGATTTACAACTGATGAATTAATAACCCTTTCATCCCCTGTTCTTCCAAATTCACCTGGCGCATATGAACAAACCGCAGCCTCCAGGTCTTTATCTTTGCGTTGATCTGAAGGCAAACTTTTTCTACGCTTAACTGGCCATTCATCTTCCGAAATGGTAAAACCACGCCCCCGGGACTCATCTACAATGTTATTAAAAAAACATGGTTCTTCGTCTCGATCGCGTTTCTCATGCATACAAAACACGCTATTAGAAAAAAATGACAAAATTAAAAGAAATGCAAAAAGACGCATTAATCACTCCTGGTTATCAACTCTTTTTTGATCGCCCACGAATAGGACCAAATAACCATGATGTATCATGTTTCATAAGGGGTCCAATATCGATCTTATGAATATTTTTCATGTGTTTTCTTATACCAGGCCAACGAGAAAAACAATTTTTACAAGAATGACCATTTGAAATGCGACAAATAGGACACCAATACGGTCGATAGTGCATGTGTTTTTGTTGCATATGCTTTGTTACCTGATCCTTATAAATAGGACTTGAGTAATCACACCGAGGACAATGATCACCCCCCGACTCTTTAGACTTTCTGCATAAATCATCGTATTCACTTCGCTCAACCATCTGCGTATCACTTAAATAAAGAGGCTGTTTTTCTATAAATCTCTTTAATTGAGAAGTGTCTTTAGCCTGATTTGCTGCATCTAATTCCAAATAAATTTCAGGGGACAAAAAAAGCAATTGAACACCAGCTAAAAAAGCTGGCCGCAACGCCATACTCAACGAATCCCTAAAAAAGAAGGTTAAAAATAAAAAAATATACTTAAACCTTTTCATCAAATTCCTTTAATAAAAAACTAAAAAACATCATTAATATGATACAGTTTTATTTCCAGTTTGTCAAAAAATATAATGATTCTGCACAAAAAGCACAATTAAGAACCTCGCAGCAAGCTTCGAGGTATAACGCTCGTATGGTTCGACAGGCTCACCACGAGCGCGCTCATCCTGAGCCTGTCGAAGGATATGAGCGAATATAATGATTACGAAGCAAGCTTCGAGGAATTTTACCTGTAAAAGAATAATTAAAAATATTTAAAATTAACCAAAAGAATTGCTTGCTTGTTTTTAAGCCCATGTTCATATTTTTTATCGTAATAACTCAGCAGAATTTTAATCGCCTCTTTCATTTCGTTGACACCAAGCTTTTTTATTTTTTGATAACGCTCACTTCCAAGATGACTTTCAATCTTCTCCAATGCATTCAGAAGAAATGATTTATCTAAATTTCCATACTCACGCAATATATGCTTCACTCGATTTTCTAATGATGTTGACAATAAATAAGTTGAAGCCTCTTTCATTTGGGCCCAAACAGCTTCTGGAATAATAACGGAGCCAATTTTGCGGCTCTCATCTTCTATCCAGGTCAATTTCACAGAATCAAGTTGCGCCCACTGCCATGCAAGATCATTTTCAAACTGTTGTTGCGTTGCCTGCTGATCTTTATAGCCGCCAAAAACTGACCCTTTATGTTTTGCAAGCGCCTCTAAGTCTATAATCTGTTGATGTTCCCGAGCAAGTTGATGTAAAAATGCAGTCTTGCCAGACCCCGTTTTACCGCACAGTAGATTAAGTGCCCTTTTTTGCAAAAATTGGGCAAGAACCCAGTTTCGATAACCTTTATAACCACGCGCAAGCTGAATTACCGGCAACTGAAAAAGATTAAAAAGCCAAGAAACGGAACCACTTCGCATGCCACCACGCGCACAATAAACAACCGATGTTTTATTGTTTTTTTGATAAATTTCCTTTGCTTGATCAACCAAACCCGTAAAATGTGGCGCAACATGTTTCATAGCTACATGAATAGCTTTTTCTTTGCCTTCTTGCACATAAATTGTGCCCACCAGCGCACGTAATTGATCAGAAAAGAGCGGAATATTATATGCACCCGGAATATGCCCCTTATTAAACTCTGATGGAGAACGCACATCAATAAATGAGACCGTTTCACGAACAGAAAATAACTCTTCAATATTCTTTAACATCAACCCAACCGAATAACATAACTAATCGCAAAAAGTATATTTTCTTATATTTTAGCACTAAATAGCATTTAGAAGAAGAAACTAAAAAATCATTTTAACCTTATATTTTTTTAAATTTTACAAAAAGAATTATTTTTGCTATGCTTTAATAATGGTAAACTTGTTATTTTTTAATTTTAGGGGGAAATGGTGAAGAAGTTACTTTTATCCTTACTCATAGTCTCATCTGCGCAAGGAATGCATAATCAACTCAGAAAAGCAACTATCATCAGAACACCTTCCGCCATTGAACTCGATCTTTGCATGGAATATCGTGACATTATCTTGCCTCAAAAAAATCATCTTTCATTTTTTGGTCAATCAATTTCCTGGCAATTATTTAATGACATGATGATGCACGCCATGTTATTCAAAGCAATCAAATTTATGAACAAGCGCGAAACAGGTCTCGATAAATTAGGAAGATTTAGAACACTTCTTTCACATAACGAAATATGTAATCCATTTGCAAATGAACTTTATCTCAAATTAGATAACTTTAAAAACAATGCACACATTACTCCTCATGAATTTAGTCAACAAGTTTTAGACATTGCTCAACGCTTTCGAGAAAGACTTCACAATAGAAGCGACGCTGAATAATTAAATCAAGGAAAAAACTATGAAAAAATTTATAATAACACTTGCAATAATACTCGGAATCACTCATGTAATAAATGCGATGGATCAGCAACCCCTTCCTTATCATTCTCCTTACAATATCAGCGAACACACCAGAAAAATCACAAATCCTGAACATAAAGAGATCGTTGCAAATTTCATGCATGTGTGCGAATGGGTTCCTGACGCAGGGACTATTACATACCTGGGCAATTCGCCAACGAACGGCGGTTATTATGATCCAACTGCACTTTACGAATTACTTAAAGAAACTATCCCTGCAATGATACAATCAAGGGATGATTTTGCTCACTTACAAGATTTTAATGCATCTCGAGCACTTGGGATTTTTACGATCGGCATAGCACAATCATTTCTCGCGCTTAAAAAAGCTGCTGGGATTAGTGAAATAAGTGAAACCGAAGCAATGATACATGAAACATTCCATATTCATTAAGTTTAAAAAACAATAAAAAAATATTATCAATTTTTTATCTTGATTTTTTTGAATCACATGAGTCATACTCATAAAAAAACTCAAAGGAGATTATGATGAGTAAGCATTGCAAAAGTTGTGGATCTAAAAAATCGAATTGCAGCTGTCCAAAAGAAAAAATTAAAAAATCATGTGGTTGCCTCATTAATGAAGTTTGCAATTGCTCGGAAAAAGAACCTTGTGGGTGCCCAAAAGGCAATTGCTCCTGTAAATAAAAAATTTAATCTTTTACAAGTAAAATTCCTCAAAGCTTGCTTCGTAATCATTATATTCGCTCATATCCTTCGACAGGCTCAGGATGAGCGCGCTCGTGGTGAGCTTGTCGAACCATACGAGCGTTATACCTTCAGGCACCAAAAATTTAAACTATATCAATACAAGTAAATTATTATTTTTTATAAAATCGCTAAAACCATTGATTTATAAGCCTAAAAATTGGTATTTTTAAAGAGTAGGTTAATAGAAAAAAAGGAGATGATAATGAGTACTGAAAGCAAACATTTATGGTCACATGAGGTTGATACTAAATGGCATCCGCCAAAAGGTTTTTTTGATCGTTCTTCCGAAGAAATCGCACAAGGCTTGACTGAAGCCTCTGATGGTTTGGCACAAGCAATGGATCGCCTTGATTTTTACATTAATCGCGCAGGAACAAATTTATCCCCAGAAGACAAAGAAAGGCTTGAAAAAGTCAAACCTCTCTTGAGAGAATATTTTGGAGAATAACCCGTCAAGGCCCCCTCTTTTGAGGGGCCTTTCTTTTTGAAGAGTTTTTATGCCAACTATCACATCAGAAAAATTGAATGTTTAGAACAATTTGGCGCGAAATGCTTTATGCTTAAGCAAAAAAATTTGTTATACTAAAATAACAATTTAACTCTTTAAAAATTTAATGGATACATATGTTCAAAAAATTATTTCCGCTTCTCTTACTGTCATTTTGTGCACATTCAATGCAATCACGGGCATGTAAGACCTATAAAACAGCATGCGAGCTCACAGAGCCTTACAGAGATTGGAGCGATTGTCCACGCCCGCAAACTAACTATTTTTCAACAAACACTTTAGAAGGAAATAGAGCAATAAGAAAAAATATAAACATCATCATTTTCAAACTCAGAGCATGGCAAATCATTGTCATGCAAGAAAGTGGCACCGCTGATAATGCAATTGCAAAAAAAATTAAGTTGATGAAAGACATAAAATCTTATCTTGCCCTTCAAATTAGACATCAAGAAGATCCAATTAGCAATCCGGCTCCAGCAACTAGAATCTTTAGAGGAAGGGCTATTTTTTAGATCTTTTTACTCTTCGAATGTTCTGCCCGCAAGAAAATGTACATGCATATGATAAACTCGCTGGCCAGCATCATAACCATTACTGATGACTAAACGAAATGGAATATCACCAAGATCTTTGGAAATTTTCTGCGCCAATGCACATATTTTTGAACCAAGAATCATGTCCTCTTTTTCAAAGTTTCGCAAATCAGCAAGATGTTTTTTAGGAACAATTAAATAATGATGCGGTGCTTTTGGATGAATATCATTAAATGCAATCAATTCATCAGTCTCAGCAATTTTCTGTGATGGAATCTCGCCTTTAATAATCTTACAAAAAATACACTCTTCAGCCATCGAACTTCCTTAATTCTATTTTCAAAAATGACTTTAAAATTTTAGCGAAAAAATCAGAAACTGACCATTGCATATGAGAAAAAAGAAATGGAAAAACTTTCAAACCCGGTCAAGCAGGATGCTTGTGGTGCCAAGGACTGGACTCGAACCAGCACGGTATTTCTACCACACGCTCCTGAAGCGTGCGCGTCTACCAATTTCGCCACCCTGGCAATGTATTAATTACATTAACATATTCCCCTAAAAAGACCAGATTAAAACTTAAATTAACGCGAGTTCGATAATTCATTGATCAATTAAATATTTTTTCTTAGAACTTGTACGAAAATTCGAAATTCGCTTGCAATAAGCAAAGCCTAAGGGTACAAAAGCTCGTATGGTTCGACAAGCTCACCACGAGCGCAAGA
>LBRU01000011.1 GCA_000991575.1 candidate division TM6 bacterium GW2011_GWE2_36_25
TGAAGTAAATTTTTCTGCATAAACAAGTTTAAGTGGCCTGCGATTAAAAGTATAACATTTATATAAACCCATATTGTGCTCAGAAATGCGTTTTTCAAGGTTTTCTGTGTGCCCAATATAATAAGATTCATCATTGCATTTTAAAATATAAAGATAAAATTCCATAACGTTACTTCAGTGTGCGCGTTCGACAAGACCCTTCGAATCGCCAAATATGGCTCCCTCAGGGCGAACGCGATAAAAAAACCTAATACAAAGGCCATTTCCCACATTAAACCTATTCCTAAACAATTATAATTCATACTTAATATTCAATTTTTTATTGTCGAATATTAATCTGCCTTAAATTTTATTGTTTCGGAAGAGGTCTATTATGTCTGAAACGGTCTCACTAACACTTTTATTCGAATCATCAATGAGAACCGCACCTTCAGGTTTAACCAAAGGGGCAACGAGACGCGTTTTATCCCGTTCATCGCGACTGTTTATCTCTTTTAATGCATCACTCAAAGATACTTTGTTTCCCTTTGCAGCTTGATCATGCTGCCACCGCTTTGCACGAACTTCAGATGACGCGGTTAAATAAATCTTCAATTCTGCCTCAGGAAAAACAACTGAACCGGTATCGCGCCCATCGATTACGACATCATGCTCACGTGCTAATTGTCGCTCAATACGCATTAATATTTCACGAACATCAGGATTAGTGCCAATTAACGATGCCATATGATCAACTTCAGGCGTCTTTAAATGCCAGGTTAAATTTTCTCCATCATAAAGAACAGATTCTTTTCCGTGATCATAATGATACTGCAATTGAGATATGTCTAAACATGCAAGAATTTGATCATGGTTTAACGTAACTAATTGTTCAATGGGAATAAGACATTTTTCTGTTAAGACATAAGCCAGTGCACGAAACAAGATACCGCTATTGATATAAAAAAAGCCTCTTTTTTCAGCGATTAAACGCGCCAATGTAGACTTACCACTTGCAACGGGTCCATCAATGGTAATAATCATTTTTTTCCTTCTAAAGAAATATCCATTCCCTTGAGTTCAATAGAACGCATTCCTTGCCAATAATTTTCCATTACAGTTGCCGCAAGATCAAATGGACGATCTTTCAATGTTGAAAAAATTTTAAAAAGTTCTGGTTGCCCAAAAAAGATGACCGGTTTGATAACTCCTTGAGAAAAAATCTTACATTTTACATGCTGATCTTTCAGCAATATAGGTTCATCAATCAACGTAACATCATTGATGTAAAAAACGGGTGTCTCATTCATGCTGCCAAAGGGTTCCATCAATTGCATGTCATTCATAAATTTTCCGGTCAAATCAGCAAGGTGCACGTGCGCATCAAGTTTCAATTGAGGAACAAGATCCTCTGGTGAAAGTTTTTCCAAAATTTTTTGTTCAAGTAAAGCTTTAAGTTTAGGGACATTTGCAACTTTTAATGCAACTCCTGCCGCACAGGCATGCCCCCCAAAATGCTCGAGTAAATGAGAACATTCTCGCAACGCATTAAATAAGTCAAAAGCAGGAATGGATCGAGCAGAACCTTTTGCAAAGCCGTCTTTTGTGAGATGAAATAATAAAGTTGGCTTTCCATATTGGGCCGTCAAACGTGAGGCAGCTAAACCAATGACCCCTGGTGGCCACTTTTTGCTTGCAGCTAAAATAATATTTTCGTTTTCAAGATCAATTTGGCCCGCATTAATAGCCTGTTCAATATCATTTAAAATAAGACGCTCAACTTCTTTGCGCGCTTCATTTAATTCAAATAAAACACGTGCTACCTGATCAATTTCTGGTTTGCGTGCTCCAATTAAAAACTGAACGCCTCGGCGTGGATCTTCTAAGCGACCCAATGCATTCAATTGTGGCGCAATTCCAAATGCAATATCAACGGAAGAGATCGGTTTTTCAGCAATTTTTGCATTCTTCTTGAGTGCATTGAATGAATAACTTTCATTTTCAGTTAATTTCTGCAAGCAATGGCGGACCCAATAACGATTTTCACCACGTAATGGTACAACATCTGCAACAGTCCCCATTAATAACAACTCATAAACTTTATCAGGCAACTTTTTATTAAGTTTTTCATAAAGCAAGGAGAGTAATTTAAAGGCGACGCCAACACCAGCTAATAATTTAAAAGGATACGAGCAATCAGATTGCGCCGGATTTACAATGGCAAATGCTTCAGGTATGGGATCTTGTGGACGGTGGTGATCAGTAATAATCAGATCAATTTGACACTTTTTTGCTAAAGCAGCCGCATCATAGGCGGTAATCCCATTATCCACCGTTAAAATAACCTTATAATTATTTCCTGCTGCGCGTCCAACAACTTTTGTTGAAAGACCATAACCATCATGAACACGATGGGGCAAAAAATAATTCACCTGTGCACCAAGAGGGACCAAACAGAGCATCATCATCGATGTCGATGTGATACCATCAACATCATAATCACCGGCAATGAGAATTTTTTCTTTATTTTTTAAGGCAACAATAATCCGATCAACCGCTTTGTCCGCATCTTTGAGCAATGAAGAAGGTGCGACTATTCCTTCAGGAGTAAATAAAAAAGAATCCAATAATTCTTTTTTATCAATGCCACGGTTAACTAAGGTTTGCATTAACGGAATAGAAAAATTATATGAAGCACTTAAGGAGTTAACGAGCTCCTTTTGCAACACAGGAGCAATCCATTGATAATTAATACCCTGAATAATCGATGAGGATTGAGATACATTCATGCTTTTATTTTAACGCATTAACAATAGCTTGGCCAAATTCTGTTGCTGCCTTGGGGCCTTGGGCAGTAATTAATTTACCATCTACAACAACAGGCCCACCAACAACATCAGATTTTGCACATTCCGATTTTAATTTGCCATCGTTATCCCATCCGGTAATTTTCTTACCATCAATAAGACCTGCATGACAAAGAATACGTGGCGAAATACAGATAGCTCCATACCAAAGGCCATTTTTTTCAGCTCGACGCATTAATTCTTGCGTATCTTCATTATCTAAACAATCTAGAGCACCGCCTCCCCCAATAAGAAAAATACCTGCCAGCGTATCTAAATCTTTTTTGAGAAGATCTTTAACCGTCAATGTTACTTTTTCTGATTCTTCTTCGCCAAAACAATCGATCGCAACACCCGCTTTATCACTCGCGGTCATAACGGCAATATCTGCCTTTTCTAACTCTTTACGCGTATTACAGTATTCAATAGGTTGATAACCTTCATGGGCAATAATCAATACAACTTTTTTATTCACATTACCACCTTCCACATAGATAATTGAAAAAAATAGACATAAAATAGATTTAAAAAAATGAGTCATACAATTCCTTTATAACCCTGAGTTCGATAATTCATTGGGCAATTAAATATTTTTTAATTAACGTAAATTCGGCAATTGTTGCTATCCTTTTTACAATTTTACCCAACGCGTTCGCCCTGAGGAACGAGCATAGCGAGTGTCTCGAAGGGTCTCACCGAACGCTTTGCTTTTATTTCCATTAATAACATATTTCAAAGTTTATTGTTTATCGAACTCACGTTTAACATTATAATAAAGGTACTGTATGACTCATAAAGCGTCAATGTAAAAAACTTAATTTCAAAATAAGTTTTTTACTTCCTTTTTGCCAATCTCTTTTCTTGATCTTTATGAAACTTTCTCATGTGAGAATTGAGATCTTGCGCTGAAACTTTCTTATGACACCAAAGACATAATCCTCTTGATCCAGAAACCGGAGAAGGGGTCAATGGTTTTGTCATAAAAGGTTTCTTTCCTGTTCCATAAGAGAGTGACCCTGATCGATCCCTTCGCAAAATAGGTAAAATTGATCTTACATAAGCATGAGGACCACTCTTTTGCGGACCTACATGACGTTCTGAAATGCGAGAAATTTCAACTGCCCCAGGGCTTGTCGGTCTTCCATGCTCCTCTAAGCCTTCAATCGATTCAAGTGATCTTCGCTCGAGTATATCACTCAAGTCAGGTGAATAACTTGTAGTACACGGACTTTCAAGATCTTTCAATTCTTCAGCAGGTTCCGAATCAGTTTCGAACAAAAGTGATTCGAGAACTTCAGGTCTCACTTTCTTTTGGAAAGCGATCTCTTGTGCTTTTTCTATCATATCAGCAACCATCAACGTCATTGATATAATAGTACTGATCCTATCTTCCTTGAACGATGTACGTTCCATCGCCTGTGCAGAATAAAATCCTGCTATAATCAAAAATAACATTAACTTCTTCATAAAATAACCTCGTCTTTCGATTTTATTAATTCTAGGCTATCTAAACTTCAATCCAAATTTCTTTTATTTTTATTCTTTTCATTTCATTCATCAACTATTCTTTTTAAATTCTCTGGTAACGAATCATAAGTCGCTGGCGTTTCATGAATAGCTCTTGTCATAAAATTTTTGTAAGCAAACCATATTGCCATACCAATGCTACTCATTTTTTCAATAGATTTGCCCTGTTTAATTGCTGTACAAAATTGAGCTAACCGACTATCATTCTTTGGTAATGATTCATAAATCGCATAAAAATCTGGGGTTGCATAAATAATTTCTGATGGGGATGTTACTAGTTTAAGTAATACGAGTGTCTGTGCCAAATCTAATTCGGATACATCACTTATTGTTAAATTTCTCCATATCTTTACTGCTCCATATTTTAATCCAGTTACTATAAATGAGTTATCTGAGGCTATCCCTGTTGGTGTATAATCGGTTAATTTGATAGGCTCACCTACTGGCTTATGGTCTTCATTAAGTCGCCAAATTTTTGCTGTTCTATCGCCTGATCCAATTACGATAAATGAACTATCAGCTGCTATCGCTACTGATGTAATAGGGGTGCTAAGTCCTCTCAATGTAATTGGCTCACCTGCCAATTCATGATTTTTATCTAATCTCCATATTTTTGCGGGAGCGTCATCGCGATATCCTGTAGCGCTTGTTACTATAAATGAGTTATCAGCTGCTATTACTGCGTGCGCCTTGCTGTCATGTCCTCTCAAGCGAATTGGCCAAAATGCTAATGTATGGTTTTTACTCAGTCTTTGGAAAAATGTTCCTTCTTCCGCTCCAATAACTATAAATGAATTATCCGAGGCTATCGCTACTGAACGAATAGCGAACTGTTCTCTCAATATAATCGGCTCACCAGCTGGTTCATGATCTTCATTGAGTCGCCATATCCTTGCTGTACCATCAAATGATGTCGTTACTATGAATGCATTGTCTGTTGCGATCTTAGCTGATAAAATCGGTTGTGTATGCCCTACCAAGGTAATCGGTTCGCCAACCGGTTCATGATCTTTATTAAGTCGCCATATCTTTGCTGTTCTATCGCCTGATCCAGTTACTATAAATGAATTATCTTTTGCTATTGCTACTGAGCCAATTGCGCGTGTATGTTCTGACAATGTTATTGGCTCACCTGCCAATTCAAGATTTTCATCTAAACGCCAAATTTTTGCTGTTCTATCACTTGATCCCGTTACTATGAATGCATTATCTTTTGCTATTGCTAATGAGTAAATCATGCCTGTATGTCCCGCCAAGATAATTGGTTCGCCTACAACCTCACGTTCTTCATTTAGTCGCCATATCTTTACTGTGTTATTCGCTGATGCAGTTACTATAAAAGAATTATCGGGGGCTACTACTGAAAACCATGCATACCTTTCCAAGATAATCGGGTTTTTGCACACTGTTTTTAATGCACATTCAGTTGAACACAATCTCCTTGCTAAGGCTTTTTGTAATGGATAACAGACTCGCCTTTGCTTAATAAATGTTGAAAACATATTTGTACTATCAAATTTTGTAAGGTCGCAATTTTTTGCTACCCATGTGCAAACATCATCAAGTAATTTTGTAGCTCCGAGAAACTCAAGTGCATCAATAAGGTAACTCCAGTCATCCTTGTAGGAGCTTAGAGTCTTATCTAAGCCTTTCTCTAATATGTTTTTTATGATAGTTAATGTTGCCACATCAATATCTTTAAGAGGGATTGCTTCATCAAGTTTTTCACCAAATTCGCCTAATAAATCATTAAGCATGCGAGAGTCTAATCTTCTCACCTCGCTCGGAGAAAATTCTACTTCAACACCATCTGATGTGAACAATTTAATTGGCTCTTTAATATTAATAGTCATGCAGTGGCGACCTTCTTGAAACTCTCTCTCACCTTCTGGTTCCATGCCCAAAACTGAGCTCAAACCTAATATTAAAAATATAAATAATAACTTTTTCATTTTAACCTCCATTAATTCTTAACTTTTCATAAATTTATACACCAACCACGCTGCCGTACCAATACCGGCCACTGTTGGAATGAATACTTTAGGATTCTTAATTGTTTTCCAAATTTTAGTTAGAGTAGTGTCATTACACCGATCAAAAATTCTCTTTAAATTTTCTGGCAACGATTCATAAATAGTTTGAATTTCAACTGTCTCTTTTGTAAAATCAATTTTTGATGGAGATGTTGCCAATTTAAGCAATAATAAAATCTGTGACAAATTTAACTCAACCGCATCAACTTTTAACATTCTCCATATCTTTACTGTTCTATCTCCTGATCCAGTTACCACAAATGAATTATCTCTTGCTATTGCTACTGAATTAATTAAATCTTGATGCCCTTCTAATGTAATTGGCTCTCCTACTCGTTCATGTTCTTCATTCAGTCTCCATATCTTTGCTGTTCGATCATTTGATCCTGTTACTACAAATGAATTATCTGAGGATATCGCTACTGATCTAATATTATCGGTATGACCATCTGCTAATCGCCAAAGTCTAAATGAAGAAAAATCTTCGTTCCATACACGTACTGATCCATCTGTTAATCCAGTCACTATAAATGAATTATCTATCGCCAACGATACTGAGGAAACACCTACGTTCCATCTGTCATAATCCAATGCAATTGACTCTCCTACCAGTTTATGTTCTTCATTCAGTCTCCATATCCTTGCTGTCTTATCTGTTGACCTAGTTACTATAAATGAATTATCGGATGCTATTGTTATTGAATCAATCACGCATATACGCCCAAACCTCATGCGTTTATGCCCCTCCAATGTAATTGGCTCCCCTACACGCTCATGCATTGCATTTAATCTCCATATCTTTGCCATTCCATCTCTTGCTCCTGTTACTATAAATGAGTTATCTGATGCTATTGCTACTGAGTAAATTAAATCTTGATGCCCTTCTAATGTAATTGATTCGTCAATAAACTCATGATCTTCATTTAACCTCCATATCTTCGCTGTATTATCCCTTGATCCGGTAACTACAAATGAATTATCTGATGATATCGCTACTGAAAAAATCCAATCAGTATGACCGGTTAATGTAATAGGCGCTCCCAACAATTCATGTTCCTCATTTAGCCTCCATATGTTTGCTGTTCGATCATATGATACCGTTACGATAAATGAATTATCTGTTGCTATCGCTACTGATGAAATCTTATCAGTATGTCCTGCCAATATAATTGGCTCACCTTCCAGTTCATGTTCTTCATTCAATCTCCAAATCTTTGCTGTTCCATCCCATGATCCTGTGACAATAAATGAATTATCGGTTGCTATCTCTACTGATGAAATCCTATCAGTATGACCTGCCAATGTAATTGGATTTTTGCCCATCTCTTTTAATGCAAAATCAGTTGAACGTAATTTTTTAACTAATGCTTGCTGTAATGGATAACAACATCTTTCTTCTTTATCCTTAATAAATCCCGGAAAAAGATTCTTCCCATCAAATTTTGTAAAATCGTAATTGTTCGCCACCCATTCACACACTTCATTACAGAGTGGCATCTGCAGCTCATCAAGTGCGATTATTAATTTCTCAATCTCTGATTCTGGCAATGCCGCTAAAAACTTTTTTTTATCTCGCTCTTTTACAAGGGCTAAAATAGTCTCCAATACCTGCGCATCACAGTTAACAAGCTGGCGTGTAAAATCAAAAACATCATCAGTCTCCCAAAATTTATTTAAAAGCTCTGATTGCAAACCCCATAAAGCTCTCCGCGTAAACGCATATTTATATCCATCTGATGTTTTTATTTTGAGACGCTCTTTTGATAATTCTGTATCCTTATCTCTTTTAGAAGATTCATTTAATTTTATAAGCGTCTCAATTGCCGTATCTTTATCAAATCCTCTGAGCCCATGAGCAAAAAATTGGCCAATTCCATCAACATCACTTTCGTAAGATACATCTTCACGATCCATCCCCAAAATCGGCATCAATCCTAATAATAAAAATATAAATAACAACTTTTTCATTTTATTCTCCCTTCAACCCTAAAAAGGACTTATTCAATTATCTTCCTTAGAATAACACAAATATTCAATTTGTCAATATTTTATCACGTTTATTGATTTTTTTATTCATAATATGCAAAGCTTGAGATAAGTCTGTTGAATGGAGACTTATGTTAAAAAGATATACCGTACTATCTATTTTATTGAACATTTCTTGTTTATGGGCACTCATTGAGAGGCCCGTCTCTTTTAGCGAGTGGCGCGATGCATGCTTTGACCAATTACCCGAATATGACCATCCGTTAAAACCTGGAAAATCAGATAAACTTATTCCTATCTTAGCATTAAGCGAATTAAATCGTTCAATTAACGGCGCACTCGAAGAAATATATTTTCAATATTACGAACCAGAACAATGGACCAACAACGTTTTTCCAGAAATCCCTGCACCCTTTATACAAAAAATTATCGTTGAACCCCAAACTACCATCTATATCCAAGGAGATATTCACGGGTCACTTCACTCATTATTGCGAAATTTAGATCGACTAAAAGATAAAGGGTTGCTTAATGATGCCTTTAAAGTGCGCAAAGATGTATATCTATTCTTTCTTGGCGATTATAGTGACCGCGGAAGATACAGCATCGAGGTTCTCTATACCCTCGCTCGACTAAAAGAGAATAGCCCTGAAAATATATTTCTTATTCGTGGAAATCATGAAGATATTGAAATGGGAGAACGAGATGGCTTTGAATACGAAATGTCAAAAAAATATGGTTCAGATGGCATCGAATTTTTCACAAATGATATAGATGAAATTTTTTCATTATTACCTCTCGGCATTTTTGTGGGAACTGGCACACCAGATCGTACCAATTATATCTTTTTATGCCACGGAATTCCGGCAATTGGTTATAATCCTCAGCAATTGCTCACATTAAATAATCATAAAACAGGTATTTATTACAGCCTTCTTAATTTTGATGAAGATCTCCTCGAAAGGCAAAAAACTTCCTACCCTCCACTGAGCATCATTTACGAATTTTATAAAAGTCAGATCATACCGTTTCACGAACTCAATTGGGGCGATATAAGCACAATGGTAGACTTTTCTGAAATACGTGGGTGTCTCACTTTCCCCCCCGATTTCATCTATCATTTATTAGATTCCTACAGTGTAAAAGATAAACAACATTATGTTCATACCTTATTCAGGGGTCATCAGCACGCTGAAATTGGAAATGGTTGCTTCGATGAAAATCTCGATTATTGTCCAGACATCGGCATAAAACAACCATTACTCACCAACAGCATTTATACACTCATATCTGCACCAGAAGGAATTGGAGGAGGAAGCGCCACAGAATATGATAGCTTTGTGTTAGTAGAAACGGCAGAAGCCTTTTCTGACTGGAAGATTACGCCCTACCAATTCATGGTACCGTTAGCAATCGACAAAAAAAGAGGTTACTATGTATCAAAGAAATACAATCCTCGTAAAGAAAAAATGGAATACCGATGGACCCTCAAAATTGGTCTCAAACGTGATCGAGAATAAAAAAAATAAAAAATTAATCAGGCTTCTTTTTTCTTCAACGTCGGAAACAGAATAACTTCTTTTATTGAAGTTGTATTTGTTAAAACCATCGTTAACCGGTCAATACCAACACCAACGCCAGTTGTTGGTGGCAATCCATACTCCAAGGCAAGCACAAAATCTGCATCATAATTATGAGCTTCAGCATCACCACTTTCACGCATGGCGACTTGACCTTTAAATCGTTCCGCTTGATCAATAGGATCATTTAACTCATTATAACCATTGGCAAGCTCAAAACGCCCAACGAAAAGTTCAAAACGTGCAGCAATTGCCGGATTATCTTTATCGCGTTTAGCCAACGGCGAAATTTCAATAGGATAATCAATAATAAACGTTGGTTGAATAATCTTATCTTCCGCACGCTCATCAAATAAAGCCATTAATTTTTCACCATAACTTGGATTCTTATTTTCAAGTTTAATCTTATATTGCTCCAATGTACGATCAATATTTTCTGGAACAAGTTGTTGATCAGTGCATTTTCCAATACGCTTTACTGCTTCATAAACTGACAATCGTTCAAATCGCTTTTCAAAATCGATAACATCATCGCCAAAAGGAATCTGCAATGTACTACAAACTGCCCTCACTGCATTGCGCAACATTTCCTCAAGAAAATCCATGGCAAAATGATAATCTTGATGCGCCATATAATATTCAAGCATCGTAAATTCAGGATTATGACGCGTAGAAATTCCCTCGTTTCTAAAGTTACGATTAATTTCAAAAACACGTTCAAAGCCGCCAACGACCAATCGTTTTAAATAAAGTTCAGGTGCAATGCGCAGATAAAAATCGCTATCAAGCGCATTATGATGGGTAACAAACGGCTTTGCTGCTGCACCACCAGCAATGGGATGTAACATCGGTGTTTCAACTTCCATGAAATCATGGTCAGTCAAAAATTGACGCAATGATGCAATTATTTTTGATCGCTTTCTAAAACGTTCACGGGTCTCTTCTGACGTAATTAAATCAAGATAACGTTGACGATATTTAATCTCTTGATCAGCAATGCCATGAAATTTTTCTGGCAACGGATGTAAACACTTACTTAAAAGTTTAAATTGTTCAACACGGAGCGTAATTTCCCCTTTGTGGGTTTTAAAAGAAAGCCCTTCGCACCAAATAATATCGCCGGTATCAATAAAATTATGGAAAAATTTAAATTGCTCTTCACCAACAACGTCTTGCTTGATATAAACCTGTAATTTTCCTGATCGATCTTGTATGTGAACAAAGATACTTTTGCCATGATCACGCGCGGCCATCACACGACCAGCAACCGCATATTTTTTTTCTATCCCTTCAACAAATTCATCTAAAACGTGTTGACAAGTTGCGGTTACATCTTCTTTTGGCCCCCATGGCTCATAACCGAGTTCACGCAATTTTTTAACTTTTTCTAAACGAATTTGATGCTCATCGGCAACAGAATTTATATTTTTATTTTCCATGATGGTGGATACCTACATAAAAGTTTAAATTATGACTACAAGTATACAGTATTTAGCCACTTCATCCTAGAGCTCGTTGAGTTTTGTAACACAAAAATTATTTTAAGCGGCCGTTCGTCCAGAGCGAACCCTGATACTTCGACTTTGCTCAGTATGATCGGGTTAAGTGAATCGAAGGGTGAGTCGAAGGATAATTTTAGTCAATTCTTCGACTCGGGTTTCGCCTCACTTCGTTCGCTCAATCACTCGCTCAGAACGAACGGATAATTGTTAAAGTTTTTATAAAATTTGTAAAAACTCAACGGGCCCTAGTCCTTCAACCCAAAGCATGTCTTCGCATAAATGCCAATCTCTTTTTTGCATCAGTTAAAAATGGAATAAGGTCCAGACTCACATAGGAACGATTAAGCGCATTGCCAACAAGCCGTGCCGAACTATTTAAATCGGTTACCGGAAGTTCATCAACGATGCCAACCGGATTTTGTTTAATATCATAGCTATAATAATTCATAAAACGTTCGTCATCAGAAACCGATGACGTCCCCAGTTTAAATACGGGACCTTGCCCAATAGCAACATTATTAGTCAAAACGGTAGCAGAAGGATAAAAACCTCCCGGAACAGAATAATCTCGAAATCCGTAACATGAAAAAACAGAAACATTATTATACAATTTATTATTATCGATTATAGTCATTAATGGATAATAACCAAAAGTAGAATCGAGACCTAATACAATCCCAAAAACACGCCCTAATCCAAATTGAAGACAAATATCCGAATTAGTAATTTGACTCACCTCTTCAAAATCATATATTGAAATTCCTGCGGCAACATCAGTATCAAGATACTCTTCGATTTGATTACGATTGCTGATTATTTGACAATGTTTTATCAAATTATGTTTTCCATTTTGGCCCTTGATACCAAAAATTGTATGCTTTCCGTAATTTTGACTTATCCGTACATCTTCTATCGTAAGATGTTGTGCATAAGGGGGCTCAAAAGAACTGCCGGTCCATTCAATGCCAATTAAACTATTATCAGATCGACACCCATAAATTAACGAATCTTTCACTAAACAATCAGAACATCTATCAAAGCACATGCCAACAACGCGACTCGTTGAATCATCATGAGCAATGATCCGATCAATGGTTACACTGATCATGCGCGACGCATAAATTCTATCAAAATAAAAGCCATAAACCTCTATCCCACGAAAACCGGTAATTAACATGTGTTCGAAGTTCAAATTGCCGATATTTTGTGCAACCACTGCAGCACAGGTATTCTCATCACCATTCTGATAAAGGTGATTTATCGTCATATTTTTAACTAAACAATCATTTTCGATTTTATGTACCGCTTCAAATAGATACATACCAACCGTATTAAATTTTCCCAATACATATTTCGCGCTATCAGTTTCAGCTCTTATACTCAGAACCTTTACGTTTTCAAAAGAAATCGCACCGCCATTATCAATTGATATCGTGGGAGATAAGATATTTTGAAATAAAAAATTATTAAACGAAACGTTAAAACAGGATTCTCCTAAAACTAACCCGCTTCCAGAACAATTTTTAATTGCACCATTCTTAATAACAACATTCGAAACATGAGGCGCAACTTTTATGCCGATATTTCTATTTTTTGCCAACGCCCCTTCAATAGTAAAATTCTGGAAATCTATCATCACATCCGAATGCGCAATTTCTAATAAAGGAACATCATCATTTTTTTCGGTAATCTTCAGATGATTTATTACATAATAATTACCCGCTTTATCAATGATAATTTTCCCATTAATAATTGAAGGAGTTGAAATCTCCTGCGCACCCATTTGAAATAAAGTGATTACATATATACATCTCCAAATTTTATAACCACTCATTAACCTTGATCCTTTACAATAACCACATTTTGGTACGATTTAAATTCAGTTAATCCCATTAAATTATGTGGATTTCCAACAACTTCAATGAACGCACAGTTATCGCTCTCATACATATTACTCGACGTCGTTGAATCATTATGTACAAACGTATTACCAAAGAGTGATGTCGTCGTGCAACTATCAACTGCAGTATCATCTTGAACAGCAATAGTATAAAAAGATATTCTATTATTGGAGATAACCACATTTGGTGAATTTTTAATATCAACACCGATCGAACTTCCTCCCACATAACCGGTCAATTCACTTTCATCAATCAACGCACGTGTTGTCGCATTAAGATAAATAGACGCTCCATCACCACCATAAAAAGCAAAAAATTTGCTCTTTTTTATTATAAGACCATCAAGATTTGTTGTATAAACTCCATTGCTGTGAGAATAGTGCACAGTAGAATTTTCAACCACAAAATTCTTTCCACCACTGATAGTTATGCCACTATTTTTTGCTTCTACCGCATACAGCGTTACATCATCACAATTCGCACTATACAATCCTTGCTGCGCATTATAGAGCCGCATTGCACTCACAAAAATTTTGCTCGCCTGCGAAATCTCTATCGCATATTGATCAAAATCTACAATCGTTCCCCAACCGGTAATAATAACATTCGAATAATTCGGTTTAACAACAACCCCCTTATTAACAATATACCCAGCCTCTTTTCTTAAACTAAATTGATTAAAATCTAACGTAACATTACTTGACTGTATATCAATCGCAATTTGGTTGCTTACATTTCCTTGAAAGTGCAATGGTTCACAAAGAACATAGCGCCCTGGCTCATCAATAACATACGTTTGCGTTGTCGGATCAC
Organism: candidate division TM6 bacterium GW2011_GWE2_36_25; assembly: GCA_000991575.1. Taxonomy (GTDB): domain Bacteria; phylum Babelota; class Babeliae; order Babelales; family UBA12409; genus UBA12409. Next base: position 14,168 of record LBRU01000011.1, read on the forward strand.
CCTCTTTTCCTGTGGTGGTGAAATCTTTATTATAAATATAGACTATGCCATCTAAGCACGGAATTGTTGGTTGCGGTTGCGGTTGTGGAGAAGAAGGTTGTGTGTACACCCACCCATCTCGGCATGTTGGAACACAACCACAAACAGATAAATAAGGATACTGCTGACATGGATGTATTAAGAAAAACAGATTCAAAAAAATTGCTCCAATTACGTAAAGCAGCTTATTCATATCACCTCATTCTAATCAATTATTTCATATCAAATATTGGTGACAAAGCAAAAAGGAAGATGTCGGTGAAAAAATATATTCTCTTTTTTACCATTACTATTATTAAGATACACGGTATAACTCATATACCAAATATGCAAAGCCGAGAAAATAATCTTTATCAAAAAGATGCGACACGCACCGAAAACATTCGCTATATCTTACCAGGAAAACTCAATCAATCAGCGCCTTCAGGTGGGCACATGTTCGAAATTGAACAAGCAGGTGAATATGCGTTAATCGACAACCTAACATTAAGCCCGCCAAACACCAATGTTAATGGCATAACAATCTCAGCAAGCAATGTCACATTAGATTTAGCCGGTTGCACCATTATTCAAGACAATACCTCATCAGGTCTTGTAGCCATTAATATCGCCGCCAACGTCTCTCACATCACCATCAAAAATGGTACTATTAACACCATTTATGGCACAGGAATTAGAGCACAAAATAATTGTAGTCTGCTAGAAATTAAAGATCTCATTATCCGTAATTGCAATGTTATGGGCATGTATCTTACAAATGTAAATCAGGCAATATTAACAAATTTGACCATCATCAACTGCAATGGAACCGCCGCCAATGACGCCATTGGGCTGGGAATGCTCACATCAAAAAACATCACCACTTCATGTTCCCAGTTTAATAATAATAGGAATACGAACGGACGACCTGGACATGGCATATATCTCTATGCCTGCTCAAATTGTCTATTCGAATTCTGTGAAGCTTCAACGAATTATGGCACCACTGCTTATGGTTTTAGAATTGACAGCGTCTCATCTAATTGCACAGTTCTTAATTGTCATGCAAAAGCAAACGAAGCAACGACAATAAGTTACGGTTTTTATGTTAATGGTCGCTATAATATTTTGAAAAACTGTGTAAGCACTAATCAAATGACAAGCGGAGCAAATTTTTCATATGGTTTTTATACCGCAGGAGGACAAGGCAATCAACATCTCTCATGCTCCGCATATGGCAATACCGGTGGAACAGGTGGCGGTGTTGGAGGTGTCGGTTTTGGAATAAATGGCAATGAAAAATACTCATCAATGAAACAATGCATAAGTAATGCGAATTTTGGCAATACCGGAGCTAGTGGCAATGGAATCGGTATTTTAATTTTTAGTGGCTCACAAAATTGTTCTTTCGACCAAAATCAATTAGTAAACAACAAAGGACCAAGCAGTGGGTATGGCATTCTCGACCTTAATACACTGAGCACAAATGTATTTACCCGAAATTTTGCGTATGGCAATGGCAACTCGGCAGGAACAACCTTTAATAATTATGTCGTCAACCCAGCTCCATCAGGAAGCTTACCCGTTCTTCTTGGTAACTTGAACAACTATGCAACATTTAGTTCGTACTACGGACTCGATCTTTATAATATTGAAATAAGAGCATGAAGGAGTTAATGGAGTTCGATCATTAATAGGCTGTAAAAAAATTAGCATTACGTTATCCTTTTCATTATTTACAGTGCTTTAGGAAAGGAGTCTCATGAATCAGACAAAAAAATTATATTTGGATGATTTCACAAAAAATACCTGCCAAGCGCATGTAATGCATGCGTTCAGAGAAAAAGATCGAGATGTTGTTATACTTGATCAAACGCTCTTTTATCCTCAAGGCGGCGGGCAGCCCTGTGATCAGGGAACAATACAAAATGACCAAACGATATTTAATGTACAAGACGTGCGATTGATTGATGGTATTGTCAAACATTTTGGCGTATTTACCAGTACACCATTTGAGATTGGACAAGAGGTTTACTGTAAGCTTGATAGCGAACGGCGCATGTTACATAGCCGATTGCATTCCGCTGGCCATGTACTTGATAAGACTCTTTACGAACTTGGCTTCAACTGGATACCGGGCAAAAGTTACCATTTCCCTAACGGTCCATACGTGGAATATTCCGGAAATTTACACAACGTTGATATTGATAAGCTAAAAAATGATATTGAAAATTTGTGCAATGTATGGGGAACACATGGAATGCCTGTAACTTCAAAAGTTGTTGATAAAAAAACGGTACTGGCCAATGAGCAACTTATACGCCGTTGTGCATTTTTAGCCAATCTACCAGACAATAAACCAATATATGTAATAACCTATGGAGATGATTTTGCCAGTCCCTGCAGTGGCACACATATAACAAACGTATCTGAAATTGGACACATTATGATACGAAAGATTAAAGAATCCGATGGAACAATTCGCATTTCATATGACATTAGATCTCTTCCGAACGGCGAATAACAGAAATAAGATTAAATCTCGACCACTAGATATGATTTCTTTCACAATTATTATTTAGTCGGAATACATATAACTCGAACAGGATGCGCTAACTTTTCCATGCATGTTAAAAATGTCTGCGGATTAAGTGTTACATTCATATCGTTTCTTAGTGGATGAAAAATAACAAATTCAGCAGTTAAAAAATCCTCATCAAGAACAAAAGTAACGTTGTTATGTTTATCAAACATAAGACCAAAAGGAGTAACCGATCCAGGTGTTAACTTGAGATATTCCATTAATTCAGCCGGTTTACCAAAAGAAAATCGACCGCAACCCAATACTTTACTTAAACGACCTAAATCAACACGCTTTTCTTCAGAAACACTCACAAGAAAAAAAGAATTATTTTTAGCTTCTTTCAAAAATAGATTTTTCGATTGCATGCCAGGAATTATATCAACATCGCTATCAATAAGTATCGGTTTATCTTCAACGGTAAAAAGAGGCTGATGCTTAAAAAGTTTGTATTCAATATGATTCATTTCAAAAAAATCAAATAGTTGTTGTTCATTCATAAGCACCCTTTAACAAAACTTCTAAAAATTTTAGGTTAAGATTAGCTATTGTTAAATTATAAGCATGAAATTATATTTAACAAATCAATCTTTATATTTAACATTTTCAATAATGTCCTCAGAAATTCTGCGCACTTTTGCATGATTGATCTTTCTATTTCAATTCAAATTCGATAATTCATTAGGCAAGCAACCGAGCTCTTTCACACTTCTTGAAAATGAAACCATCAGTTGGTACCATTTAATTTATAAAAAGGAAAGAAAAATTGAGCAAAAAACATCAACAAACATTGAAAGCCATTTTTGAGATACCAGTTCCCTCCAATGTAAAGATGAATTATAAAGGTTATCGCGGACAAATTACATATGATGATGAAGCAAAAATATTTCATGGTGAAGTAATTGGATTAAAAGATGTAAGCACTTTTCAAGGAACGAGCGTTAAGGAACTTGAAAAAGCCTTTAAAGATTCGATTGATGATTACCTTGCGTGGTGCAAAGAAGGAGGTGAACAACCTGAAAAAACTTTTTCAGGAAATTTGCGCTTGAGAATTTCTCCAGATCTACATGCCAAACTTGCACAAAACGCCTCATTAAAAAGGAGTAAGCCTTAACTCTCTCATTATCGAAAAATTAAACAAATAGTTGAATGATTTAGTATTAGAGCAAATGTACTTAAATTGTGTGTATATATAGGTTCAGATACATGTGAGACAAAATAATGATATGGAAGATAAAAAAAGGGGAGCCGCCAATAAACTCCCCTTTTTTTTATCTTTAGATTAATATTCGGTATCTGTTGAAACACTGATATTTAAATTATCCCAATTGTTCAAGGTAATAGCATTCAAGTTCATAATATCAACATCTTTTACCACATTAAGGCGAGGATCTCGGCCTTTATACGTGACAGTAAAATAATAATTCATATTTCTATTGCTTAAAAAAGCTGTTCCGCCATCAGTACATGCCCCATGACCAAATGAATAGTTTTTTTCCAAAAGTGTCGTTGTATTAGCACAATTATCATAGTAACCGTAGCCATATCCTGCAGGAGAAGCTGCATTGCTTCTATTATTATTCAATTTATTTCCCGATACAACGGATCTAATAATCCCATCATAAGGAGAAGATCCACGATCACGAAGATAAATACCATAACTATTTCTATCTGTTGAAATATTGTTTTCACACACACATCCAATCACCACATTGCCAACAGCAGCAGGATCATTATCACCCGTAATATAAATTCCTGCCGCAAGATTATTCGCGTGGCTCGTTGTTGTCGTTTCTAAATTTCCAGAAGCCTCGCAGTTAATAATTCGGCAGTAATGCGCATTATTAACCTTTATACCAACAACTTCGACTGCAACAACATCAGAATCATTCGTATTTGTTTGATCACTCGCCACACAGTCTCTCAAATAACATAAGATTGAGCCATCTATATTAAAACCAGTAGCACTCGTGTCATAACAATAATTGGCACGCGCCTTACAGCCATTTAATTGGTTGCTCGTTGAACTTAAAATAAAATCAAAACCAGCTGCCACGCCTGCCGTTGCTGTAGCCCCATTTTTAACCGCAAGACAATTATTAAAATAATTATTTGAGGATCCTGTAATATAAAATCCCTTACCTACCGCAACACCAACATTTTGACTCGCTTCAACATTATCAAAATTAATCACCCGGCTACTATCGATGTAAACACCATAAGCACTGCCAGTATCATGTGAAAAATTAAATGAACAGTTCTTAAACTTAAGATTATTTGTCGTTGAATCAATATTCAAAGCCTTAACGATACCGGTTGTCGCACCACTATAGGTGTAACATCCTTGAGACAATACCCTTTCAAAGATCAGATTTTCAGAAGCTGATAAATCAAGACCATTAACATTATCACCGCCAGCCTTACCATGACATTCAATGATATTTATGTTAGAAAAACTCCCACCTTTTACCGTGTTTAAATACAAGCCTCGTGCCGTCGTATCATCATATACACGCTGAATCCGAATATCTTCCAGAGAACATCCAATAACGGTATTTAATTCTATGCCGATACCACTGCCGCTGCTGCCATCACAATCATCTGCCGTCACTTTATTCATCTTAAGGTCGTTAACAGTATTTAAAGAAATACCTTTGTTCGCGGTGCTTGCTGTAGCAATATTTTTTAATTCTAATTGATTGACATTATCAATATCGATACCAACACCACCAGATGATTGGACAATAATATTCTCCAAAATACAATTCTTGTTTTTCGTTGAACCATCTATAGTAATTTGTATTCCTTGATTCTGATTGTTTTGCGTCGTAACATCTTTCACTATCAGATTTTCAACATTTTTAGCCAAGAGACCAATGCCATCATTAGTGCTACTCTGGCTAACGATGGTAACATTTTCTATCACAACATTCTTAACATAATTATCAGTCCCTGGATCAATGACAATCGATCCTCCCGCACCTACTGTAACCGAATCTATTTGTCCATTACAAATTTTAACATTATCCCGAGCACCAGAAATGACAATGCCCCCGGCGCCAAAGGCCGTTGTATCATAATGATAAATTGATTTGCCACACAAATCTAAGACAACATCATCGGCAGTAATTTTGATAATACTATCGGGCGTCTTTCCGGTATCTGGATCTGCAACAACATCACTCGAAAGATAATAGTACCCAGAGTTTTCTATGGAAAACATCGTAGATCCTGCACCATCTGCAGTTCTATCCAACTTAGATGAGACAATGGGCATTTTAGCTGTTACCGAAGTTGGAATCTTGGTATCATAAAAACCACCGGATCTTTTTACATTAATATTTTTAACATCTGCACATACAAACGACATGGACAAAAATAAAAACATATAGTTTTTCATGCAACATCCTTTTTTAGTTATGTAATAAAGCACTCCTTGCCAACAAATTTTTATATTTTTTATAGACATCCTCCTTTCGCTTTCTCACCCAGATTATAATTCATTATTAAAATTTCAAATATTCACGCATCTCGTTGTCTATTTCATATGCTTATCGAAAAACCAATATTCAAAAAGAAAGCACCGGGTGATTTATACACACATGGAACAGCCTTGTTTTCAATACCACTAAAATCCTTCGCTGCCAGCATCCGTTGCATACGTAATGATAAAAAATTACCTTGCAGTCCCGCATAAAATGAACCTGGAGAAAACAGAGCAGCCCTTGCAAAGAACGCAATTGCATCGTATTTCAAATAAGCCTCGATATTAAATTCTGAACCAAGGTAACGAGAAGGATAAAAATGTGATTGTGATTCAACAAGCGATAAGCAATTATCAGTTACGTTTTGCACATCACTATTCATTAAGTAAAGAAGTTGAAGTGGATATGAATATCCTCGCTCAATTTTTTTTGCTAATCCATACGCTATAACATTACTTATGACTTGCAATGAAAAATTTTTATGACGAGAAAAACATGAAAAAGAAAAACCACCAAAAATACGATTTGATATATCAGTACACGGATACCGAGAATAAATTAAACCATAAGAAATATGTGGTAAAAAACTCAGAAAATATGGTTTGATATAGGGAGAATTAAACATCTGCTCAGTACCGATAAAACCATGATATTTTTTGTCGCAATCATTATAGACTTGTTTCTCATTTAAACGATTAATTACTATTTTTTCAACTGAATCATTTGGCCTATCATCCCCACTTAAATAACCGATACCTACAGCGGTCGTCACATCCCATGAATCATTTTTACACCATTGAGTAGATAATTCACTATAAAACGCATATGCATCTATCTTATTAACGTACGCTTTACGAAACCGATTATAACTATTTTTATAATAAATATCTGGTTTACTTCCCTCTCCACCATCTTCATTTTCAAATTCCGCCCCAGCAGCTTTACATCGCCCCAAATCTTCTGGAAAAGTTTGCAATCGCGCAGCTTGCCACACAAATCGATCGGGATTAGGCAACGTCTGACGATTAAATAAATGGGTCTGTTGAATAAATCCCAACGTTTCACACAGATTACGATCTATCGCCCTTACAAACTGGTTCCCACACTGCAACGCCCCTTCCATATACAAAATGGAGCGCTTATACTCCCCTTGTATGCAAAGCCCAACATTTGTTAATGAAAAATGAGCATCATAGGGAACTTCGATCATACATGCAGTATCTCTACGAAACATCAGATATGTTTGCACGATAATTTTTTTGTATAATTCAGCTGTTAATGCCCCATGAATTATATTGTTCTTAACATCAAAACCAAGAAATGGTTGTGAACCCAATTCCTGAGCTCGTTCATATGCATAATTTGTTTTAAAATCAATTGAATGCTTCGAAAGAATGGCATAATACAGATCAATATCAAAAAATTCAAAAGGTTTTATCTTTAATGCTATCCCGGGGCGATATTGATCCACATGATAATCATCATATAAACCAGGCATGGGATGCATTACAAAATGTGCATTACCCAAAACAAGTCCACGACCTATTTCATAAGAAAACAATCCAATGCGCAATGCACACTTTTCTTTATGCAAATTAAGTTGAAATGCTAAAATACGAAAAAAATTCGTCAATGGCTCAAAGCAATAATCACAAGCCGCATCAATAACTTTACCCAAACCCAATTTAAGAGAGCACCAGGGCGGCGATCTTCCATCAAAAAAATGACCTCGTATATTAACACCTATCGCCACAAAATTGTCTGCATCTCCCAATCTTTTTTTTACAAACCCTTCAAAATCTCCTATTAAAGAAAAAAGGCTGTAATGATCACAATCGTGCGGCCATACCAAGTTTAAATATTTACCCTGAAAAAATTCAGGCTGCAGTTTACAGTTATAACCTCCATGCTTTAACTGTAATTCAGCTGATGCTACGCCGATTATGCATGAAATCATCAAAATCAAACAAATGAACATCGGCCCCACTTACCAATTATTCATTCATTTTGGCACAAAAAATCTTTTATTAGAAACGGCAGCTTGATACAAAACTTAAATATTATTTTTTCTATTTTCGTAACGTTTTTCAACGTAACGCCAGTTGATAATATCCCAAAAGTTATCAACAAATTCTGGTCGGCGATTTTGATATTTAAGATAATAAGCATGCTCCCATACATCTATGCACAAAAGAGGATAGAGGCCTTCAGTAAGAGGTGAGTCCTGATTTTTTGTTCCCATTACTATCAGGTTGCCACCTTTGTCAGTACAGAGCCACGCCCATCCGCTCCCAAATAATGTTTTTGCAATTTTATTCATTGATTCTTTAAATGAATCGAACGAACCAAAATCGCGGTCAATTTTCTTCATAAAATCATCTGATGGCTTTTGATTTTCGGGTGACATTACCTGCCAAAAAAGTTCATGATTATAAACACCACCACCAAAATCACGAACCCCATCATGAATTGAGGTTGGCAATGAATCAAGATCTCGCAATAATTCTTCCAACGATTTTTGATGAAATTCAGTTGCCGATTCGAGTACTTGATTAAGTTTGTCAACATAACCCTTATAATGTTTGCCGTAATGTATCTCCATGGTTTGCTTATCAATTACCGGCTCCAAAGCGTCAAAAGCATAGGGCAGATTGATCATTAAATATAAATAATGCATACAAATCCTTTCTTCTTTATCTTATGTAACAATAAAAATATATTTTATTTTATTCTTTTTAAAAATAATCAAAAGACCCACGTTGCTACAAATAATAAACGGTATCACCTGGATAGGCCAACTGTAATTGCTCTCGCGCAAGTTGCTCCTTTAAGAAAGATTCACGTTCCCATGAATCAATTGACTCTTTTAAATGCGTTACTCTACCAGTCAATACCTCAATTTCTAATTGCAACTGCTTATTCATCTGTTGCAATCCATGAATAGCAAAAATACCATGCGTTCCAACGCAATAATATACGCCAAAAACAATACTCCACATTAAAATAAAAAGCCGCAAAATCTCAACCTTCATCAAAAATCCTCTTCGCTTTATCGATAAACAGAGTAATTTAAAAGTACTCATAAAAAAAAGATAAGAACACTCAAATAGATCTTTCAGGCATCTTATTGACAAAAAAAGCAATTGGCGTATGATGAAAATATATGAAGAAAAAATATAAATCTAGATTATGGACCGCTACGGTCGCATCTCTTTCGTTTCTTTCTATCTTTGTATTAACTCAAAAAAATCCGCCGCAACGGGCTTCTTTTACTATTGTTCAACGGTAAAAAACATCAATATTCAAGACTAAAATGAATTGCGAAATATTCTTAAAAAACCATTGAGATTTCTATTTGAAACATTGTATAATAAAAGAGATTAGATTTACGCCAAAAATGGAGGTTTGTCATGAAGTGTTTAATTCTTTCGTTATTATGTTCTTTTTTGATTACGGGTCAATTTATCAATGCTGCACAGATGATAGGTACTGAAGAAGGCAGTTATACGATATCCGGAGAATATTCAGATGATGGTGATGAAGATTATTTAACCATGAGAACGGACGACATTTATAGACTACCTGGCGCAATAGCACCATCAGCAAGAAATCAAGAATAATTTAATTTATTCAACCGTAATCGTTTTAGCAACATTACGAGGCCGGTCAACCGGTCTCCCCAGTTCTTTTGCAATATAATAAACAAATGATTGCATAAGACCACTCATCGCCAATGGCCCCAATAATGGATCAACTTGCGGAACCGCAAAGAAACAATCTGCCATCTCTTTAAGCTCTTCTTGGCCATTAAATCCGAAAATGATTAAATGGCCATTTCTTGCTTTAATTTCCTGAGCATTAGCAACTAATTTTTTATAAATTAATGGGTCCAGATGTGAATAAATGATAACGGGAACGTTTTCATCAATCATCGCCAAGGCACCATGTTTTAATTCACCCGCAGGGCTACATTGTGCAAAAAGATAAGAGATTTCTTTTAATTTTAAAGCAGATTCAAGTGCAAGCGGATACATAATATGACGTCCAATAAATAAGAATTTTTCATATTTTGCATATTTGGGTGCCAAAGAAAGCATCAGATCATTTCGATATCTTTCAAGCGTTGACTCTAGTGCTTGTGCCGCTATAAAAAGATTGCGATAAGCTTTGTCTAATTGTGCCTGATCGATTAGACCTTTCTCTAATGCAATAAAATGCGCTAACAGATAAAGCAATCCAATTTCACTCGTAAATGCCTTGGTCGAACAAACCGATCGCTCTGGTCCAGCCTTTAATAATAAAAATCCCTGGGCTTCACGCACCATGATGCTTGCAGCGACATTCGTTATTACTGCTGTTGGCAATTTCATGCCATTAATCATGCGCAACGCTTCGAGAGTATCAGCCGTTTCACCTGATTGAGACAAAGCCACATATAAACTATTTTCTTGGGGGAAAAAAGGCATATACCGTAATTCAGACGCTAGTGAAACATCAGCATGCGTTTGCGCAATTAATTCAAAGAAAAATTTACCAATACGCGCCGCATGCCACGACGTACCACAAGCAAACAAATTTATATGCTTCAGCTGCTTAACTTTATTTCGATCATAATTCAATGAACGCCACAATCCATCTCTTTGATGCAATTGTTTATAAAAAGAGGCTGTCGCATTAAGTGCTTGTTTTTGTTCATAAATCTCTTTGAGCATGTCAGACTCAAAATCATGACCCTTCTCTTCCCATGCTACATCAACCGACTCAACAGAAAACATTAATCGGTTACCTTCAAAATCATATAAAAAAACTTCATCAGGTAAAATCAGTGCAAAACTTTCATCAGGCATAAAAATCATTTTTTCCGTACGCCCAGCAAATGCAATTGGATCAGAAGCAACAAAAAACTCATCTTCTCCAATACCAATACACAATGATGACCCTTTTCGAACAGCTATCAACAAATCAGGACGCTCTTGAAGAAGTGCAATAAAAGCATAAGCGCCTTGCAATCGCTCCACAACTGAAACGATCAAGTCGCTTATTTTTTCGTTCTGCGTTGTCCCCAATGCAAATTCTAAATAATGAGCTAATACTTCAGTGTCAGTCTGAGAAATAAACTCATGACCTTCTCGCTTTAATTGAGCGCGTAATGAATGATGATTTTCAATAATACCATTATGAACAACGGCCAATCTTTTATGTTCATCAAACTGAGGATGTGCATTAACTTCGGTCGAAGCACCATGCGTCGCCCAACGAGTATGCCCAATACCAACATGCCCATCAATAATCTTATCAGCAACCTTGTCGATTAAATTTTGTAAAGGGCCAACTGCTTTTGCATAAAGAAGATGCTTGTTCGCAACGTCAAGGCACGCAAAACCCGCAGCATCATAACCACGATACTCTAAACGCGCTAAAGCATCTACGACAAAATCCCAGCTATAATTTTTACCAATATAGCCTACGACACTCGACATCCAAAGCCTTTTTTATCGAAACAAAAAGAATAACCTTAACGTTTTACGAATTGGAATTTACGACGCGCAGCTTTTTGTCCATATTTTTTACGCTCTTTAACACGAGCATCAACCGTCAACAAGCCTGCACGACGAAGAGATGGACGCCACGCTTCATTAATATTAAGGAGCGCACGCGCAAGGCCCAAGCAGACTGCATCAGCTTGACCAGGAATGCCACCACCTTTAACATTGACAACAACGTCATAACGACGAGCATCTTTAATAATGTTAAAAGGTTCACTTGCACGCATCTTTGTTTTTTGTGTATCAAAATATTTGATAAAATCTCGGTCGTTTACTGTTATAGAACCGCTTCCAGGACGAACCCAAACACGCGCAACGGCGCATTTACGTCTGCCAACACCGTGTGAAAGAGGCGCAGCACCAGAAGTTTTTTTTGAAATTGCCTTTTTAGGCTCTACGACAACAGAAGCTTTTTTTTCTTCTTGAACAACAGCCTTTTTTTGAACTTCTTTGACAACTTCTTTCTCTACTTTTTTGGGAGCTTTTTTTACCGCTGTCTCTGGAGATTCAGCAGCAACAACCTTTTTAGGAGCAGCTTTTTTAACTGGAGACTTCTTTGTTGTTGCAAGCTTTGTTTTTTTTGTTGTTTTTTCCATACCTCTTTACAAACCTTTACCGAGATTGTTTTTCTTAAAATCTTTATTAAATAGTACCTTTTAATGCTTAAAAAGTCAAAAGGGTGGAGCCGATGGCCGGATTTGAACCGGCGACCTATTGATTACGAATCAATTGCTCTACCAACTGAGCTACATCGGCACATTTTAAAGATACCATAAAAAAGTAAAAATGTTCAAATTTCTAACTTTCACCCGCTTCAAATTTTTCCTGGCAGGTGATACATCGTGAAGCATGGGGATTATATTTTAATCTTTTTTCTGAGATAGGCTCACTACAATCAATGCAGATGCCATATGTTCCCTCTTCTATTGATTTAAGGGCCTTTAAAATACGTTTATATTCGGCAAACTCTGAGTCTTCTAATGAATTACGCAATGTCTCCATAACCGAAGACAAGGCTTGATCACCTGAATCTTGCACCGCATCATCACTAATTTTTTCAGTAGAGAGCTCAGTTAATTGCTTTTCCAGTTCAGACTTACGCTCCAACAATCTTTTTTTGATCTTTTCGAGCTCTGCTTTTGGTAATTTTTTTTGTACCATGCACCTGACTCCTCTTTTTTGTAAAAAACTGCTTCAATAACGTTTGTGCAGCTTCAGCTTCAATTCCCTTTTCTACTACTAACGGCATCCTTGATAAATCAAATATGCAATGTTTATCACGTGAATAACCAAATAACGGTGATACCGCTCCATAAACCACTCTCGTTATTCTGCTCATGATAATCAATTGCATACACAAGGCGCAAGGCTCTAATGTAACATATAATGTACAACCATCCAAGCGCCAGTCATTTAATGCATGAGCAGCCTTACTTATCGCCACAATTTCAGCATGTCCCAACGGTGAATTCTTCTTTATTGTCTGATTATAAGAACGCCCAAGAATGTCCCCCGATTCATTCACCACAACGGCACCAACAGGCACCTCATTTTTAAGAGCAGCTTTTTCCGCCTCTTTTAAAGCTTGCTGCATAAAAAAGTTATCTGATTTTTGCGCTCCCAATCTCATGCGATCCTTTAATTTCTTTTACAGGTAAAATTCCTCGAAGCTTGCTTCGTAATCATTATATTCGCTCATATCCTTCGACAGGCTCAGGATGAGCGCGCTCGTGGTGAGCTTGTCGAACCATACGAGCGTTATACCTATCTCATGCAATCCTTTAATTTCTTTACAACTAATCAAAAAATTGTGAAACTATATACATAATAATACAATTCCTTATAACCTACAGACAATACTATTAAAATTGCAATGATAGCCCATGTAGGCCTAAGCAAAGGAGAATGCTCAATGGCAGATGAAACTAAAAAAAGCACTTATACCGCACAGTCTATTAAGGTCATGGAAGGCCTGGAAGCAGTGCGCAAACGCCCTGCCATGTACATTGGATCAACATCAAAAGATGGCCTTCATCATTTAGTTTATGAAGTTGTCGATAACTCCGTTGATGAAGCATTAGGCGGTCATTGTGATATTATTAATGTTACCTTGCATGCCGATGGCTCCTGTTCAGTTCGCGATAATGGTCGCGGTATCCCGACTGATATCCATCCAACTGAAAAAGTTTCTGCTACAGAAGTCGTGTTAACTAAATTACACGCTGGTGGCAAATTTGATAAAGAAAGTTATAAATATTCCGGCGGTCTGCATGGCGTGGGAATCTCCGTTGTAAATGCACTTTCCCAATGGCTTGAACTTAAAATTTATCAAAACGGAAACGTCTATGAGCAACGTTATGAACGTGGCAAGCCAATTGCTCCGTTAAAAATTACCGGCAAGACAGATGCACGGGGAACCTACATTCGATTCAGTCCAGATCCTCTTATTTTTCCCGAAACAGAATTTAATTTTGATACCCTTTCAGCTCGCTTGAGAGAACTTGCATTCCTCAATAAAGGACTTCGCATCACCGTCAATGACGAAAATACAAACAAGCATCATGAATTTTTCTTTGAAGGTGGCATCGTCTCTTTTGTTGAAGACGTCAACAAGAAAAAAACACCCCTCTTTCCTGAAGTTATTTATTTTGAACGATCTGACGAACAATATATACTCGAAATAGCTTTACAATATAACGACACCTTCAATGAACAATTGTTTTCTTTCGTCAATAACATTAATACGATTGATGGTGGAACCCATGTTGCAGGATTTAAATCTGCATTAACAAAAGCATGCAACAAAAAAGCACAGCAATTAAAAATTTTAAAAGATAATGAAAGTCTTTCAAGCGAAGACGTGCGCGAAGGGCTCGTAGCCGTCATCAATATCAAAGTTCCCGAACCTCAATTTGAAGGTCAAACAAAAGGTAAACTCGGCAACAGTGAAGTTAAAGGAATTGTTGATTCATGGACTTTTGCATTTTTAAATGACTACTTTGAAGAAAACCCATCGATCGCTCGTAAAATTTTACAAAAAGCTGAGGTCGCCAAAAAGGCACGTGAAGCAGCACGTAAAGCGCGCGATCTTACTCGAAGAAAAACAGTTCTTGAATCCACCGTTTTACCCGGAAAACTTGCCGATTGTTCAAATGAAGATCCTTCAAAAACCGAACTTTTTATTGTAGAAGGTGATTCTGCTGGTGGTTCAGCAAAGCAAGCGCGAGATCGCGATACGCAGGCCATATTGCCATTGCGCGGCAAGATTTTAAACGTTGAAAAAGCCCATTTAGAGCGCGTCTTGTCTTCAGAAGAAATTAAAGCGTTAATTTCTGCAATTGGTTGTGGAATTACTGATCAATGCGAACCAAGCAAGGCACGTTACCACAAAGTTATTCTGATGACCGACGCAGATGTGGATGGTGCACACATTCGCACCTTATTGCTCACCTTTTTCTTTAGATACATGCGTCAAATCGTTGACAAAGGTTACTTATACATTGCACAACCACCATTATACAAAGTTAAAATTGGCAAAAAAGAACAATATCTCAAAGATGACACTGCATTAAAAAAGTTCTTACTTGATTGGGCACGAGAAAATACAGAATTTTATGCTCATGGCAAAAAAATTCAATCAACAGAATGGCAAGAGCTGTTAAATACACTGAACACATATGAAATTAATCTTAATAAAATCTCGTACGATTTTAAGTTATCACCTGAACAATGTCATGCACTTCTATCATTTATACACGCACATCCTGAAGTCATAAAATTTGGCGCAGAAAGCGACTTTGAAAAAATTGCATCATTGCTACAAAGCCATTTTAAAGACTCCCAAATCTCATACAAAGCAACCGCACTTCTTGATAACAAACCAATTGAAGAACCACTTACAACGCATGGTTTCTTTGTATTTAAAAAACGAAGTCACGAATGGGAGTCACCGGTAGAATTTTTCTGGAATGAAAAAATTGAAAAATTACTGGAAAAATTCAAGGATCTCATCAAACTTGAACAACATGAAAGCACCATAAAAATTATCGATAAAGAACGATCGCTTGAAGCAAAAGGTATTTTATCAGTTATTCAAGCCATTGCTGAAATTAGCAAGCCATTTATGAATATTCAGCGTTATAAAGGTTTGGGGGAAATGAATCCCGATCAACTTTGGGAAACATCGATGGATCCTGAACGTCGCCAGTTTTTGCAAGTAAGCATTGATGATGAACTCGAAGCTGATGGCTGGTTTGCAACATTGATGGGCGATGATGTCGAAGGTCGTCGAGTATTTATCGAACGCAATGGTCGATTTGTTAAAAATTTAGACGTTTAATTTATCTCTGCTGGATGAACGTATAAGTGGATAATGTTGACCTTGCAATATTTCTAATGCTTTTTTAGCACCAGTGCGCGCATAATAAACAGGGCACCATGGCTCATTTGCCAATTCCATCACGTTTTTATTTAAGATGCATTCTTGGCACCATTTTACATTTTCGGGTGCTAATGCATAGCATTGAGAACACAATTCTTCACCTTTATATCGTGGTCCAAATGGTAAATTTTCATGCATTTTAGTGATTTTTTTATTATAACGATCACGACATTTTTGACATTCTTTGGAAACACATGCATTTAACTGAATTGATAAACAAACAAGAAATAAAAATATTGTATACTTCATTAATAACCTCCACTCCTTAAACTATTCAAACACAGAATCTGCTTTTACCATATCATCGGGTGACGGCGTTAATAGCGATAAAATCGCGTGCGTATAAAGAAGTCCAACACCCATAAGCAGATAGAGAAATACCTTCCTCAAAACTAACCCCTTTCTCTCCATTTAACCACACTACTTATTTTTAATGTGCCAAAATTCAACCTTACTTTGCAATAATTTCATAAAAGATTAAAGTAAAATAAAAAGTTTTATATATGTCCTTTGGTAAAATCGAAAAGTTTATTATCTCAAATGAACTCATCAAACCTCACATGACCATCATACTTGGTCTCTCAGGAGGCCCTGACTCAGTTTATCTTCTCCACTTTTTAAGATGGTTACAAAAAAAAATATCTTTCAATCTTGTTGCCGCGCATCTTGATCACGAATGGCGAAAAAGCTCCAAGGAGGATGCCCTTTTTTGTGAAACTCTCTGCAAAAACCTCAACATTCCTCTTGAAAGCAGCACTATTTCTCAATTAAATATCTCATTTAAAAAAAGTGGCTCCAAAGAAGATATTGCACGACAATGCCGCCGTTTCTTTTTTGAAGAGATACGTAAAAAATATGATGCGAATGCAATCGCGCTTGCACATAATCAAGACGATCAACTTGAAACATTTTTCATCCGCCTCATGCGTGGAGCAACGGTCACCGGCCTAGCGTGCATGCGCATAAAACAAGGATATTATATTCGTCCCTTACTCAGTGTCAGCAAAAAAGAGATTCTCGCATATCTCGCAAGAAAAAAATTTGAGTATGTTATTGACCCTACTAATATAAATACAGCCTTTCTGCGAAACCGCATTCGTTTAGAACTCTTACCATTGTTACAGAAAGTTGATCAACGTGCCGAGACTAATATGTTAAAAACAATCAATGCAATGCAAGAAACTGATGATTTTCTTAAAAAACTCGCGCTCACAACACTTGAAGAAATCTGTACCGAAAAAGAGGGTAAAAAATATCTCACTATCAAGCAATTCTTGAGTAACGATCCATTTCTTCAACGTCGTGTTCTTTTAGAATGGCTTTACCAAAATCACGTCTCCTTCACCATCAGCACAGCTTTAATTGATGAAATCATCCGTTTTCTCAATAACAAAAAATCTACAACGCATCAATTTGATAACTGGCAAATTAAAAAGCACAAAGGCCTCGCCCACATTTTATAATTCATTTTTCTTTAAAATAAACCGCCACAATTTTTCTTGGCTCACCCGAATACCAATACGCGCAAAAATCAGTTATGCTAAAGAAAAAGCGGAGTCCATCATTATGGTATCAGAAACGGTTTATAAACCAAAGCATACACTCTTATATATCTGCTTAATTATCTCCCTTCTCATTCACCTCGGCATTATTATCGTTAACGTTCTTCACAAATTTTCTCATGAACCAATCGCATTTTCCTCCGCGCAACAAAAACCAAAGCCGATGCTCATGATGAAACAACCACCCGCTCAACCGCAATCAACTCATCGGGTTCACCGTGCAGGCACAGGACTAGATGCACCAAAAACAGATAAAGCTCTCGCAATGGGAGGCCAACAGATTCCACTTCAACCGCCAATACAAGCACCTGAAATGAAAGAACGTCCGCTAATGCCACAAGAACCCGTTCAGGAAAAATCACCTCAAACAACACCCGAAAAAAAAACAGTTACGGAAAAAACACCAACAAAGCCTAAAGAATCACCCAGTCGAACGTTCACATCGCCATCGGGAAAGGTCCCTATGCAACGATTTTTTCAAGATGCTATTGATGAAGCCGAAAGAACAGAACAAGATATAAAAACAAATAAAAAATCATTAAGCTTTCTCTCTCCACAAAATATCTATCAAGCGATGCGACAACGGGCAACAGAAATGACCGCATCTTCTCCAGGTGTAGCAGAACAATATGGCGAATTCAAATATCTTCACTACAATCAAAAAGTATATCAAGCCCTTCAACAATCAATGAGCATTATTGCCAATCGTCTATCTCAACAGCAACATGATATGCTTCTGCACAATATACAACACCCAACAAGAATTCGCTTCGCGCTCGATCAACAGGGACAATTAAAAGGAATCGCTATTATCCTTGCCTCGGGTAACCCGGCGTATGATTCTCTTGCTTACCAAATTGTAAAAGAAGCCTCATATCCACCAATTCCAAAATCATTTAATATGCATACAACTTATCACACCTATGGAATTGTTTTATATTACAATGGCGTACCACAGGATAATTTTGGTGTTTCACCATATTTAGAAGGAGAATAATTTAGCATGACTGATATTGTTATTATTGGAGCCGGACTGACCGGACTCAGCACCGCATATTATCTCGAACAGATGGGCTTTTTTGATTATCAAATATTTGAAAAAGAATCCGAAATTGGGGGCCTTTGTCGTTCGGTAAATCAAGATGGTTTTATCTTTGATTACACGGGACATTTAATTCATGTAAGCGATGAAAACTTCAAGCAATTTTTAGCGGAAACAATCTCTTTTGACACACTTAATACGTTACACCGAAAATCACGCATCTTTAGCAATAACTGTTATTCGCATTATCCCTTTCAAACCAATTTACATGGCCTTCCATTGCCCGTTATCGCCGATTGCATTGAAGGATTTATAAAACGTAAAAAAATAAAAGATCCTCAAACATTTTATCAATGGGTCATGAAACATTTTGGCTCAGGATTCGCCCACCATTTTTTCATTCCCTATCAACAAAAATTATTTTGTTACGATCTCAAAAAAATAAGTGCAAGTTGGACCGGCCGTTTCGTCCCGCAAACAAATCTCGAATCAATTATTCAAGGTGCATTAAGTGAACCTGATGATCATATCGGTTATAATGCTCTTTTTTATTACCCGCAAAAAGGTGGCATTAATCAATTAATTCATGCTATTGCACAAAAATTAAAAAATAAAATCAAAACCAACTATGAAGTAGAAAAAATTGATATCTCACGTAACATTGTACATTTTTCTCATGGTGAAACAGTAACGTACAATAAAATCATCAATACGATCCCTTTAAATAATTTTTTGAAAAAAATTAAAGATAAAAGTTCAACAAATTTCCAAACACAGCACCATCATTTAAAAGCAAATTCAGTTTTAAATATCAACATTGGCATCAATCGACCCCATCTTGCCGATTATCATTGGTGCTATTTTCCAGAATCACGCTATCCCTTTTACCGCATGGGATTTTCACATCATTTTGCACAACCAATGGCACCTCACAATACGAGTGCACTATATACTGAATGCGCATATTTAAATAAACGACCATGCACAACTGACATCATAAAAAAAGTTAAAAATTTTTTTGATCTTAATGATTCAGAAATTATAACCGTACAAGAATTGCATATTCCACAGGCTTATGTTATTTATAATTTTTGGCGTGAAAAATATCTTACATCACTGGTTGCCAGATTAGCAGAAAACAGTATATACTCTATGGGACGTTATGGTTCATGGAAATATAGCAGCATGCAAGAATCAGTGCTTGATGGCAAGTTAATAGCCGAAAAATTATTACATGTTACTGTTAATGAAGCAAAAGAAATGACCGTATCAAGATGAAAAAAGTAATATTCACCGTTCTTTTACTATATGGTATTAAAATTATGAGTAACTTTTATCAACAAAAATCTATTCTCGTCACCGGCGGCGCCGGCTTTATTGGATCACATATTGTCGAAGAACTTGTCAAACAAGGAGCATTTGTTTGCGTTCTCGACAATCTTTCAACAGGATCTCTCGATAATTTAAGTTCGGTAATCAATGACATTACCGTCATTCAAGGTGATATTACGAGTTTCAGTTCATGTTTAGCGGCAACCCACAATCAACAAATTATTTTTCACTGCGCGGCAATGGTAAGTGTTCCCGAATCAATTGAGAAACCACGTCTTTGCAGCAAGGTCAATGTTGCAGGAACGTACAATTTGCTTGAAGCTGCGCGAATTAATCGCGTTGAACGTTTTATCTTTTCTTCATCAGCAGCAGTTTATGGCAATCAAGAAAACCCTTGTAAAGAAACAGAACTTTGTGAACCAACATCTCCTTATGGCCTTTCGAAATTAATTAGTGAACAGTACTGTCAACTTTACACAAAACTTTTTAATTTACCGACACTCTGTCTACGCTATTTCAACGTTTATGGCAAACGTCAACAAACACAACAGCATGGTATCTACGAAAAAATACGTGCTGCAATGCGTGACAATAGATCAATCACTGTTTTTGGTGATGGCGAGCAAACACGCGATTTCATTTCAGTTAATGAAGTCACTGAAGCAAATTTGCTCTTAGCGCAATTACCAACAACCTATCTAAACGGTCAAGCGATTAATATTGCCACCGGAAAAAACGTCTCCATCAATATATTAATAGAAAAATTCAAACAAGAATTTCCTCATTATAAAAATGAAATATCGTATGAAGCTGCACGTTATGGCGATATAAAACACTCCTCTGCTGCGGTTGAAAAATACAAAAAATTAAAAGAATTGATGAGTTAATTTCATTCAATAAATTCTCTTTTTCCAAAATTTCGCCGATCGTACGATTCATGTTATAATTGAGGATGAAAAACTCTAATTTTATAAAATTTGTAAAAGATTTATGGCAAAAAAAGATTTTTATGAAATTCTCGGTGTTCCCCGAGATGCTTCACCGGAAGCAATTAAAGCAGCATATCGCAAACTTGCATTAAAGTATCATCCAGATCGCAATCCTGGCAACAAAGAAGCTGAAGATAAATTTAAAGAAGCAGCTGAAGCATACGAAACATTATCAAATAAAGAAAAACGCGCTCAATATGATCAATTTGGTCATGCTGGTCCAGAAATGGGAGGCGGCTGGAGTGGCCAAGGCATGAACATGGATGATATCTTCAAAAATTTCGGCGACATCTTTGAGGGCTTTGGTGATATTTTTGGATTTCAAACTCATGAACGCGCAAAAAGTGGCCCCACGCCACGACAAGGACATGATCGTCAAGCCACTGTCAATATTACACTTAAAGAAGCTTATGAAGGCACCAAAAACGAAGTCAGTTATTATCGCTTAGAAGCATGCAAAGATTGTAATGGAACGGGCATAAAAAAAGGAACAAAACCGCAACAATGCAAAGAATGTAAAGGAAGAGGCCAAATTAAGCATCAACAAGGATTTTTTGTATTTAGTCAAACCTGCCCAACATGCGGTGGCGAAGGTTACACCATTCCACATCCATGTCCAACATGTAATGGCAATTCACGCAAACAAATGTATGAGAAATTTACGGTAAAAATTCCAGCAGGAATTTATGATGGTGCAGAACTGCGCATTGCGCAAAAAGGAGATGCAGGCATTTTTGGCGGCGCTCCGGGAAATCTTTATATACGCATCAATGTATTAGCTGATAAAAAATTCACTCGTGAAGGTGACGATTTAATCTGCAACTTAATGCTTACTTATCCACAACTTGTCTTTGGTGCTCAAGTCGAAATTGAAAATATCGATGGATCAAAATTGATGATTAAAATTCCTAAAGGATGCCCTGCTGGCGAAAAAATCATTATTCAGGACAAAGGATTTCCTGCCATTCGCGGTCGTGGCCGAGGAAATTTAATCATTATCACACAGTGCCATATTCCAAAAAAACTTTCTACTGATGCAAAAGAAACCCTAAAAAAATATTCAACCGAAATTGGCACCACCATCAACGATGATGAAGGAACCATTACCGGATTTTTCAAAAAGTTTCTTGGTTAAGCTTATTATTATTTTTCTTTTTGAAAATGTAAAAATTTTCAAGAAAACATATTAACAAAGCTTGACATTTTTTATAAAAAATTTATTCTTAATATAGGTTTATTTGCAGTCAATTAATACTCATTTTTCGAGGTTATAATCTAATTAGCTAAATGGAGGCTATCCTATGAATAAGAAAATAACGCTTATTCTCATTTCAAGTATTCTTTGTACACCTGCAGCTCATGGCATGAGCGCACTTAAAACTTTCGGCAGCAATGCTCTAGCACTTGGTGGTACAATTATCAAATCAGTTGACGGTTCTATCACAAAACATCCTCATGCATTCGTAACTGGTTGTGCTTTAACTGGTGCTGTAGCAACTGACGCATTAATTGGTTCTACTCTTTTACATGGTGCAAAGCGTGCAGTAAGTACAGCTGGCAATGGTCTTGACATTGCAAAAGATGGCATTAAGAGTGGTGCAGTAACAGCATATGATGCGTTGCGTCATCCAGTGGCAACCGCAAAAGCTACCGGTTCTTTTGTCGTAGAAGGCGTAACAGCCCCAATCGCAAATCCCGGAAAAGCAACAACCGTTGGACTTTCAGCCCTCGGATTAGGAACTGGCATAACAACAGAAGTCTATAAAGGCTTCCCTGTTTCACGTGCAATGGGACGTGGTGCTAAGTTTGTAGGCAACGGCATTGCGGCTAGCTCAACAGCTGTTTATGATGTTGTTCGTCATCCAATAGTATCAGGCCAAACTGCTTTAAGCGGAATTACAACTGCAGCATCTTTTATCGGAAACAGATTCAAAACTCTTTGGGATAAAACCAAAGATGTTCATTCTGGCGCTACAGAAATTATCAAAGAATACCCTAAAACAAGCAAATCTCTCGGTATTGGCGCAGTTGTTTCAGCATTAGCATATGCAGGTTATAAAGGTTATCAAGCCTTCAAGGCGAGCAAAGCAACACCTGCTCCTCAAGCACCACAATCACAAAGCGCTGCCGACAAAGAAAACGCTCAAAATTCGTAATTTATAGTTAATTTAATGGAGGTTATCCATGAATAAAAAAGTAACGTTTATTCTTCTTTCAACTATCCTTTGTGCCCCTGCAGCTCATGGCATGGATGCCATGAGAACATTTGCAAGCACAATAGGTGATTATGTAAGTAAACATCCCTATAAGGCAGGCGCAGTCGCAGCGGTTGGCACAGGTATGTTAACTGCAGTCGTAAATGAAAGTGCAAAAGGCTTTCCCGCAACAAAAGCAGTTAAACGTAAAACGGTAGATGCAGCTAAACACGTTCTTGACCGCACTGTTGCTTCCGGTAAAACAATTGCTCAAACAGCAAAAGATCATAAAATTCCAGCGATTCTTGCTGGAGCAGCAGCAGGTGCTTTAGTTGGTGAAGAAATTGTTAGCAAAGGTACTGTTTTTCACTTTATTAAAGATGGCATCGTTCATTCCGCAACAGCAGCTGGCAACGGCACATGGAGTGTAATCCAGCACCCTGTTGAATCAACCCAAACTGTTTTAAAGGGGCTCGGTAGTTTAACAAAATCATCCTGGAAGGGTATCAAGTTCCTTTATGATAAAGCAACAGGCCTTGGTGAAAGCGCAAAAGAATTCGCCAAAGCTTACCCAACAATTCCCAAAACAGTTGCCAAAACTGCCGCAGCCGCAACACTTGCTGGCGGTGCATTTTTATTAGGCCGAGCCACAGCACCTTCAATAGTTCCAGCACCTGTTGCAAGTCCTTCAGAAGAAGGTTCAGAACAAGATGATGAATCAGAAGTAATTGATTCAGAACAAGAAACTATAATTGAAGATTTGGCAGCTCCTGTTGAACAAGATGTAGTTGAAGGAATTCAAATTCCAAGAACTGCTGAAATTGAAGTTCAAACAGATCCAATCGAAGAAGAAGCTCCAGCAGATGCTTCTACTTCAGTAGCTCAACCTGCTCCTGTTGAACAAGATGCTGAAGAAACTCAATCTCCAACAACTGCTGAAATTGAAGTTCAAACAGATCCAATCGAAGAAGAAGCTCCAGCAGATGTTTCTACTTCAGTAGCTCAACCTGCTCCTGTTGAACAAGATGCTGAAGAAGCTCAATCTCCAAGAACTGCTGAAATTGAAGTTCAAACAGATCCAGTTGAAGAAGAAGCTCCAGCAGTTGTTTCAGCTCCAGCACCTGCTCCAGTTGTTTCAGCTCCAGCACCTGCTCCAGTTGTTTCAGCTCCAGCACCTGCTCCAGTTGTTTCAGCTCCAG
>LBRU01000012.1 GCA_000991575.1 candidate division TM6 bacterium GW2011_GWE2_36_25
ATATCAGTTTTAATTTGCAAAAAATTATTTTAGCTTCTGGCGCATTAAGTCAAATTTCAAAATTGCTTTATTTAGGGCATTAACCATGCGTACGCCCTGGGTTTTATCTGATATTTGAATTGTGACTGTTTAGGAGCTTTCATATGGTGAGACTTGTTTTTGATGTTTATAAACACGCAGCAGTGGACTGTATTTTTATAGATGACTTGGGAGAAAACGACGGGGATTTAAAGGGATTATTTGTGATAACTATGAAGGAGTACAACAGGTTATTGATAAGAAGTAGACTTTTTATTGAAAAAAAATAGAGATTTTTGAGATAATGGAAATAAGTGGAGGGATTATGAAGAAGTTAGTAATCGTATTGATTCTTTTGAGCTGTACATATCTGAATGGAAGCATTAATCAGTTTGCCATATCAAGAGAGGCTAAAAAAAACTATGCAATTTGTCCTTCATGTTCATCGATCAGTTGTTCAGCTTTTTGCTTATACATTTGACGCATATAATTACGGTATTTTATGAGAAATTTTTTGGCAATAGAGATTGGTGCCCTCGAGCCACCCGCATGTTCGACTAAAACAGTAATAATGAGCGGTTTTTCATTTTTGTACGAAAAGGCACCTGAAAACCAGGCGTGTTCCAGAAATTCATTACGTTCAAGCATTCTTTTTTGTAGTGAACTAATTTGAGCTGTTCCTGTTTTAGCATAAATGATAAGATCTTCGATATCACGAAGTCTTTTGCCAGTTCCTTCTTCGACCGTTGCTCGCATTGATTTTTGTAAAAATTTTAATGTTGTTGGTTTGATTGCAAGTGTGGTTTTTTCAATCGGTTCGTTTTCTAAAAGACGGGGCTTTGTGAGATAGCCTGTAAAAATAGAGCTTTGCATGCGTGCTATTTGAAGTGGGGTTGCAAGAAGATAGGTTTGACCAATTGCCGCAGATACTGTTTCCCCTTGCCACCAACGCTCACCTTTTTCTTGAATTTTCCACTTGGAAGTTGGGACGAGTCCTGTCTTTTCCGGAAAGTTTATTCCAGTAGGTTTGCCTAATCCAAAACGAAACGCATAATCTGCGATTTGGTCGATCGACATTCGTTTGCCGATTTCATAGAAAATAATGTTGCATGAAAAGGCGACGGCTTCCTTAAACGAAACTTTTCCATGGCCATGATGAATATTGCAGTGATATTTTCTTCCCCCATACAAAATATGGCCTCTGCACATAGTTGTTGTTTTTTTTGAAACAATATTATGTTCGAGTGCTGCCGTTGCAACTACAAGTTTAAATAAAGATGCTGGAGGATAACACGCTTCAAATGCCCGATTTAAAAAAGGGCGATGTTCTTGAAGGTGTTGCCATTCTTCATGGGAAATTGGTTGAAGAAAGATGCTTGGATCGAAACTTGGCCGAGAAAGAACAACCCGTAAAGCTCCTGTTGTGGGTTCCATAATAATCATGCAGCCGCTCCAATCGTAAGGAAAAATTTCTTCTGCAAAACTTTGCAATTTTAAATTAAGGGTCGTTTGGAGTGATTGACCGGCGCAGCCTACTTTGAATGCTTCTTCGTGTAAAGATTTTCCAATAGCATTGACCATGCATTTTTTTATTTCAGGTTCTCCCGTAAGAGCATCTTGATAGAGTTTTTCAAGTCCCATGCGCCCATTTGGTTCAGCCTGATAACTTAGGTAGCCAATGACGTGGCTTGCCATTTTGCTGTAAGGATAATACCGTTTAAAGCTGCTTTGAATAATTATATTCGGTTCATGGCCCAGTTGTTCAGCTATTAAACTTAATTTTTGAAAATCAATATCATTGATGAGTAATATTTGTTTTTCAAATTGTTCAGCATATAAAATTTTTTTCTTTGCTTCGTCGGTAAAAGATTTTTCAAGAATTTTTTCTATTTGATTAATGATGTTTTTTTGGTGTGCGGTAAGGCTTTTTCTACCGGTTCCATGCCAAAAAAGATTGATGATCGGTTTATTGGTTGCGATAATGTGACCATCGGTGTCGGTAATGTTTCCTCTCGGTTGAGGAATTCTTTCTAAACGGGTAAAGTTGTGTTCACTTTGTAGGTAAAGTTGCTCTCTGCATGTGATTTGTAAATAAAGAAGACGGACGATGCCAATGATTATGCAGAATGTAAAGAAATAAAAGAGTGAATAAATGGTTTTTGCGTTATTCGGTTTGATTGGAATCATTTTGCTTTTTTAATAGTTGATTAATGGGATGAAGTCGATTACAAAGATCAGTGAGATGTTGAATGGTAACATGCGTATATTTTTCTGTGCTTGCAAGAGATTTGTGCCCCAATAATTCTTGAACGAGTCGAAGATCAACCCCTTGATTTAAAAGATGTGTTGCGAAGGTATGTCGAATTTTATGTGGTGTTATTGGTCGTTTGATTTTGAGAAATCGGCGAAATTCTTCTAATGTTCTTTGTATTGCACGGCTACTTAATCTGGTATTGCGATTATTTATAAATAAAAATTCCTCAGGTGAATTTACGGAAGTTCGTTCTTTTTCGATGTAGATAATAACTTTTTGCTTGGCTTTCTCACCAAAGAGTGCAATTCTTTCGCGATTTCCTTTTCCCCAAATGCGAATTGTTTTTTCATTCATATCGATGTCAGAAAGTTTTATGTGGGTAAGTTCGGCACAACGAATTCCGGTTGCATAAAGGAGCTCTAGAATTGCCATATCGCGCAGTGGGTGCCGCGTTGGAAGGTCTTCTGCTTTAACTTTGTCAAGCAGATGAAACATTTCGTCTACGCTCAAATAAATAGGCAATTTTTTTTCAACCTTGGGACGCTTGAGCTTTAATTCAATTTTTTGACCTTGGGTTAAACAGAACTTTTCAAATGATTTTAAACATGAAACTTTACGAGCAATTGAACTTGTTTTTATTTTGTTATTAAATAAAAATACAAAAAATTTTGGAATAATATTTTTGAGATCGTCGGGTTTGTTTTCCGTTTTATCCCAAAAACCACAGAATTGGTTAAGGTCAAGTTCATATGAATGAGTAGTGTTGTACGAGAGCCCTTTTTGAACTTCCAAATATGTGAGAAATTCTTTTGATCGTTCTTTAAATTCTAATAGTTGCATTTCTCATCCTTTTTTTAATGAAGATTATACTCTTTACATCGTCGATTAACCGATGAACGATTTACACCGAGGAACGTAGCAATTTTATATTGATTTTTAAATTTTTTCCACAATATAGCCATTATTTGAGGGTCTCGTAATGCATGTTTTCCTAGGCGTGCTGCTTTGGTAAGATCTGGATCAATGATGTTATAAGCAGGATTTAAGGTTTCTTCGATTTTATTTTTCTTGGATTTTTGTAGAAGAATATGATGAAGTTGTTCTTTGAATTGCTTGAGGCTGACCGTTTTTTTTCTCACAAGGTTATTTTTTTCTTGATCAGTTAATGAGAGTAATTTTTTTATATTTTCATTTTGAATTGATTGAGACGTAATTTCATCTGCCAACTCAGTGAGCTCTTGTTCATTGAGTTGTAAAAGTGATGGAAGTTCAAGTTCTGTTTCCTTGAGTTGTTCGTAAAGGTCCAATGAGAACTTGTGTCCCTCTACTAATGGTGCTAAATCATGGTGTGTGGAGCAAATAATGCGTATATCACTTTTGATTGGTTGGTTGCTTTTGTAAGGATTGTAATGATTATAGGTTAAGTATCGAGCCAAATATTCTTGTGTTTCCATGTCCATGAGATGAATGTTTTGGATAAACAATGTGCCATTTCCATTTAATTTTTCAAAAAGGGGCGTTTCGATGTTACTTCCAAAAAGTTGATTTATCCCAAAAAGTTTTACTGCTAAATGAGTGGTTTTTATCGATTCTAGTTTCAAGATATGAAAATTTTCACGCATGCTGATATGGTGCAATAGTTCAGCTGTCGGTTCAAGATCATCATCAGGTCCCTTGAGCAGAAGTGCTCGTTTACTGAGTGCACTTTTAAGAAGTTTTATTTTTATATTAAGGAGCGTTTTTCCTGTGCCTGGAATTACCTGATTTATGAGTTTTCCGGATTGGGTTGTTTCAAGATAAAGTAAATAATCCCATTCTGTTAGATCCTTAAGTTTTTTAAATTGTTGCTGAAGAATATCAGAAATGTCGGGGTAATGGACTGTAATAATAATATTATGGGCCTCAAGGTTGGGAATGGCATTTAATTTGAGTTTTCTTCCCTTGTCATTATATGCAAAGCATTGTTGGCTTGTTTGATAAAGGAAGACATTTTTTACAAGTTTTTTGAGAGCTTGTGAAAGAGGATGTCCTTCTTGAAGAGATGGATTGATAATAACAAGTTCTTTTGCTTGTTGGTTGCCGAAAATAAATTTGCGATTTTTATAAAAAATAATGCCGACTTCTTTTTGTTCCGATTCTTCTAAGAAAGATTTAATACTTTCCTTATATTGATTGATTTCTTGATGTTTTTGATAGAGCTCTTCTTTAAGATCTTTTTTTCGAGCAATAATCGATTCTATTTTATAGTTTTTAAGTAAGTTTATAATGTTGGCGGAAAAACTGGCGAAAACGACAATTTCATCTCGTTCTAAATCACTGTAGAGTTCATTGATGCGCGCATCACGTTCAACGACAATGTAACCAATAATTGTTTGATGATCATAAATAGGGACAAAGAGATCTGCATTTATTTTTTTCATGAAATTGACGAGGAGGGTGAGCTTTTCATGAGGTTCATTGTAGTTATTAAATTCAATTTCATCATAGATAAGAATCTTTTTTTGATAAATATACTCAAGCAGTTCTTTTTGTACATATTCTTGACTCATGAATTGTTCAACATAAGCAGCAATCGGTTTTTGCTCGAAATTTTTTGCTGGATCTTGATTTGTCTCACGAAGAAAGACTTCGGTTCGTCCCATAGGAATATTAAAGGCTTGTTTAAAAAACGTCTTTGTAAGATTAATGAGCTCTTGTTTGCTTGCGACATTACTTAATTGATCGAGAATTTCTTTAAAATTTTCAACCAGACTGAGCTTTTTGCTTTCATGTACGTGTTTATAAATATTAAGAAATCGGGCGTTTGTTATCTTTTTAGCGCAATAATACGTTGCCAATGTCATTACAATTGCAATAAAAGTTATGATGCTATAACTCGCCGTTATATTGGTTGGAATAAAGCCAGAGGGATAAAGAAGATGATAAATTTCCGTGAGAATTAACGGCATAACGATAAGTTTGATAATGGTCAATAACTGCTTTTTAATAATTCGCGGAATGTTTTTTGTTTTTAGTTTATACAAAACGAGAATAACGCTGGCAAGTAACACGCAGATGCAAAAGGGAAGGCTGTATTGCATTATTGCATATTCTATTTCAGTTTTTGCTTCCGCAGTAGGAACATAAAAATTGGTTATCATAAAAATTATGTAAGAGGCTGTGAAGCCAAGATTGATGAGAATAAAAAATTTCTGATACCAAGGTATTTTTTTATGTGGTTCTGCAAGTGATTCTAAAAGTAAGCTCAATGATTGCCATGTGATGGGGACAAAGGACCATGCGATACGAATAATAAATGTTATTAATGTATAAGAAAGGGTGGGTATAAAGAGCATTTGGGCAAGTTTTATAAGCCATGCTAAATCATCAGTTATTGTTCCAATAAGGGCGAGGATGAGAAAAAAGAGTGTTTTTTGAAGGCGTTCATGTTGTAAAAAGTTAATAAGAGAAAACAAAATATATGACTTACAGAGAATGGCAAGAAATTCAACAATGAAGAGTACGTAACAGTTTCCAAATGTTGCATAGATAAATTTTATTAAATTATTCATGGCGGTTGCTTTTCATTATAAGCTGACTATACTTAGGGTGGCATTTTTAATTTTCATTAAAAGAAAGGGAAAATATGTTGACTCGATCATTATTGATCAATGCTTTTAGGGCATGGTCATTTATTGTAGCCATTCTAGTTGTTGTTCCACCTTCAGGATAATGAAAGTATTACTTTTATTTTAGCATCTTTTTTTAGCTATATAAAGTAATAAAAATGAGAAAGTGCGATTTAGCGATCAAGAAAAAGAAGATTATTGAAGTTTTTAGAATTTTGCGTAAAGCGACACAAGGGTTACCTGAGCCAATGAGTGTTGTTATTGCGCAGGAATATCAGAAAGATCCCTTTCTCATTTTAGTAAGTTGTTTACTAAGCTTGCGTGCGAAGGACGTTAAAACGTTACCAGTTGCACGCAAGCTTTTTTCTGTAGCAAAAACACCGGCTGATTTTGTAAAAATGCCTTTATCGGAACTGGAAAAAGTAATTTATTCGATTGGTTTTTTTAAACAGAAGGCACAAACTATTCGTTCAGTAAGTAAAGAATTAATAGAGCGATTTCATGGAATGGTGCCGAAAACACGACAAGAATTGATGAGCATCAAAGGAATTGGGCCCAAAACGGCAAATTTAGTTTTAGGAATGGCTTATGGAATTCCGGCGATTTGTGTTGATGTACATGTTCATCGGTTAAGTAATCGATTAGGCTTTGTAAAAACACGTACACCACTTGAGACAGAGCACTCTCTTGAAGAGATTTTGCCCAAAGAATATTGGATAGAATACAACCATGTACTCGTAAAACTTGGTCAAAATCTGTCCAAAACAGTGCCTCACTTGCCTGATTTTATACAACAAGCATTAAAACCACTACGTTTTAAAACTATTAAACTTTAAAGAAGCACTTAATAAACTCTACGAAGCCATGCTTTTGGTGACAGCTGCTTTTCTTTGTTGTTATTTTTCTAGCGACAGCCTTTTTGCGCTTTATTGTTTTTTTTGTCGTGCTTTTTTTACGCGTTATTTTTTGCTTCATTGCTTACCTCATTTTTTAATGAGCAAAAACATTGAACACACATTTGAGCATATTCAATGTTTTTGCTTTAGACAAATTATTATTTAGCGACTTTTCTTTTGGCTACTTTTTTACGTGCAACTTTTTTCTTAGCTGTAGTTTTTTTAACTGTACGTTTCTTTGTTACTTTCTTAGTTGTTTTTTTAGCTGTGGTCTTTCTTTTAGTTGTACGTTTTACTTTCTTTGTGGCCATCTTCTTTCCTTTCCTTTTTTGAAGATTTCAATTACCACTCACTTCTCAATTTTTATATTAACGAATTTAATTGCAAAAAAGCAAGATTTTGAATAAAAATTTTTAAATTAAGAATTTTTGTTTTTTGAAAATAAAATTTTTAAATTTAATTTAATATGTGTGTTGAAAAATCATGATAGTTGATATGACTCATTGGGTGCTTTTATTCAGATTTTTTATTTTTATAATGTTGCGTCCTGTTTAATGATTTTTGTTAAATATTTAACAAAAACTTTAATAAAAATATTTTTATAATTATGTTCAAAACAAATTGAAAAAGTTTTAAACTATTTTTTTAAATTAAAATTTTTAGTCAACTTCTTCGTGCGCATTTTGTTGTGCGCGCCATTTTTTATCTTCTTCAACAAGTTGTTTGAATAAACTCAGTGCCTCTTTTTCTTGACGCTCAACAAAAGTTGCATGCGTTGTAAATCTATGTAAATGTTCACGAGCTTTTGATAAAAGAGAGGTCGCTTTTTTCGTTGTGCTTGATAATAAATCTGCATTTTCAGGAGTTATATGTGGGCAGATTTTTTCTTGCAAATCTTTTCGGGTCCTTTCTTTCCATTCTATTCTTGCTTCAGGCGTGTCACCACCAAGAAACCTGCTTAACTCTTCGAATACTTTATCACTTGTTCGAGATATATCTGAAGGTTTAAATCCTTCACCATCTCTTTTTAATGCTTCAATTGTTTCCACTGGCAGAACTGATTCTGGTGCACGGTTCAGTATTGCTCGTGGAAGCCATTGGATTGCGGCAAGTGTTTTTGGACCGGCAAAACAACTTACTGAAGCTGGATTAATTGCAAATTTCAAGCCATCTTCAAGCATTTTAAGATTTTTTTGTTGTAGCCTTTCGTCTCTTTCACCATCTATTTGAGGAGAGAGATAACTGCTGACTAAACGTTGATATTCTTCTGATTTATCGTGTAACCATTCAACTTTTTCTTCAGTTGATTTGAGTGAAAAATCGATTAAGCCTTTTTCTTCTCGTGAAGAATCTTTTTTTTGATGTTCTTTTAAGAGTTCTTCGCTTGTTTTTTCTCCAACACGTTTTTGTTGGCGATGATGCCAGAAGGAAAAACCAGTTTTTCTTGCCGCTGTTAATAATCCCTTTAAACTAAAAGGATCACGTGGAATGTAGTCATCCATAGCTTCTGGTGTTTGCATGATATGAGTAGTTGCTCGTAAGGTTTCATCAACTAAACATCGAGGCTTACTTTTTTCAGGAGAAGAGTTTATTGTTTGGAGAAATTGAAATGACTTTTCTTTGAGTTCGATTAATTTTTCCTCAGTATTCTTTTTTGGTGTTTGAGACGTTAAGAATTTTTTTACACTTAATGTTAAGAAGATAAGGTCAGGTCTATTAATTTCTGGGATGGAAAATTGATTCTGGTCACTGAGGTCTTGAGCAAGTTTATACATTTCACCGAAAAATTTTAGCGCTTTTAAGCATGTATCGTGACTGAATGTAGATTTTTCTAATGCATTTACCAAGCAAGGTTCAAGAATCTCCGTTCCACGTACAATGTCGCGAGCTGCTCTTTCTTTATACGTTTTAACATGAATTGGTGCAATCAGACCCCCTACGTGCGGCGTATTTTCTAGATTAAAGATCCCTTGATTAATCAGTGCGACAGCATCTTTTATTGGATCAATCGGTTCGACTTCTGGTTCCATGCTATACAGGGAGAGACTCCAAAGACAGAATAAACATAAGAGCTTTTTGCATAAATCCATGATATTTCCTAGCTATAAATAATAACCTCACATGCATATAATTATAGCTAAAATAGCAAAAAATGTCCAGTTGGAAAACCTTGTGAAGTGGCTCTTGATCTCAATAATGGCTATTTGTCACGAGTTTTTCAAGGAGTTGTTTCATAGAGAGATCAAGTTCTTGTTTGCCATCACGATAGCGGAGGGTAACAGTGTTGTTTTGAACCTCTTTGTTTCCTATAATCAGCATCCAAGGTACTTGCTCAATTTGTGCAGCTTTAATTTTTGCTTGTAATGGGTCTGATGACTCGAATAGCTCTGCGCGAATGTTATGGGCTTTGAGTTCTTCAGTTATTTTTTGAGCATAAGGGATCTGTTCATCTGAGATGGTTAAAACCTTGATTTGAACAGGAGCCAACCAGAACGGTAGCTTTCCCTTATAATGTTCAAGTAAAATGCCGAGGAATCGTTCAAATGAGCCATAGATCGCACGATGGATCATGATTGGGCGTTCTTTTTTGCCTTCAGGACTGATATATGAAATATCGAAGTTTTGTGGCATGAAGAAGTCTACCTGAATAGTGCCAAGTTGCCATAATCTGTTCATAGAGTCCTGAACTTTAATGTCAATTTTTGGACCATAAAATGCGCCGCCACCTTCATCAATTTCATATTTAATATGCGCGTGATCCAGAGCTGCTTTGAGTGCCTCTGTTGCTTTTGTCCAGAGCGCGTCATCACCCATCGCTTTTTGAGGCTTTGTTGCTAAAACAAAACTTACGTTTTCGAAGCCAAAATGGCCATAGGTGCGCTTGACAAAGTTGATAATGTTAAGAATCTCTTGTTCAATTTGCTCAGGAGTGCAGAAAATATGTGCGTCATCTTGGGTAAATGCACGAACGCGGAATAATCCATGCAGTACGCCTGATAATTCATGGCGGTGAACAAGTCCAAATTCGGAAAGTTTCAGCGGTAATTCACGATATGAGCGAGGACGTGTTTTATAAATAAGAATGCAACCAGGGCAGTTCATTGGTTTGACTGCATAGGGTTGTTCATCGATAGTAAGAAAATACATATTTGGCTTGTAATGGCTGTAATGACCTGACTGATGCCAAAGTTTTTCTGAGAGAATAATTGGCGTTTTGATTTCTTTATAACCTTCTTTAACCAGCTCTTTGCGAATATAGTCAGTCATCGCTTGGAGAATGATCATCCCTTTTGGGTGGAAGAATGGAAAACCTGGACCTTCTTCTTGAACGGAAAAGAGATCGAGTTCTTTTCCGAGTTTGCGATGGTCATATTTTTCGGCATCTTCTTTTTTTTGTTCATATTCTTTAAGCTCTTTTTCTGTCGGAAATGCAGTTCCGGATATGCGTTGTAGCGCTTGCCCTTCGCGGTCAGCGCGCCAATAAGAGCCAGAGATGCCAAATATTTTGAAATTTTTGAGTTCACCAGTACTTTTTACGTGGCCGCCTCTGCATAAATCAGCAAAGTTTCCTTGAAATGTCAGACCAACGGTTTTATCTGGAATATCTTTGATCAGTTCAAGTTTAAAGGGATTGTTTTTGAAAAGTTTTAGTGCTTCTTCTTTAGAGACTTCTTTTTGTTCGAGTGGAATATTCTGTTTTATAATTTCATGCATGCGCGCTTCAATTTTTGGAAGATCTTCATTTTTGAAGCTTTTGCCTTCTGGAGGTAAGAAATCGTAGAAGAATCCTTCTTGGGTAACGGGCCCGATAGTAACAATAGTTTCAGGAAATAGTTCTGTAACAGCCTGTGCAAGTAAATGTGCTGCGGAATGGCGAACTTTATAAAGATCATTAATTTCCATATTTAACCTTTCCTGGTATCAAAGCTTAATTACCGGTTTTTTAGTATATCATTTATCTTTATTGTTGCCAATTGGATTCTCCTATTGGTAGCATGAAGCCGAATGGTGTATTGAAATGAAGGGTTCCTGATGCCAGAAAAAAAGAAGAAAGTCTTTTTGCTCGATACGAATGTACTTTTGCATGATCCAATGTCACTTTATTCTTTTGGCGATTCAACTGTTGCGATTCCGATGATGGCTCTCGAAGAACTTGATAAATTTAAACATGAAAATTCTGATCGTGGTCGCAACGCACGCGAAGTTGTTCGACGACTTGACCAATTGCGTGAACTAGGGTCTCTTAATAAGGGGGTCGTCCTTGATCATGGTGGCATGCTTTTTATTGTCTTTCCGCCGCTTGATGAGATAAAAAACATTGTTTTGACGACTGAATTTGGGGATGAAGGGATTTTGGGGGCGGCGCTTTTTTTAAAGCGCAAAGGATATGATGTTCATTTTATTTCAAAAGATATCAATGCGCGGGTGAAAGCTGACGTGCTTGGTGTTCAAGCTGAAGATTATTTAAAAGGCCGGGTTACACCTGAGGAATTTTACAAAGGATGGGTTCGCGAGGAAGTTGCTGCAGCTGAATTGAAAAAAGATGAACCAAAAATTTTGCAATCACTTATTCAAGAATATGATCTTGCTGCTAATCAGTTTGTATGGTTATGCAGTAAAAATAATGATCAGAACTATCGTATTTTTAGATATGTGGGAGATAAGCGATTTAAAGCAGTTTATACGCCCCATTTTGTTTGGCCATTGAAACCGCGAAATCCTGAGCAGCTGATGGCACTGAATTTGTTAATGGATAAAGATATACCGTTAGTTTGTTTGCTTGGGCCAGCTGGCACAGGCAAAACGTTTTTATCACTTCTTGCGGGGCTTCATCAGGTTTTAATTGAAGATTATTACAAAAAGATGTTGGTTGCGCGTCCTGTTGTGCCGCTCGGTCCGGATATTGGTTATTTGCCCGGTGATATTCAAGAGAAGTTGCACAGTTGGATGCAACCAATTTATGACAACATGGAACTTATTTCTCAGAAGGCTATGACGATACCCTCGGAAGCAGAATATGATCATTTAGAACAGGTTGCACGAGAAGCTGGCAAGAAACAACATCATAAAAAGAAACGACAACACCATCATCAAGATTATAGGATCAGTCCATTGGATCGCATGATTAGGGAAGATAAAATTAGTTTGGAAGCGATAACGTATATGCGTGGGCGCTCAATTCCAAATCAATATATTCTGATTGATGAAGTCCAAAATCTTTCGCCACATGAAGTAAAAACAATTGTTACGCGCGTTGGCGAGAATTCAAAGATAATTTTGTCAGGTGACCCGTATCAAATTGATTCACCGTATCTCGATTTTAGTAGTAATGGCTTAGTTGTTGTAAGTAATGCGTTTAAGGGACAGAAGATCGCTGGCACCGTTTATCTTGATATCAGTGAACGAAGTGAATTAAGTCGCCTTGCGGGCAGTTTGCTTTAAAGTTTTTTGGCATCAAATATTGTGTTGGTATTTGATGCCATTGCTTTTATAACGTTCGCTTTATTTTTAGAATAATAATTTTTGCGCTTTATTTTCAAATTCTTTCGTCCGTTCCCGTGGAACATAAACATCGAAATAACCGCATTTTTTTTGCAGGGTAACCGCACAGCTTAAGAGGGTAGCGATGCTTTCAAGTTCACTTTGATCTTCGGTTGTGATACTGCCGATTAGATCTAAGGGGCCTGCTGGGGTTATAATACGTACGTTTCTTTTTGGAAAAAATGCTTGTATTCTCGGTCTTTCTTCCATTGCATTGGTGAGATTAACGATTAATATACAAAACAATAAATTTTTCATGTAATTCTCTTAATTTCGGTGGAAAGGGTGGCAAGAAAAAACTCGCTTGATTATATCCCAAAGAACTTTATAAAGAGGTGTTTCTTCATCATTGAGGTAATCTTTTGCGTAAATCGTGCAGCTTATCGTATAACGACAACATCCCGGACAGCCCAAAAAAGGTCGTGTTACATCAATCATAAAGATGAGAAATTTTCTTATATATTTTGATAATAAATTCATGGTAAATTCGCAAGAATCTTTTCTATTAATTGTTTAAGTTCTTCAAATGTATACGTAGTTAAGGGTTTGCGTGCAAGAACAACAAGATCAAACTGAAGTTTTTTGGGTAAATCTTCTTTTCTGAAAATCTCTTTTAATCTGCGTCGCAACAGGTTTCGTTTAACTGCATTGCCAACAACACGTGGGGTTACTAATAACATTCGTGCGTAATCTTTACTACGTGGCGCCGCTAAAACGGTAACCGCATTGTTATAAAAAATGCGGTTACTCTTCTGAAATAATTCGTTAATTTCTTGCTTGCTGAATTGTGTTATGCGTTCAGCAGAACTCATTTATTTCTTCTTGACCTGTACTTGTACTGCTAATTCTTTACGCCCTTTGGCGCGACGACGTTTAATAATTTTTCGACCATCTTTAGTTGCCATGCGTTTGCGAAAACCATGTTTGCTGCTGCGTTTTTTACGAGATGGCTTATACGTGATAGACATTGTTCGAAACCTCTTTAAAGTTCTTTGTTGAATTTTTCATTTATAATAATACGAGATTTTAGCTTTTTTGGCAACTAAAGAGTGCTGCTTTTCGTGGTTTTCTTCCTAAAAATCTTTCTGCTTCTATGGCGGCGATGCAGCCAGAAGAGGCGCAAATGATTGCTTGTCCGTGCGGAATGGTGCCTGCGTTTCCCGCGATGAATACACCTGGGATTTTTGTGTGGCCGAGTGCGTCTGTCTTAATTCTTCCTTCGGCATCGGTTGGAAGCACGTTTTTAACGAGTTGTGTGCATGGTTCATATCCCAAAGATATGAAAACACCATCAACATCAAATTGATCTATTTTCCCTGAGCTTTCAGAATAAACTTCGATATTGGTTACTTTTTCATCGTCACCCATAATTTTTTTAATCGTACATTGAGGGATGATTTCGATAGATGGTGAATTTTCCACTTGTTGAATCAGTTCATTTGGACCAGAGAGATTTTTTTTGTTGCTAAAAAGAAGTATTTTTTTAGCATATTTTTTGAGGATAATTGCATTTTGTAAGGCCATCATGCCATCACCAACGATGGCAACAGTGGTGTCTTCAAACAATGGGGCGTCGCAATGTGCACAGTTAGCAATACCTTTTCCAAAATATTCTTTTTCTCCCGGGCAACCAAGTTGTTTGGGACACATTCCTGTGGCAATAATAAGGGCTTCCGTTGAGAGGGTTGTTCCACTCGCCGTTTTTAGAATAAATGGGCGCTGTTTAAGATTGATTTCAGTTATCTGCTCAGAAATAAAGATTGCTCCTGTTTTTTTTGCATGCCTTGTCATATCTTCTATGAGTTCTGCTCCGGAAATGCGTTCATGGCAGGGCCAATTTTCGATATTGGTTACCATGGTAAGCAGGCTTGGTTTTCCTTCGACAACGAGCGGTTTGAGCTTGGCTCTTCCTGCATAAATGGCGGCGGTGAGACCTGCGGGGCCGGTGCCGATAATGATCAATTGATACGTTTGTGAGTTGAAATCGCTATTTAAGTTAAGCACGAAGGGGATGAAGCAGAGTAAAAAACGTTTCATAGAATCCTTTTTAAAGATTATTGTAATATGTTTTGATCATTTCAAACAATATCCTTATCGCTTAAAAAATAAGTTTATTCGGTAGTCTCAAGATATCGTTGTGCATCAAGAGCCGCCATGCACCCAGATCCTGCCGCCGTTATTGCTTGGCGATACATGTAATCTGCTGCATCACCACAGGCAAAAATTCCTTCTACTGAAGTTGATGTTGTTGGACAGAAGGTTTCTATGTAGCCATAGTTGTCGAGCTTGAGTGCGCCATTGAGAAATGTGGTATTGGGTTTAATGCCGATTGCTAAAAAGAGAGCCCTTGTTGGAATTGTTGTTTGCTCATGTGTTTTTTGATTAGTTATAACAATTTCAGTTATATGTTCACTGTTTCCTCTGATTTCAGAGACGGTGCTGTTGTAAATAATTTTAATATGAGGATTGTTGAACACTCTCTTTTGCATTGCGGGAGATGCGGTTAATTTATCTAAAAGATGAATGATGGTGATTTGATTAGTGAATCTTGTCATAAAAGAGGCATCTTCCATAGCGGTGTCGCCCCCACCAATAATGACTACCGGAAGGTCTTTGTAGAGTGCTCCGTCACAAATAGCACATGTTGTGACACCTTTTCCCCAATATTCTTTTTCGCCTGGACAACCTAATTTTTTTGGTCCTGCGCCGGTAGCGACAATAATTGCTTTTGCTTTATATTCATTGTTTTTGTTTGTCCATAAGGTGAAGGGACGCTTGTTAAAGTCTACTTTGGTAATTGTTTCATGGATGCTCTGTGTGCCGAAATGTTTTGCATGTTTTTTTATATTATTTATAAGTTGTGCGCCAAGAATTGAAATGTTCCCAGGCCAATTTTCAACAAAACTTGTATTGATAAGTTGACCTCCAGGTGAATCACCTTCAAAGACAATAGGCTTTAATTCAGTGCGTGCTGCATAAATTGCAGCAGTTAAGCCTGCTGGTCCTGAACCAATAATAAGAAGGTTATGGACGTTATTCATTGAATCCCCACTATTTTGTAAAGTGATATAGAATATGATTGATGGTCTTTTCTTTTATACATAAATATTTAAGCGATTCGTGTGGGATTGGTAATTCTTCTTCATTGGCCCGAATTTCTGGATGGAGAAAATGGATAAATTCTTTTGTGCGTGGCCGTTTTGTTAAATTGAGATAACCAAAAACATCTGAATCATCGATATTAATATTTTCTTGAAGGGCGAAATGATCGATTAAAATGTTTTCACGTACCTGCTTTTCTGCCAAAAGACGGACTTTTTGATCAAAATCAGATTGTAGTTTATAAACAGTATAATCAGGGTTTGTTTGAAGTTCTTCACGTAAGATTTTTTCTTGGCGAATGACGACCGATTCGGGTACATCGATAGGATAGGTTCGATTAATGAGCAAAAATGCTTCTTCAATCATTGCGCGTCGCAATGAAATATCGTTACGGAATGAATAAACTTCAACAATTTTTTGATGCATTTTTCGATCTGATTT
The DNA here is from genome assembly GCA_000991575.1 of candidate division TM6 bacterium GW2011_GWE2_36_25. GTDB lineage: Bacteria > Babelota > Babeliae > Babelales > UBA12409 > UBA12409. The sequence goes on from LBRU01000012.1 coordinate 15,861, forward strand.
AAGGCGGAAATGTCGTTTGAATGAATCAAGGCAGAAGTAATGATACGGCAATATTTCTTTAATGAAAATATCAAAGAAATAATCATAATCATTTTGACTGAAATATTCCTGAAGGCAGAGGTGATTTGAAGTAAAATGCTCACCTTTTTTCTTACCAAGAAAAAGGTTGCGAAAGGGTTCGCTCGTTTCTTCGGCGCCAATTTGAATCCAGAGAGATTCTGATAAATTTTTTAAGAGTGGTTTTTGATTTTGGTTAAGAAGTGTTATTTCAAATAAAACCCAATCTCCGGGAGTTATTTCATCGTGGTGACCGTGTTGCGCGCGTTCTTCGGTGATAAAATTTGAGGCTTGTTTGTCGATGTCTTTATATTTTTTACGTATGGGTGATTTAAATGGAAGATAGCGCCAATCTCTTACGGCAACTTTTTTTACGGGTGTAAATTGAAAAATGTATTGAGCATCTTTTTCGGGGGCGAGTGATATGTCTACAAGTCGAGGCTCGCCAGCAGTAAGAATATGCTGTTCTCGTAATTGTTGATAAAAAAAACTGATTACTGAATATTTGAGAAGAAACTCTTTTAAGTGATTGAGAATGTGTTCTTTGTAATAACTATCAAGATATTGTAAAGGGGCATTTTTTTTGCTGAATCCGACCGTATCGGCATGTTGTTGAAGTATTAACGTATGTTGATAAAGCTTGTCGATAATTTCTTGAGGGACCGTGATACAACTTTGATCGGGAATCTTGTGCGTGCAGCTTGATAGTTCGAAACGCAACGACTCCGCCATCAGGCTCTCCTTAGTTTTGATTTTTTGGTGCAAGAGGAGGGACTTGAACCCACACTCCCTTTCGGGAACTGGATCCTAAATCCAGTGCGTCTACCAAATTCCGCCACTCTTGCAACGATTTATAGTCTTTCTACGCATAATGCTACGTCAGACAGCCTTCATTGAGCATAAGGAACGGTTCGTTTTTGTACGAAGACTGGTGAGCCGCGTTGGAATCGAACCAACAACCTACAGATTAAGAGTCTGTTGCTCTACCAATTGAGCTAGCGGCCCACAATATTTCAAAAATCCACACTCGGTAATACTATATCATATTTTATGATGAAATGAAGTAAAGTTTAGAAAGTTTTGAGCTCGCTTTCTTTTTTCTTGCCCATTTCGTCAATGGTGCCAATTTTTTGATCAGTGACTTTTTGTAATTTGTCCATAACGCGTTTAGAGAAGTCTTCTGAGATCGTTTTCTTTTGCTCTTTTTCACGAAGTAAATTATGAAAATCTTTGCGAATGGCGCGAATAGCTTTGCGGGCATCTTCAGTCTTTTTGCTGAGAATTTTGACGAGTTCTTCTCTTCGTTCGGCGCTCATAACAGGAAGTTGAATGCGAATGAGGTTGCCATCATTAATAGGATTAACTCCTAAATCTGAGTGGCTGATGGCTTTTTCGACATCTGCGATGAGTGATTTATCCCATGGTTCGATGACGATTAAATTTGCATCAGGAGTTGAAAGCGCGGCGATCTCTCTTAGTCTAAGCTCTGATTCGCCGTTATAACAAGAAACTTTAATGTCTGCGACCATGGATGTATGTGCACGGCCAGATCTGATGGCGACTAATTCTTTCTTGAAATGGTCAATCGCCTGATCCATCCCTTCTTTTAGTGCGTTTTCAAATGAAGTGCTATTTCCTTCTTCAAGAACAATATTCATGTGTGAGTCCCTTTTAAATGTATCATTGTGCTACCAAAATTTTTATCTTTTGCTGCAGTAATTAATGCATTTTTTTCAAAAACATTAAAAAAGCGGGTTGTGAGATTTCCTTCTTGAGCCAATATTAAAGCTGCGCGATCCATGATGTGAACGTTGTTGTTGAGCGCATTCTGATAAGTTTCTTGTCTGATGAATTGAGCATGGCTGTCTTTTTTGGGGTCAGTTGAATAAATTCCATCGACATCTGTTGCTTTCCAGAGTTCAGTTGCTCCAATTTCTTGCGCGCGAATGACCGCATTAGTGTCGGTTGAGATATAAGGATTGCCGGTGCCACCGCTAAAAATAAGAATATCTTTTTCGGTGAGTGCGTTATCTATTGATTGTTGTGAAATTGGTTTGCCTGCATCATGACAATTAAGCGCACAAAAGAGGGTTGTTTTTATATCTTCTTTTTCTAACAAATCATATAAAATAAGCCCATTCATGGCTGTTCCCATCATGCCGATTGTATGTGCGATTGATGGACGTAACTTTAAAGTGTCATTGTCGCGGGAACCACGAAAGAAATTACCGCCTCCTATTACGATGCCAATTTGATAACTCTTAGAGAGTTGTTTTAATTGCTCAATAATGGAATCAATAAAAGAGCGTGTCATTTTTTTTGTTTTTGGATCAGTAAAAATGGTTCCTGTCAGCTTTAATAAAATAATTTTTTTCTTCATACCAATTATTGAGAAACTTTTTATTTAGTTTGCTTAACTTTTGTAAAAGATCAAATGGTGAAAAAATCTTCGCCATGAACGCCGACTTGGAAGCGAGCAAATCGTTTAATAACAATTTTTTCGCCAAGTTTAGCGATAAGGTCGTTTAAAATATCTTCAACTGATCTTTTATCATCTTTAAGATATGGTTGTTTCACTAAGCAGACTTCTGAATAGATTTTAGTCAGTTTTCCTTCAGCTATTTTTTCAATCATAGCTTCAGGTTTGCCGGATTCTTTTAATTGTGCTTTGATGATATCTTTTTCTTTATTTAAATATTCTAGATCGAGGTTTTCAGGGTTAATCGCAAGTGGCTTCATTGCTGCAATTTGCATGCAAATATTTTTTGCAAAAGTTTTAACATCTTCTGTTGATGCTACAAAGTCGGTTTCGCAGTCAATTTCTAAAAGAACACCAAGCGTGCTTCCTGGATGAATGTACGCTGAAATGAGGCCTTGAGAGGTTGATTTTTCAGCTCTTTTTTGTGCAACTGCTAAACCTTTTTTTCGTAAAAGAACAACAGCGCGTTCAATATCACCATCGGTTTCGATGAGTGCTTTTTTGCAGTCCATCATGCCCAATCCGGTGATTTCGCGTAACTGTTGTATAAGTTCAAGAGAAATTTTTGCCATAAAGACTCCTAATTTGTTACATAAAAAGAACGAGTGTTTCTATTAGTATGCCAGAAAGCTGTATATTCTACAATTGACTATTCGTGATTTTTATTAAAAATTTTCTTAGCTCATCAATCAGCAAAATTGAGCTTGAAGCAGCGATACACAATGTCCAGTCGTACCAAGAAAGTGGTGTAATGCGAAATGCATATCTGAGTGGTGTATAGGTGACAAGTATTTGCAATGTTATGACGATGGCGATCATCAATAAAAGAGGTTTGTTTGCGTTAAATCTTAATCTAAATGTTGATGTCCATTCAGAACGACAGTTCCAAGCGTTAAGCCATTGAAATATAATGAGTGTCGTGAGCGCCATTGTGCGCGCATATTCAATTCCCTGTGGAAGGGAATGATGAAAAATCCAAATTGAACCAGTAACCATCGGTATCATCATGATAATTATCTTTAGAATCAGGCTTTTGTCGATGAGCTTTTGATGGAAAATTTTTTGATTGCGGATAAGTTTTTTATCTTGTGGTTCAAAAATGAGCCCAATGTCTAAAAATCCGTCGGTTACAATATTCATCCAGAGTATTTGAACTGCTAACAATGGTAATGGTAATTGCGCAAAGAGTGAAATCATGATAACCAGAATTTCACTCAAATTAGTAGCAAAAAAGTAGAGAATAATGCGGCGCAAAGAATAAAAAACATTTCGTCCTTCATAAATGCCATCGACGATGCTTGAAAAAGAGTCATTGAGAAGAATTGCATCAGCTGCTTCTTTTGCTACTTCTGTTCCCATAATTCCCATGGCGATGCCAATGTCGGCTGCTGCTAATGACGGTGCATCATTAACGCCATCTCCGGTCATGGCGACTATTTGGCCTAATTCGTGATACGTTAAAACGAGATCATATTTTTCTTTAGGGACAAAACGTGCATAAACAGTAATGTGGGGCGCAGCTTTTTGGCGTTCTTTTTGTGAGAGAGCAAGAAAGTCTTCTCCTGTTGTACTGAGATCTCCTTTTTGGAAGATATCGACTTCTTGAGCAACGAGTTCGGCCGTTTTTTTATGATCTCCTGTTACTAATGCGACTTTGACTCCAAGAGTATGCGCCTGTTGAACGCTATTTTTAACATCGGGGCGAATTGCATCTTGCATGCCAAAAAGGCCAACAAATTTTATATAATCAAAATGATCTTGTACAAATTGAGGGATATCTTTTTTATGTTGAGGCATTTCTTTGAGTTCGTATTCTAGCGTTGCGATGCCGATTACCCGAAGTCCTTGCGCTAACATTTTTGCCAATGCGTCATGGTCTGGTTTGTTGTCATTTTTTGCATGACGCATGATAGTTTCTGGTGAACCAGTCATATAGCAGATCATTGCATCTTTATGGGAAAAACAACCAAAATTATAGCGTTTTGTTTTATCAAATGGTTGTTCGTAAAGTAAGGAAAAATTTTTCAACATTTTATCTCTATTGAGTCCAAGCTTTTGTGCGAAGACTATCATGGCAGCTTCTGTCTGATTTCCTTTAACTAAATATTGTTTTTGTTCGGGATCATAATAGAGTTGTGTAGTGCTCATGAGCGTTGAACTTGCAATTTTTTGAAGCAATTTTTTATCATGTTCATCTATTGGCTTTTCTTCAAATAATATTTCACCATCTGGTTTGTAGCCTTCTCCGGTGATGGTATACCATTTATTGTGAATATAAGCCGTTGTGACCATCATCTCATTGCGGGTAATAGTGCCTGTTTTGTCGGTTAAAATAATATTGGTGCGTCCAAGTGCTTCAACTGCTTGTAATTTTTTAATGAGAAATTGTTTTTTAGCCATGGCATAAGCACCACGTACAAGAACAAGGGTTCCTATGACGGGGAGCCCTTCAGGAATAGCCGACACAAAAAGAGCAGTAAGTGTGACAAGTAGCGTGTAAAAATTAATATGTAAAAAAGATCCGACAGCAAAAAGAATAATGGTAAGTGTAAGTATTGTTATAATGATCCATCGTGCAAGTCGTTCCATCTCTTTTTTTAGAGGAAATTCTGTTGAAATTGACTGAATGATTTTGTGAAGCTTGCCAATTTCGGTATTATTGCCAGTTGCAATGACAATTGCTTTGCCGTTGCCACTCATAATATAAGTTCCCTGAAATGCAATATTGTGTTGTTCATAAATACGTAATTCTTTTGAAAGTTGGTGATATGTTTTGTGAACTGGTTTAGATTCGCCGGTTAATACTGCCTCATCTACATTGAGCGCATGTGCTTGAAAAAGACGAACGTCTGCCGGAACGCGCATTCCTTCCTGTAGAAGGATGATGTCTCCTGGAACCAATTCTTGATCAGGTATGACTTCTTCTTGTCCGTTGCGGATAACAATTGATTCTGTTTTTAATAATTTGGCGAGACTGGTAATAATTTTCTGAGTTTTTCCTTCTTGAATGGAGCCAATGATTGCATTAAAGATTACGACGGCAAAAATAATGATGGTATCGAACCATTCTTGTAAGATAATGGTAATAAGTGCTGCTACGAATAAAACGTAAATCAAGGGACTTTTAAATTGATTTATAATGAGAATAAATAGAGAATCTGGTTTTGCTTCAGGAAAAGAGTTTGGTCCATATTCTTGTAACCGTCTTTTTACTTCATCGGTTGATAAGCCACTATCAATATTTGTTTTAAATTCTTTAATTACCGTTTCAATTGACTCTTGGTAAGCCTTCATTACTCATGCTCCTGGTACTGATTTTTTTTACTCTACCAAAAAAGAACAGCTTATGATAAGACATGAACTATGGAGCTTGAAAGATGGGGAGAACTATGGAGTGTCTTTTTTCGTTTCCTATAGCAGTAATATTTACTTTGTGTTATGCAATTGATCATACAATTGGCCTATCAACGGATCAAAAAATCTATTTTGTAAATTGACCGAGGAATGAGATGAGTGGGATGGATTGAAGTTGCTGATGTAACGCTCTTTTTTTAAATTTTCTCTTTTTCAGCATGTGTTAATGAAAGAATTACATCTTCAAGTGAATCACTTTCAATTGCTTCAGTGAGCAAATCTTGGTCAAATGGATCTCCTGTTTCATACAAAGAAACTTCTTGTAGTCGTCCCTTAAAAAGTTTGTACATATGAAATTTAAGATGTTCTCGGGTCCATGCATAAATTTGTCCGGTGTCTTTTCTGTCGAAGATTACATAGGTAATGCTGGCAGGAGCGATTAAGACGTTTTCATTGTCAGAAGATAATTCTTTGTCGTTTTCATTTATTTCATAATTGCTGGTTGATTGTAAAGAACGGTTATAAAGATAAAAACCGAGCGCTAAAATTCCAGTTCCTGTAAGAGTACTTACAATAGGGGCCTGTTTAAAAAATGAAAACAGATCTCTCCATCCTGCATTGAGAGAAAATATAGAAATAAAGAGTAAAAATAAAGCTAAAATTTTTTTATGCATTTTCCTCCATTTGAAACTATTAAAACCTCTATGAAAGCTTACCATTTAAGAGGTAAAATGTCCATCTGAAAGGTATTTTCTCTTACATAGTTTCTGGCTGACTAATACCTAAAAGTTTAAGAATGAGGCTGAGGGTCATTTTGAGTTGTTGAACGAGAAGGAGGCGTGCTCGACTGCGTTCTGGGTATTCCAGATCGATGACCTTATTTTTGCCATAATAACTATGAAAAAGTTGTGCTAATTCTAAGGCGTAATAGGTTAATTGGTGCGTTTGGTAATTTTTAGTAATATTTAAAAGGAGATCTTTGAGTGCGACAATTTTTTTGAGCATAAGATGTTCTTCTTCAGTGAGATATTGTGCATCATTTTCATTGATCTGTTCAAGTTCTTTATATTTTGCCGCATTTTTGAGAATGCTGTTTAATCGAACAAATGCGTATTGCAAGTAGTAAACAGGGTTTTCTTCAGTTTTTTTGAGTGCAAGATTGATGTCAAAATCGAGTTGCGCATCTGCTTTACGGTTGAGATAAAAGAAACGTGCAACATCTTTTCCGACCGTATCGATGATGTCTTGCAGGGTGACCATGCGACCAGCACGTTTTGACATGCGCAATTCTTGACCGTCTTTTTTGAGACTAACCAGCTGATATAAAATAATATCGAGTGTTGATTGTTGGAGGCCTAATGCTTTATGAAGACCATGCAAACGATCAACATAGCCATGATGATCTTGGCCTAAAACCATAATCATCTGCTGTGCGCCACGTTCAGCCTTGTCGAGCATATAGGCAAGGTCGGCTGCAACATAAGTCCAACTACCATCTTGTTTGCGTAAAACGCGATCTTTATCATCACCAAAAGCAGTTGATTTAAACCAAAGTGCACCATCTTGTTCGTAAATAAAGCCAGCTTGTTTGAGTCGCTCAATGGCTTTTTCAATTTTATGGTTTTCATGCAAGCTTTTTTCAGAGAACCAGACATCGAAATTAATACCATAATCTTTGAGTGTTTGTTGAAGTTTAGCGAGTAATTTTTCTTTTGCGTATTCAGCGAAAAATTGATCCGATTTTTTCAGAAGTTGTTTGTCGAATTCTTTAACTGCTTCCTTAGCTAATTCAACGAGATATTCACCTTGATAACCATCTTCTGGGAGGGGCATATTTTCGCCAAGTTCTTGGTAACAACGCGCTTTAAATGATTCGCCCAATTTTTGAATTTGTGAACCCGCATCATTGATATAAAATTCTTTGATCGTATTGTAACCGACAAATTTTGTGATATTGCCTAATACGTCACCAATAATGCCTCCACGACCATGACCAAAATGGAGCGGACCTGTTGGATTGGCGCTTACAAATTCAATGTTGAAATTTTTTGGTTTGAGATGATCAGGTTTAAAGAAATTTTCTTGTTGTTGGGTGAGTTCTTTTAAAAGTTCTACAAAAGCCTCTGGTGTCAGTAAAAAATTGATAAATCCAGGACCAGCAATTTCAGTTTTTTTTACCAATGGATGTGAAAAATTTTTAATGATAATTTCGGCTATTTCGCGTGGATTCTTGCCAATTTTTTTACTTAAAATGAGTGCTGCATTAGTACTTAGATCGCCAAATTGTTGCCGTTGCTCATCAGTATTTAAGGTAATATCAATAGATATGATATCATCTGCTGATAAATTGAAAGTATTTATTAAAAACGTATTTAAAGTATTTTTTATCTGATCAATGATATTCATGAACAAGACCTTATCAATAATTATAAGATTTTCTCTTTTAGTTTAAAATTTTTTAGTTAATTAGTCCAAAGAAGTAAAAATTTTATGCTTCAGGTGCAATTTGGATATACTGGTTTTGAATAATTGATGGATTATCTGAAGCAAAAGCAGAAAGATTTTTGCAATTTATATGTAAATTCGCAATTGGAGTTTTTTTATCATTTAAAAGTGCATAGGGAATATATCTATTTTTTTCATCCTTTTGCCATACATAAGTAAAATATGAAACATTGAATATTGTTTTTTCATTGATAAATCCAGGTGTTGATTGATAGTAATGAGGATCAATTCCTCCAAGATATTGCCCAATTGCGGCTGCATCAAAAATAAACTTAAATTGATCAAAATTTTTTGTGAAAAGGGAAGGGGTTAAGGCTTTTTCATTAAGAAGATTTTCTGCTTTGTATTGTAATAAATAATCTGGTGTTAAAATTGGTAAACGATCGATGGCTTGTGGGTTGATTTGGGCCAAGATGCTGGGGATTTGCATATCATTAAAGCCATTGATAAATGCAGAAGAGAGAAGCCTTACTAAAGGTTTTAGTGCAGTATGATTTTTTATGTAAATAAAGCTGGCAGGAGCTCTTTGATCATGATCAAAAGGAAAGGCGAGTTTATAATTTTTTTCAAAAATGGGCAGCGCGTTATCAAGTTCAATATAAAGCATAACATCATTTTCAAGATGGAAAGTATTTGTGAGATTATTTTTTTTTATAAAATCATATAAAACAAGATAACGCTCACTTGTTACCTTCATAAAATTTTTAAGTATTACATTCTTTCCAATAGTACTTTCCCATATATTAAATATTTTTAAAAAATTGATGTGTTCGTCAGTTTGGGAAATTGTGTCGACATCGATAATGGTGATATCTTGGTTGTTAAGAGTTTCGAAGATGGTTTCTAAGGCTTTTTTATTTGTTATCAAATAAATGGGACATTTTTTGTTAAATAAACGTGCTTGTTTAATACTATGCGTGATATATGATGGTATTTTATCTCCGATGTGGACAAAAACAATATTATAATTTGTTAAAGCTAAAAAGTTTAAACTGAGAAGAAGAAGTAATCCTGCGAGCTTCATATTATATCCTTAGCTATTTTTTTTCCACTCATATTTGGTAACTTGAATTGGTTTTCTTCCCCATGTTGTATTGAATTGATAATGTGCTTCCTTGTAATTGAGTACATCTGGAATGTTTTTTTTCCAAGCGCCTTGAGGATTGTAATTTACATCAGTTGGATAAATGACAAGTTGATTTTTAGTGAGCAACGAGGCTACAATCGAGAAACTTGATTCTCCTCTGATAAGCACATGAAATTGTGCAAGTGAAAAGAAATCTTCAAGCACATTTGCCGTATGATGATTATTTTTACCACGATAATCAAAAGTGATGTTGGGCAAATTTAATTCAGCGGCATATTTATCTACTAATCGTTTTGGATTTTGGTCATCAGTGAAAATATATGCATAAATTGGTTTATGATTGACTGATTCGGAGAAAATTTTTAATTGTTCTACAAAGAAGCTGTCTGGTGGAAATTTGAGTGGAAAAACAATGTCAAACGGCGTTGTTTTTCCTTCTTCTGGATAATAACCATCGGCCGTAAGTGGTGTATCATAACCACCTCCTTTGCGCACGTGAAGGGCCACACAAATGCGATCTTTAGGAAGGTTCAATAAGTTGAGTTTGCGCACTGGTTGAATGTTTGCGCGAACTTCTGAGATGAATTCTTTATCATTCCAATCGACTGTGCAGTAAAAAGGATAAAGGCCTTTGTATTGTTCATATTCGAACTTACTTTCTGGAAAATGTGGAATGACATACAAATAATTCTTATCTTTAATAAATCGTGTTTGATCAGTTACTGATATTACCTGTTCATATTTTCCTTGTTCATTAAAAATGGGTTCTTTGTAATGAAGAGCAAGTTGTTCTGCATAAGGAAAAGGGCGATATTTGAATTGTAAATCATGTTTTTTTGCGACCCATTTTGTGTGTAAATAAGCAATTACATTATCACCAAAACGTCCTCCACTGAAAAGATAGGTAACATCGCTTGCTAAGAGCTTATTACTTAATAAAAAAAGAATAATAATTAGTTTGCTTTTTTTGATCATTGAATGCTCCTTTTAATTCTTTTACAGGTAAAATTCCTCGAAGCTTGCTTCATAATCATTATATTCGCTCATATCCTTCGACAGGCTCAGGATGAGCGCGCTCGTGGTGACCCTTCGACTTTGCTCAGGATGTAGCAAGTCGAACCATACGAGCGTTATACCTCGTAGCTTGCTGCGAGGTATGGGGATTTGTCTGGGTTGCTTGATTATTTAAATGGGTTAAATGTTGGCGTGTGAATGGATAAATCGAGGAACGATGCTATTTTAGTTAAGGAGTCTTTTCTTTTGAGATCTAACTCATCCAATTGAATTGAAGGTGTCGTAGTATCCGTATTTTCATCATTCATTGGTTCCATGCTTTTTTCTTGCGTGTAATAAATTGGCATTACTTCTTCGCTTTTTATTTTTTCTTCGATATGTATAAACGTTGCAAAAGAAAATTCAAATAATTGATTTAAATATTTTTCTCCTTGTATTTTGTGGAAATCTATGATCATTTTTGATTGATCCAGAAAAGGGTTCAAGCTTAAACTGAAGGATTTTTTTTTGTCTCGAGACTCGAACTTTTTTATATGCCACGTTTCAATATGGTGAACCTTTGTATGAGGAGTAAACCAAGAAAATTCTATATAAAAATCGGTTCCTCGTTTTATGCTAAATGTATGTGTTTGAAGAGGAAATAGAGCTGTTGTACCTTTATCGGTGAAAATTTTGACCGCTGTTTCTTGTCCCTCTCTTGTTTCAATATCATGTAAGATAGTGAGTGTTAAATACTCACTTTCTACCATCCCCCTTAATGAGAGGAACCAAATGAATGAAAGATAGAGCTTTTTCATCAGTTTTCTCATTTCTTTATTATTCTTTAAAAAAACAAAAATAAATAGCTAGTTTTTGATTGTCAAATAGGCAAAATGCCCTTTTCCTGCTATATTTTACAATGGAGGCTCATTTAAATGAAGATAGCTGTTTTAATTTCTGGTGGGGTTGATAGCTCAGTTGCTTTAATGCGGTTGCGTGAACAAGGGCATCAACTGACTGCATTTTACCTTAAAATTTGGTTAGAAGATGAACTTTCCCACTTGGGTTCGTGTCCATGGAAAGAAGATCTTGATTATGTGCAAGCGGTTTGCAAAAATGCGGCTGTTCCACTCGAAGTTGTTTCATTGCAACAAGCTTACTGGGATGAAGTTGTTGCCGATACTATTGTGCACATTAAGGCTGGGAGAACGCCGAATCCTGATGTTATGTGCAATCAAAAAGTAAAATTTGGTGCATTTTTGAAACAATATGGCGATCAATTTGATAAAGTGGCCACCGGTCATTATGCGCAAGTAGTTGAAGAAAATGGTGCCTTTTTGCTTAAAACATCACCTGATCCAGTCAAAGATCAAACCTATTTTTTGTCTCAATTGAATCAATATCAATTGAGTAAGGCGTTATTTCCCATCGGCGATTTGACGAAAAAAGAGGTGCGTGCATTAGCAGATTATTACAATTTACCCAATAAAAATCGTAAAGATAGCCAAGGAATCTGCTTTTTAGGAAAGATTAAGTTTCCTGATTTTGTTCGTTATCATGTGGGAGAACAAGCCGGTGATTTGATCGAATATGAAACGGGTAAAAAAGTTGGGGGGCATAAAGGATTTTGGTTTTATACTATTGGCCAAAGGCAAGGAATTGGTTTATCTGGTGGGCCATGGTATGTTGTTGCGAAATCGCCAGTAGAAAACAAGATTTTTATTTCAAAAAATTATTATGAAGATAAAAAGAGAGATCAGGTTGTAGTCGGAACTGTTAATTGGATTGGTGAAAAACCGATGACTGATCAATTTAACGTAAAATTGCGACATGGCCCTGAAATGGTTGCTGCGACATTGACAGAAACCGCTGGAGGAGGCATCATATCGTTATCTAAAAATGATCAAGGAATTGCACCCGGTCAATTTGTGGTGTTATATGAAAATGATATATGTCGTGGTTCTGCAGAAATTTTAGAAGGTAAATAACGTGAGTTTAGTTCCTAAGATTCGTATTACGTGGCCAACTCTTTTAACACTGCTGCGTTTTGTCTTGATTCCGCTGATTGTTTTTTTGCTTGTTAAACAATCATGGGGTTGGGCGGCCGTTTTTTTTGCAACGGCGATGCTCACTGATTTTTTTGATGGTTTTGTAGCACGCAAATTTCATCTGACAACAAAGTTTGGTGCCATTTTGGATGGGCTTGCTGATAAATTTCTTATGTTATCATTGCTCATAACATTTTTATTTGTACCAACGTTATTACCGCAGTGGTTTGTTTACTTAGTTCTCATTAAAGAATTGATTGTATTATGTGCGGCGGTCATTTTATTACAACGAAAATATGTGATTATTATTGCACCATTAAAACTTGGTAAATTTACGATGGCAGCCGAAATGGCACTCTTTTTATGGATGATTCTTGCAAGATATTGTGGAATTCCTTTTTATATGGTTGCGGTAAAAGGTGTGGCGTTATTGATTGGATTAACGTTATTCGGTTACCTTATGATGGTTCTTCGTTTGCGACGAAAGCATAATGCATGAAATTTTTATATCTCTTTTTATTTTTTAGTTCATTGCATGGTAATGAATTTGTCGTAAAAAAAGCGGTAAAAAAGACGTCTGATTCACGAGCGACATTGCGTGAAAAGATTGCACGGTCAAGTGGAGATCTTCTTGAGTGCTGTTGTACATGTATTCGCAATCAAACAAAGAAGGTTGAAGTTGGCAAAGAGAAAAATGCTCTTCAGGTTGTGAATAGTATTGTCGATTTTCAAGAAGAATTTTTAGCCATCGTACGTCAACTTATTGAACAAGATAATCGATGGAAGGGTTTGTCTCGCGTTCGATTACAAGAAATTGCTGAAGATTTAATTGAGTTACAGGAGCAGTTTTTAGAAGAACATGATCTTTCTTGGTGGCAAAATAATCGAGAGCGGCTAAAAAAAGCGATTCCTCAAAAATAATTTCTTTGGTATTCTAAATATAAATCAAGAAGTTTTTTAATATGAAGGGCTATATCATGGCAGGTTTCAATCGCATTATTATGATGGGCAATTTAACGAGAGATCCTGAATTGCGACAATTACCATCAGGGCAATCAGTCTGTCGTTTAGGATTGGCAGCAAATCGTTCATACAAAAATCGTCAAACAGGAGATATGGTTGAAGAAGTCTGCTTTGTTGATGTTGATGTGTGGGGTGCGCAGGCTGACAGTTGTCATCAATATCTTGCAAAAGGCCGTCCTGTTTTAGTTGAAGGAAGATTGAAATTGGATAGTTGGCAAGATCAAGAGGGCAACAATCGTAGTAAGCACTCAATCGTTGCAGATCGTGTTGTCTTTATGCCTTCGGCAATGCAGTCAGAAGATAATTTTTCTGATTCGCAAGATCGTTCAAAATTAGAAGAAGAAATATTCAAAAAAGTTGAAAAAAAGGCTGCGCAATCTAAAGCTCGATCAGAAAAGAAAGTAAGCGGAAATACTTTTGATGCTGCAACAAAAGATGAAGAAAAGAGTGAATCTCAAGAATCTTTTGATGATGAACTTGTTGCTAATAAAGGTGAACTCAATCTCAAAGATGAGCCACCATTCCAAGATGATTTACCATTTTAAATTGCTTTTTTTGATGGCATCAAGATAAATATCGAGACTTTTTTCAATTTGCTGATAAATGAAATGATAATAGTCGTCAGCTTGTCCAGTCAATTGTGCTTTTTCAATAGCATTAATATATTCGAGTCGATTTTTGGGGTTGATGAAAACTGGCGGATATCCATATTGTATGAGGAAAATATTCATCATTAAGCGGGCAGTTCTTCCATTGCCATCGATAAATGGATGGATTGTTACAAGTTTGAGATGAAAATCTGCCGCAACTTTAATGGGTTTTTCTTCTGTTTCATGAAGCCAATTAATAAGGGATTCCATTTCTTCATGAATTTTAACAGGATTTGCTAATTCGACATCAGAGCCACTAATTTTAACAGCAACAGTGCGCCATATGCCTGCATTTTTTTTATCAATGCCGCGAAGAATAATGGAATGAACATCGCGAACTGTTTGTAATGAAATATCATTTTTTGTTTGGTGTGTTAATGCTTCTGCATATTCAATAGCATGTGCAAGGTTCATCGCTTCTAAATGTTCTTTGAGCGATTTGCCGTGAATGGTGAGTCCTTTTTCAACAACAAGTGCTGTTTCGCTGCGTGTTAACGTGTTTCCTTCAAGTGCATTGGAAGTGTAAGTTTGTTCAATGGTGAACCATTCATTGAGATTTTTAACCAGTTCTGGGGGCAGGGGGCGCGTTGCATCAAGTAACGCTTTTTTTTCATCAATTTTTTTCAATAAATCATTCATAAACATTTTTGCTTTTTATTCTATCGAAGCAGAAAGGATAATGCAAAAAACTGGTTTTTAACGCTTACCATTCAAAATTGCAGGTAATGGTTGCTCCAAAAATAGCGCTTTTAAATATGCGTTTGCCGCTGATTGCTTTATCGATAGTAAACGCTAAGCATGGTGCCCAGGAATGTTTGAAAGATGCAAAATCAAAGTCGAGAATAAAGTGAAAGGCGGTCATACTCCACGGATAATAGATTTGATCGGAATTTACAATACTGTAATTATAGACAGTGGCATTGCAGGGGGAAAGAAACGTTTGGTTTTGATGATCATAGGAAAAACTGAGTGTCAATGAAAATCCACCAATAAGATGATCAGCTTTAATGAATGGTGAGACAGTCCAGATTGTTCCCTGTTTTACATTTGCATAATCTTGGGCCAGGTGAATCCACCCTTGCTGGGCGCAATCGGTCTTCATTTCAACACATCGTGTTTTATTTTTGAACCACATAGCGCTTCCATTAAGTCCGAGGGTGAGCCAATCGAAAAAGCCGATTGATGCGGTGAGCATAAGCGGAAAGCCGTAATGGCCATTATATCCTAATGAAATGCAAAATGAGTCAGTTGGGTCGGCATTTTCCCCGGTTGGAAAATTTATTCCCAAGGCAATCATAAGATCGATGAAATCAGGGTATTTTAAGTTTTCAAAGCTGTGTGACCATCCACCAAAAAGTTGAATATCTTCAAGTCCTGAGAGTTTGCAATTTCCTACATTTAAACCATATGTACTCAGATTGCAATTAACATTATTGATAAATTGTTGCCATTGATAATAAGCAGCATCAGTGGGAGCACTTGCCTTTGTTGTCTGGTCATAATAAGTGACTCCTTTGACAGAATATTGAGCTATGGGAATGCTTAAACTTAAGAAAAGCCCGTGCGTAAAATTTTGTGTGATTGAAGGTGTGAATTCTATGAGGTTGAATTTTCCTTGAACGCAAACTTGACCGAAATTTGCTCTACGCGGTGTTTGCTGCCAGAGCGTATTGATGTAACCATTAGGATTGCAATCGAGTATGTCGGCTGGAACACCTTTGGCGAGATCATAAAAATTTTCACAACCATAAATATTTAATGCATTGACCGTTTGTTTGCATCCGTTGCGTCCTTCTTCGGCATAGCCGCCACGTAATTCTAAATTGATTGTTGAAAGCCAATCTTTGGTAACTCTCGGTTCGCCAATAAATGAATCAGGATAGGTAAAGGACGGCTGGTAGGAAACTGAATAAATTGATAAATAAGTAAAAAAAATAGATAAGTAGATAAACTTTTTCATTAACGTAAACTCCCTGAATTTCTTGTTGGTATTGTGCTGCTATGGTATACTTAATTTAATAGCATAATCGAAAATTTTTATAAGAGGTTTTTGTTTAACATGAATGATCATTCCACACATGAAGATTCTAACAAGAAAGTTGCTGATGAACAAGAAATCACGCATACGGATCAAACCAAGCAAGGTGTAGAAAATGAAGAACTTGCAGCATGTAAAACTGAATTACAAGATTTAAAGAGTAAAATTTTGCGCGTTACAGCGGATTTTCAAAATTTTCAGGCTCGCATTGCAAAAGAACGTACTTCATGGATGCGCGATGCACAAATTGAATTGATGATTGGCTTATTGCCCGTTTTAGACAATTTTGACCGGGCATTAACAGATCATCAAAAACAAGAACATGGTGAAGTCTTTACCACCTGGTTAACGGGTTTTGAACTCATTGCAAAAGATCTCTATAAATTTTTATTTGAAAAAGGTGTTCGTGAAATAGATTGTTCAACGACTTTTGATCCGCAGTATCATGAAGCGATTGCTCACGTTGCTGATCCAAACAAGAGTTCGGGCGAAATTATTGAAGTTCTTCAAAAAGGATACCTTTTAAACGATACCGTTATTCGTCCTGCCAAAGTGATTGTTGCAAAATAAGTTTTTTCACTTATTCAGATTATTATCTCACAAGTTTTTTGCTGGTGATTTTTAAAGCTTGTTTCGTTGTGTCTTGTAATTGTGCGATTACATCCTTTTCTTGTGAGAGGATAACGTCAAAACTGGCGGTCTCTGCAGTTTCAGGTTTTTCAAATATGATATTACCTTCAAACGTGATATCCTTGAGTTCTACGTGAGGTTCGAAAGCGTCTTTAAAGGTAACCTTTCGCAATGTTTTATCCTTAAAAAAGTTTGCTGCATCTTGATTTATTTTAAAATTTAATGTGGCATCTTCAATTATGTTTCCCGTGAATTTATTTTTAAGTGTAACAAGACTGTCATATGTTTCCGCATGTAAAATTGTACTGATTAGAACAATGAGAAATAGTGCTTTTTTCATTTTTTTTATTACTCTAATTATTTTTGTGCTGCTGAATGCTGATTAAGATGCTGATGCTTCTGGCTCTTTAAGTTTTCCGAGACTAATAGCCAACAATTTCCCCTCTTGATTGGTAACATTAGATATTTTTGCATCAGCAAAGGTACTTTTTTTATAATCTTGTTTAAATTGAACATTGTTGAGAATTGCAGCATCAAATGAAGCATCGATATTGCCTTCAAAAGTGACGTTTTCTAAGGTGCATTTGTTGAATTTTGCGCCGATGATTTGATCTTTGAATATGACATTTTTAAATTTTGCATTATTAAAAATGCTCAATTGGAGGGGGCCCATAAAGAGCGTGTTCTTATTATCTTTGCCGATAAACTCTGAATAAGAGAAATCTGTATTGGCATCAGATTTCTCAGAGAAAATAATATTGGTGAAGGTCCAATTGACGAGTGTTGCACCGGTTAAATCAAAGGACAATTTTGCGTCACTTATTTTTTTGTGAGGATAATCTTTTTTTAAATCAGCTTCAGAAGAGATTGTTGTAATTTCTGCACAGAGTGAGAGAGCCGTTCCTAAAAGCACACAAAATAATACGTGTTTCATAAAGAATCCTTTTTGATTATTTAACAATACCTAATATTACTTCAATCAAAATTAAGATAATAATCAAGACTTCAAGTATTTCTGCGCGAATTGTTTCAAGGCGATTGTAGTAGACTGAAGTTACTTCTTTGATGATATCAAGTTTGTTGTCGATTGATTTTTTCCAACCAAAAAGGTCCAATTTTTCGATTAATTTATTATAAATATCAGTTAAATAAGGCTCATTGGCGAGCATTATGCAACTTTGCAATTGTTCAGTGATGACCGAAATATCTACTTTCAATCTCCCTAAATTTGCAATCGGACTATGAGGGAGACCCATCAGAGGGATGAGCTGTCTTTTTAATATCATTTTTGTTTTTTGTTCATATAATAAGTTTAGGCGTTCAGCAAGAATCTGGTCGAAGTATTTAAGCTCTAAGTGTTGAATGTTGCTGAATTCAAAAAGATCTAAAAGATTTGTATATTCCGTATCATAAACAAATGCGACTTGCGTGCCAATAATAACGAGTTCACCTTTATAATAACTGATCGCATCATTAATAATCTCTTTTCGCTGTTGCTCAGATAGAGTTTCAGTTTCAAAGCGAACAAGTGATGTTAAGGTATTACCATATGATTCTTTCAAATATTGAGCATCTATTTGAGGATCAACATCAAGTTGAATGATAACATAAGATGTTCGGAGATGAAAAAATTTAGGTTTTTTTATAAATTTTTTAATTTTATTGTATATAATATTTGCATCAGCGACACTTATTTCCTGGTATTTATCATAAACACGTTCTAATTCACTTCGTAAATCTTCCAATGATTGGTTGAATGGTATTTTGTAGGTGAGGGAGATGGTGCCAAAATCTTCAATTTTACTTGAAAAACATGTTGATGTTTGATGTGGATGTGGTAATTCGACGACTAACGGTTGATGATAAATTTTAAAATAGTTAGGAAGTTGGAGTGGCTTTGTTCGAAGAACCTGTAGCTTTTCAATTTGTTGTAAATCGGTATCTTCACCAATATCAAATGCTTGGAAAATAAATATATTTCCTGAAAAAGTTCTTTTTTCCATATTCGAAATTCCTTATGCGATCCTTTTTATTGTATCGCGATTACTTTTATGTGACAAATAGGCGGTTGCGCTTTAATTTTTTTGTGTTACTTTTTGTTCAATTTGTCTAAACGGAGTTCATATGAATAAAAGAGCGCTATTCTTGTTAGTTTCAGTGGTGAGTGTTTATGCTATGGAGGATAAAAAAGAGAGAGATGAAAGCGTTTCTCCCCCATCAAAAATTAGTACTTCTGTGCCGGGAATTTCTCGAAAACCACAATCACCAGATATTTTATCATTGCAGAAATGTTCTCCCTTTAATGGGTGTATTGATGAAGGTTTAGCAATTAAAGAATTTTTGGCACTGCAAGAATTTCACCGTCGTGGCCTTCGATAATTTATGTTGTTAATTTAATTTTAGCACCGAGAGCTTCAACATTTTTAATGAGATTTTCTGTTAGTGTAACGGTATGTTTTGTTGTTAAATGTAATTCCTTGCCATTTTCCTGATAGATAAAAGACAGTTTTTTGTCTCCCTTTTCAAGATAGTTGTTTAATGTTTTAAATGAATCATAATTCATGTTGGCCGGCAACTGAATTGTTATGGCGCTGATGTCGGGCCATTGTTCAAAAAAGAGTTCTGCTGGGATAAAAAGATTTGCCTTTATTTTGCATTTTTCTGGTGAAGTCAGATCGAGTGGTCCTTTTACAAAAAAGACATTATGTTCCTCAATCCATTGCTCTACTTTGGCAAAGGTTTTTGGAAATAAAATAATTTCAGCAGTGCCACTTGCATCTTCAAGTTGAACAAAAGCCATGCGGTCACCTTTTTTTGTGAAGATCATACGGTGGGAGCGCATGAGGCCACAGCCAACAAAGGTCGGTTCTTGATTGCCTTTTGTTTGTTGAATAATGTGCGATGATTGTGCAAATTCATTTACTTTTACGCGTTTAATAATCGGTTGATATGCATCAAGGGGATGAGCACTTAAATAAAAACCAATGACCTCTTTTTCATGGTGCAATTTTTCTTTGTCGGACCATTCAGGCAGCAGCTGAAATACATACGGTTCAGGTGTGCCGGCCTCTTTTTTTATGGTACTGAATAAGCCCATCTGCCCTGTTTCTAACTCTCGTTTGCGATTAATGGCCCGTTCTAAGATGCTGCTCAATTCTTCAAATTGTTGTGAACGATTGCCTGGCAAGGTGTCAAAAGCTCCGGCATAAATTAAATTTTCAATAACGCGTTTATTAGCAGTTCGCAAATCGATGCGTGAACAAAAATCGAGCATATCAAAAAACGGTTTCTTTTTTCGTTCTTCAATAATATTTTCCAGGGCTGCTAATCCAACGTTTTTTATTCCCTGTAAACCAAAAAGGAGCTTGCCATCAATAACAGTAAAAGTAATTTCTGACGTATTAATATCAGGGGGTAAAATTTTTAATGTAAGATCTTTTGCTTCTTCTAAATAAAAAGACATCTTTTCAGCATTGTCCATTTCAAGTGAAATCAAACAAGCCATAAATTCAGGTAAATAATTAGCTTTTAAGAAAGCCGTTTGATATGCAATTTTTGCATATGCTGCTGAGTGCGACTTGTTAAATCCATAACCAGCAAAATAGGCCATCAGGTCAAAAAGTTCTCCTGATTTTTTTTCGTCATAGTGACGTTCTTTTGCGCGAGATAAAAAGATTTCTCGTTGTTGCGCCATGACATCAACTTTTTTCTTTCCCATCGCTCGCCGCAAAATGTCAGCTTCACCGAGTGAGTAACCACCAATTGCTGATGCAATTTTCATTACTTGTTCTTGATAAACAATAACGCCATACGTCTCTTTGAGAATTGGTTCTAAATCATCAAAGAGGTAAGAAATTTTTTGTCTGCCATGTTTTCGTTCAATAAAATCATCAACCATGCCTGATCCGAGTGGTCCAGGACGATAGAGTGCATTAACGGCAATAATATCTTCGAATTTTTCTGGTTGTAGTCGCCGTAATACGTCCTTTAAACCATCTGATTCTAATTGGAAGACGCCTGACGTTTTTCCTTGGCAGATGAGTTCAAATGTTTTGGCATCATCGGTTGGAATCTTATCAATATCAATATCGATATTTCGTACTCGTTTAATTAATTTTATGATGCGATCAATGAGTGTTAAGTTTTTAAGACCGAGAAAATCGATTTTAAGAAAGCCGAGTTTTTCAAGTTCAGTCATCGCATATTGTGTAACAAGTTCTGTGCTTTTTGGTGGAATATAAACAGGCAATACTTCATCAATTGGCTTTGGAGAAATAACAATGCCTGCTGCATGTTTTGATGCATGGCGTGTCAAACCTTCAAGACGGAACGCAAGGTCAAAAAGATGTGCAACTTTCGGATTGCTATTTTTTAATTCTTTAAGTCGTGGTTCTTGTTCAAGGGCTTCTTCAAGACTAATTTTTAATTGATCTGGTACAAGGTTGGTAATAGCATTGGCATCTTCAAACGGTAATCCTAATGCGCGAGCAACATCCTTGAGAACACCTTTTGCTGCCATGGTGCCGAATGTGATGATGTTACAGACTTTTTCATGGCCATATTTTTCACGACAATATTGAATAACGCGTTCGCGTCCTTCAACGCAAAAATCGATATCAATATCAGGCATGCTGATACGTTCAGGATTTAAGAATCGTTCAAAGAGTAAATTGTATTTGAGTGGATCGATATTAGTTATTTCTAAAGTCCATGCAACTAAAGATCCAGCTGCTGAGCCACGACCTGGTCCTACAGGGATATGATTTCTTTTTGCCCACTGAATAAAGTCACTGACGATTAAAAAATAACCGACAAAGCCCATTTTTTTAATGAGATCTCGTTCAAGGGTAAGTCGATCGGGGTAATGGGCGTCTTCTGCTGAAATGTGTCCTTGTTCAATAAGCTTGTTGAATCCTTTTTCACATAATTCATCAAAAAAACTTTCTTGTGAATAACCGTCAGGAATTTCAAATACGGGGAAAAAGAGTTTACCTGTTTCAAATTTAAAATTACATTGTTCAACAACTTTTTGTGTGTTCCATAAAACTTCTTCATGATTTGGAAAAGCTTCAAGCATTTCTTGAGTTGAGCGTACCCATGGCTTACAGGAACCAAAACTCATGCGATCTTCATCATCAATTTTATGATGTGTCTGAATGCAGAGCATTGTTTCATGTGCATCACGATAATCGGCTGTCAGATAATGCGCATCAGTTGTTCCAATGACATTTACATTATATTCGTTGGCAAGTTCATATAATTTGTTATTTACGAGAACCTGCTCTTCTTGATCTTCTGGTTGTACTTCAAGAAAGAATCGGTTCGGACCAAAGACATCAATAAACCATTCAATGCGTTTTTTTGCTTCATCTAATTGATTTTTAATGATGAGACTTGGGATGTGGCCACCTAAACAGGCACTGCTGGCAATCAAACCATTTGAATATTTTTTGAGCGCATTATAATCGATGCGCGGTTTAAAATAGAATCCTTCATTAAAAGAAAAGGAGATCAATTTACATAAATTTTTGTAACCTTCATCGTTTTGTACGATTAATAGTTGGTGATAATATTTGTTTTCAGCATCTTTTATTGCGGTGTTTTCGGTAATATAAGATTCGATGCCAAGGATTGGTTTGATATCATTTTTTTTGCATAAATCGAAAAATTTAACGGCACCAAAAATGTTGCCGTGATCAGTCATGGCAACTGATTTCATGCCACAATCTTTAACCCGTTTAATGAGTTGATCTAATTTGATAGCGCCATCAAGTAAAGAGTATTCAGTATGAAGATGTAGATGTGTAAATTGTTTCTCTGTCATAGTACTTTTTATTATAAATGATAAATCCAAAAAGGTTTACTCGCTTTTAAAAACACCGCTTGAAAGAATAAGAAGAAAACTCTTTCATTCAATCGGTCGAATATGATAACTTAAAATTAAGAGAGAGTTATTAAGAAAGTTTGTAATGGAGGTTGTAATGAAAAAAATAATCGTTATCTTGAGTTTGATGACGGTATCAAATTCTACTTTTTGTATGGAAAAGATGGGGCTTGCGGTTCAAGAAGAAGAAATTATTCACCAAGAGCCGCCTGATTTGGTAGCTTTAGAAAATCTTTTGCAAGAATTAAGTCCACTTGCCCATGTAGATAGATATTTTCCAAGAGGACAAGGGCTTAAATTAAGTGATTTAAATTTACGTGAAAATATTTCAGCAGATTTTTTCAGGAGGTTGGCACATGTTTTGCCAAATCTTCAATGGCTTGATGTAGGGGGTAACCGATTAGAGACACTGCCAGAAACCATTGGCAATTTAGGTAATCTTCAAAGGCTTTATGTAGGGGGTAACGCATTAAAGAGGCTACCAGACACAATTGGCAATTTAGGCAACCTTCAAGTGCTTGTTGTATCGAGTAACCGATTAGAGACACTGCCAGAAACAATTGGCAATTTAGGTAACCTTCGAGAACTTCAGGTATGGAATAACCGATTAGAGAGGTTGCCAGACACCATTGGCAATTTAGGCAACCTCCAAGTGTTTTATGTACAGTATAACCAATTAGAGACACTGCCAGACACCATTGGCAATTTAGGAAATCTTCAAAAGCTTGATGTATCGGATAACCTATTAGAGACACTACCAGAAACAATTGGCAATTTAGGTAACCTTCGAGAACTTAAGGTAGGGAATAACCGATTAGAGATACTACCAGAAACAATTGGCAATTTAGGCAATCTTCAAAGGCTTTATGTATTCAAGAACCGATTAGAGACGCTGCCAGAAACAATTGGCAATTTAGGCAACCTCCAAGTGCTTTATGTATTCAAGAACCGATTAGAGACGTTGCCAGAAACAATGGGCAATTTAAGCAACCTTCGAGTGCTTGATGTATCGAATAACCGATTAGAGACACTGCCAGAAACAATGGGCAATTTAGGTAATCTTCAAAGGCTTTATGTATTGCGTAACCCAGGTTTGAGAATCTCAGCTGAGTTTCTGAGTAGACTGAGGGCTGGTATAGAGGTGCATCGTTAATAGTTAGAGATTCTTGAGAAAAGATGATATAAAATCTTGTTTTTAACTTTTGTTTATGATAACAATGATTAAATCTTGTTATTCAAAGGAATTATTATTATGAACAGAAGTTTTTATGCTCTTGGTTTAATTTTTTCCATGACAGCACAAAATTATCGCATTGAGACTGATAGTCTTGGTGCGGTTAATGTTCCCCTCGATAAATATTATGGTGCGCAGACTGCACGTGCTCTCGAAAATTTTAAAATTGGTGATGAACGTTTTTCATCGGAATTTATTCATGCGCTTGCTTTGGTAAAGAAAGCGGCAACGATTGTCAATAATCGCAAAGGATTGTTAAGTGATGTTATTGCATCAGCTATGATTAAGGCTGCTGATGAGATTATCGCTGGTAAATTTGATGATAATTTTCCTGTCGTTATTTGGCAAGGTGCTGGCACTCAGACGAATATGAATATGAATGAGGTTATTTCAAACCGGGCAATTGAAATCTTAGGAGGAAAACTCGGATCTAAAAATCCCGTACATCCCAATGATCATGTCAATTTGGGGCAATCAACTAATGATGTGATTCCAAGTGCTGCACATATTGCAGTAATTAAGATGGTTGTTCATGAATTGTTGCCCGCATTGCATCATTTAAGAGCTGAGTTTCAGAAAAAAGCGGATAAATTTCAAAAAATTATAAAATTAGGTCGCACGCATATTCAAGATGCGGTGCCGCTGAGTTTAGGACAGGAATTTGCCTGTTATGTTTCGCAATTTGATCACGGTATTAAACAGTTGGAACGTGGATTGAATCATTGTTATGAATTACCTATTGGTGGAACGGCAATTGGAACGGGTATTAATACTTTTGTTGGCTATGATGAGATGATGATTGCTGAGATTCGAAAGATGACAGATCTCCCATTTGTTTTATCTCCCAATAAATTCGAGGCAATTTCTGCTCATGATGGTCTTGTTGAATTATCCGCTGCTTTAAAAGTGTTGGCAGTCTCTTTTTCTAAAATTGTGAATGATATTCGTTTGCTCGTAAGTGGGCCACGTGGTGGCATTGGCGAACTTGTGTTGCCTAAAAATGAACCGGGAAGTTCTATTATGCCGGGAAAAGTAAATCCATCTCAAGCAGATGCAGCAACCATGGTCTGTGCAAAGATTATTAGTAACGATCTTGCCGTTGCATGGGTTGGTGCACATGGTCATTTGCAGCTTAATGTATGTGGTACATTAATGGCTTACAATGTGATGAAATCAATTCGCTTGCTTTCAGACATGGCGCGATCGTTTGCAGACAAAGCAATAGCGGGAATTGAACCAAATAACGAACGCATTAAATTGCATCTTAATAATTCATTAATGTTGGTTACAGCTTTAGCGCCATTTATTGGTTATGACAAATCGGCAGCTGTTGCTTTAAAAGCATGGCGCGAAAATAAAACATTACGTGAGGCAATTGTTGAACTCGGCTACATGTCTGGTGAAGAATTTGATGCTTCAATTAAACCAGAGACGATGATTCATCCTTAAAGTGCACCCATTTGTCAAGACCATTTTGAATTCAAACTAAGATATAATTTGCCCCATATTTTTGTTGTTCAAAATACACTTCTGCCGGTGTTTTG
>LBRU01000013.1 GCA_000991575.1 candidate division TM6 bacterium GW2011_GWE2_36_25
GACTATCCATTACCCACATCTTTTTTTAAAATACGATACATTTCAACAGCTCCTTCAAGTGTTCGCATTCCTCTCCATATGACTTTCATACCAGGGTTGCCATCACTCTTTCTTCCCAGAAAGCCTCCAATTTTAGCAAGCATGATAATAGCCTCTCGTAATGTTGGAGGTTGCTTTGGTTCACTGCTTGTTTTATTAAAATAACAAAATAATGCTCGCCATTCTGTATCATTGAATACTTTTGTACAAGGTTCATGAGGAGAAACACGCGACAGATATGTAGCATACATAATACGCCAAGCAATTATGCTGTAAGCCGCAATTGCCTTGTTAAATTTTTCAGCATCTTCAAATTGTAGTTCCTCTACTTTGCAACCTTGTTTCAAAGAAAAGTGAAATCGCTCAATAAGCCAACGCTTCGAATATGTTGTTACAACATATATGGCATCTTCTAATGTATTAACTTCTAGTGTCGTTAATATTTTCCAATAAATTGGTTTATGAATCTCTGTATTATGATTAATTTCTTTGGCAGAAACAATGTTAATTTTACAGGAAGGTAATTGAGATTTATTAGAAGGTGCCTTGATAATTTCTTTTGAAAAACGAACTTCTAAATTTGCTATTCTTTCTTTTATTGTTCCAGAGCGTTTTATTGTTACATTCATCATTCCAGATGAATTCTTTTTTTTTAAGTTATCAAAAACTTTTTCTTGTTCAATTGACATTCTATTATAGTTAGACCTTATTATAAGATCTAAGTTTTCACTTCTTTTTTCCAAGAAAAGTTCATATATATCAGCCCCTCGATCCGCGAGAAATATACCGTGATAATCGTTGGTTAAAGATCAATTGGAAGCTTTGTTCTTAATTTTCTTTTTCCATAATCTTCTGGCTTTCTTCCCCAACAATCTTGACGAACAATGCCCAATGCAAGTTCTTCTTCTGTTGAAACAATCGTTGTATGAAGATTTAGGCCTCTCGCTTTTTGGTTTCTTAAAACACCGATTCTTTTAAGCTTTTTATGTGATGATAATACAATATTTGTTGAATCAGATAAAAAAAGAAATGTAGTTTCTTTTGGATATTGATGCATTCGATCTATTGTTGTTTTGCTAAATCCATTTATAATTTTTTGTTCATCAATATTATTATTGGCAAAAAATCTATATGCACCTTTTGTTTCAGCCATGTTCTCCGAATGCCTCTAAAATTTTTAAAAATCTGTTCTTTAATCTTTTATCATTAAAATTCATATAACTTATTTCATTTTTAGCCCACATAAGCACACCCTTTTTTTAATAAGCTTCCTATTATTTTAAAAAAAGATGTGGGTAATGGATAGTCATGGCGAACGCTTGCTTTTATTTCCATTAATAACATATTTCAACGTTTATTATTTATCGAACTCGCGTTAACATAAAAAAAGCCCGCATAATATACGGGCTCAACTTTTGGCTGGGGCGGAAGGATTCGAACCTCCGAATGACGGTACCAAAAACCGTTGCCTTACCACTTGGCTACGCCCCAACAAAACTTATTAATTTTTATTTACCTTCAGCGGAACGATTGTATTCTTCGATTATAGTCTTCTCAATATCAGAACGTGTATCTGAATTAAGCGGATGAACTATATCACGAAAAGAACCATCTTTTCTTTTGCGAGAAGGCATCGAAATAAAGAAACCTTTATCTCCTTCGATTACCTTAAGATCTCTAATGATAAACGTGTCATCAAAAACCATTGTTGCATATGCTTTCAATCTACCGCCATCTTCAACTGGATAAATTTTAACTTCCGTGATTTTCATGTTTATTACCTTTAAGCAAATACTTCAGGGCCACCTACTTCTTTTTCCCTTACTCCATTTTGAAAAATTATTGTATTTTAATGATTTTCCTCCCTTACAATCTATAGTTTCCATACTCATTTGTCAAACTTTTTCACGCAACTTAACAGCGTTGGGCAGCTCGTAATCGAGCCGAACGGGAAGATGGATTTTCACCTATCTCTTCCTCCGTCGCCACAACAATGTTTTTAGTTAAAATTTCAAAACCTTTGTTACCCACCAAACAAGGATGTTCTACCAAAAATCTTTTCACCAGACGATCTTCAAGTGAATGAAAGCTTATACATACTAAACGACCCCCTTCACTTAACAATTCTAGTGATTGTTGTAAAAGCATCTTAATATTATCAAGTTCTTTATTTACGTAAATTCTCAACGCCTGAAAAACTTTGGTAGCAGGATGAATATGACCCCTTTTACCCAAAACAGATTCAATCAAATCTGCCAAATGTTTCGTTCGTTCAATGGCATGTTTTTTACGCTCTTCGACAATGGCTCGCGCAATTTTGCGTGAATAACGTTCCTCTCCAAATTCAAAGAAGATCGTTGCCAATTCCCGCTCAGACGCATTATTTATAACGTAAGCAGCTGTCATTTTTTGATGCGCAGGAGACATCCGCATATCAAGAAATGAATCAACCGCAAAGGAAAAGCCTTCTTTTTCAAAAATTTGCGCCTGCGAAGTCCCAAAATCTGCTAAAATCCCATCCACCTGCGTAATATTAAGCTCCTTTTTAAGCAAACGCTGCATTTGTGCAAAATTTCCCCACAAAAGGGTAATGCGTTCACCAAATTCTTCTTTAATTTCAGCAGCATGTTTTTCAAGAGCAACACGGTCCCAGTCAAACGCAATCACACGACAGGTAGGTTCTTTAGTTAAAATTGCACGCGTATGACCACCCCCTCCAAATGTTGCATCAATATAAATACCTTTTGGTTGAGGATTTAAATAAAAAAGAACCTCGTTTACGAGAACAGATTTATGGTAACGATTCATTGCATACTTATCTGTTTATCAAGAAGTTGTTCATCCAACAAAACGTCTGCGTCTTTTTTGGCCGCGGTAAATGAAACGGGGCGCTGTGCCAATTCATCGATAATTGTACTTAAGTGCATACCATGTGAACCTTTTACAAGAACAAGCAACTCTTTTTTCATCATCTTATCAAGTAATGATGATATCTGGTCAACGGATTCTACATAGGTAACATGCATATGCAGGGGAACTAAATCTTGTGCAGCCTTAATCCACTTGCCTACTAAAATAACCTCGGCAATCGATGGTGTCTTTCTCAAAAAACGACCAATTTGCCGGTGCCAAAAAGAACTATCGACACCAAGTTCAAGCATATCGCCCAAAACGGCCACCTTACACGCTTCCGTTTTGACTTGCTCGAGTGCTAACAGCGCTGCTTTAACGCTTTCTGGACTCGCATTATAACAATCATCAATAATGGTGCCTTTACCTTTTTTAAATGGTAAAAATTCAAAACGACTACCAACATTTAATGGTTGCTGAATCCCCTTAACAATAAATTGATCCTCAATATGTAACAAATAACATATTGAGGCGGCAGCAAGTGCATTAAAAAGACGTCCTTCGTGGCTACTTTGTAAACGAACGGCATATTTATTTTTATAAAGTTTTAAAATAAAGCTTATATGATCACTGTTGATATGTACTTTTCGCGCTTGGACTTGATTTATAGATTTTGCGCCAAATTTGATTACTGGATGAATATACCCAACACGAGCCAAAACATCTTGGTCTCCATTGACAATGCCGATACTATCTTGTTTAAAATATTTAAAAATCAATCTCTTTTCAGTTGCAATATCCTGCAAAGAACCCAGTCCTTCCATATGACTATGTCCAACTGTAATGATAGCTGCAATCGTTGGTTTAAGAATATCAACAGAACGATTCATATCACCCCGCTGACTAATACCAACCTCAAAAACACCGACTTCATGATATTTGCGTAATTTTAAAATGCTAAGCGCTAATCCGATGATACTTGAATAATTACCAGAGGTTGCAACAAAACTTTTTCCTTTTAGATTTAAAATATTGGCAACCATTTCGCGCGTAGAAGTTTTTCCAATTGATCCGGTAATACCAACAATAGGAATATTAAATTGAGCTCGCCATTTAGCTGCAAGCTTATATAATGCTTGATAGGTATCATTAACTAATAAAACCAATTTTTTTTGCAAAAAATTTTTATCAAGTTTATTCAATAAATCTTTTTTATCTTTATTGATGATGATACCTGCAGCGCCCTTTTCAAAGGCGTCACAAATAAAATCGTGACCATCAGCTTGGTTGCCCGAAAAGGCAATAAATATATCACCTTTTTGTAATGTTCTGGTATCAATTGACAGATTCAGTTCTTCAGGAAAAACATCGTACAAAATCTGCCCATCTGACAATGCGGACGCAACAAAATTTTTATCAAACATCACATTCTCCATAACGATGACTCAATCTCTTTATTGCATAACATGTGAACAACTTTCTCTTTTTTTTGCTCATTTGTCAAGGTTAAAAAACTTTATTCTGTTCTTATAACCTTTCGAGTTTTTCCACTTTCACCAGACATAATAAAACCGTGCAGTTCTAACGCTTCAATAATACGTGCAGAACGATTATAACCAATCCTAAATTTTCTTTGTAATAATGAGATAGAAATCTCATCAACTTCATCTAAAAATTTTAAAACCTCTTTAAAAATTTCATCATCTTCATCGCGAACCGTTAATTCTTCATTTAAAACTTGATCCAATTGTAAGTACTCAACAGCCCGCTCTGCTTGAATATGTTTTACAATATTAGAAATTTCTTCATCTGAAACATATGCACCATGAGCTCGTTGTAACAATGATGCATTTGGATCAAGAAACAGCATATCGCCGCGCCCCAATAATTTTTCAGCACCAACAGCATCAAGAATGGTGCGCGAATCAACTTTAGAAGTTACACGAAAAGAAATACGACTCGTAAAATTAACTTTTATTAAACCCGTTATTACATCAACTGAAGGTCGTTGCGTCGCCACAATCATATGAATTCCAGCTGCACGTGCCATTTGTGCAATACGAGCCAACCATTCTTCAACCTGCTTGCCCGCTGTCATCATTAAATCCGCAAGTTCATCAATAACCATCACAATATATGGCATCTCTTTAATAGCTGACTCACCAAAACGAATATGATAATCATTGATACTGCGCACCCCTTTTTGCGCCATCAACTCATAACGTTCTTCCATTGTTTTAACGGCCCACTGCAAAACCTGAATTGCACGTTTAGGCATCGTCACAATGGGAAACAGTAAATGAGGAATATCGGCATAGGCTGAAAATTCTAAGCGTTTAGGATCAATTAAAATTAATTTAAGTTCATCAGGAGTCTTTCGGCAAAGAAGCGTCGTTAACATCACATTTAATGCAACAGATTTGCCAGAGCCGGTTGAACCCGCAACTAATAAATGAGGTAAATGGGCTAAATCAATAATTAATTCTTTGCCAACCGTATCACGCCCTAAAACAAGTGGTAAAATACCGTGAAAAGATTCATAAGTCCGCGACCGAATTATATCAGATAGTAAAACATCTTCACGTTTTTTATTTGAAACTTCAAAACCAACGACAGATTTTCCGGGAATTGGGGCCAAAATACGCAATGATGTTGCTTCTAATGCTAATGTTAAATCATCCTCTAATGCGATAATTCTACTTAATTTCATGTCGGCTTTTGGTTGGTATTCAAAACAAGTTACCACCGGCCCTCGTTTTATCGCTGAAACCTTCCCTTCAATACCAAAGCGCGCCAACTTCTCTTCTAAAACAGCCGCTTGCTTCTTAAATAATTCTGATGCCTCATCTGCAAGGTGATCACGAGACAGGGTTTTAAAAAGTGTAAGATCTGGCAACCGGTATAATGGTGCCTTTTTTTCTGGATGCTCATCAGGTTTCACTTTTTCCATCACTTTTTTATTTTTCCCCCAAATCACATCATTTACCACATCATCTAATGAAGATAACTGTTCGAGTTGTTCATCATTAAATAAAACATGTGGGTCCTTCTCAATATAAGTACCCGAGATAAGCTTATAAATCCCCACAACAAACTGTATTAATGCTTGAGCAATATTTTTCATGCTTCTAAAAAATTTTCGCACTACGCTATTTTTTTTCATTGTCATTCGCACAAACCGTATGATGTAATAAACGGGAACACAAAACAAAAGTCTCGTTAAAATAACAAAAGAAGCAAGTAAAAAGGTAAACGCAGCAATTTTTATTACCTGATCCTCAACACCATTAAAACAACCATTAAGTCCTTCACCAAGCACGCCCCCTTTTAATAAAAGGCCATGAAAAACAACACCAGAAAAAAACGTTGCAAATAAACACACGGCTCCAATAAAAACAATAAAAGAAATTAAACGATCCCACTCAACACGCCATAAAGAAAAATAAGTAACATAGGCTAAGTAAAAAAAGAAAAAAGGAATTATAAAAGCACTCAAACCTAAAAAATAAACGAGGATTAAACCTAACGAATTCAAAGACCATATATACCAATCTGTAGAAACTGATAAATCAACAAAAAAAAGTGACGGCATATGCGATTGATAAAAAAGCAATGCATATAACAATATACCACCAGAAAGAACTAATAATAATGTAAATAAAAATCTTTTATATTTATGTAATAATATTTTCATATTAATACGCCCTTACATCCATAACGCAACTATTATTGGTAGTAGCATATACCAACCGAGCCACCAAAGTCGATTCCTTTTTATTAAAAAATAGACCACATACAATAAAAAATACGATCCAATAGTAGCAAACAAAATCCCAATCAAATAAATAGTATCAAAACACATAATTGGCGCTCGAGACAATTGATATAAACCTATTACTAAACCACCAATACCAAGAGGAACAAAAGCTAAAAAGGAAATAGCCAGTGAATCAACTGGCGCTATTTTTTTAAAGCGAGCAATAAAATAGGTCGCACCTAACCGAGAAATACCAGGAGCAAATGCCAATGTTTGTGCTAATCCAATTAATAATGCATCAATATAATGCCATTTATTAATGATCGAATCGGGCTTTATTTTTCTCAAACCAAATAAAAGACATGCTGTAATTATAAAACCTACTGCTACCGGAATATTTTTTAAGAAAGGTCGAAAAATCAAAAATCCAATTAATGTAACAAACTCAACAATAAAGAAAAAGACGACAGGTCTTGTAAAAAAAGATCTTTTTACCCACATATCATGCAACACATCTTTCCAAAAATGGTAAAAAAAAACAAGAACAACGAGAGCTGTCGTACCATGTAATGCATAATAAAAAGGTGTTACACAACTTAAAAAAATAGTGTGACTACCCTCCGCTCCCAACAAAATATTTAACACCAAAAGGAGATGCCCCGAACTACTTACCGGAAGACTCTCTAGCAGAATCTGTACAAAAATTATCAAAAGCAAAAAGTCCATAACAAAAGCACTTTCGACTAACTACCTGCAGAAAAAATCGGCTAGCAGATCCATTTAATAAAATAAACTCTTTACAACTTTTTTTTATCATGAGTATAATGAACTATGCTTAATTGTCGACCTGGAACGATTAACAGTTGACTTCGCTTATAAAATATATTAGCGTTTTGAGTAACAAAGTGTCGACAATCAGCATTGGGTGGTAGTAAAAGTCAAATCTTAAAGATAACGGAAGGAGGGATACCAAAAAAACAGAAACAACTTTTGGTGTTGTGTTTAAAACAAAAATTAACTACATGTAAGTCCTAAAAGGAGTACTTTATGAAATTAATTCTCAAGAATATGCTAAGAGTTTGGCTGGCAGTAGTTTTAATGGTTCCAGCCGCTTTTGCATGCTGCAGTTCAAGCTGTTGCTCTTCTAATTCCTGTTGTTCTTCAAGTTGCGGTTCATCGTGTGGCACTTCATGCTGCAATTCATGTTCAGGCAACTGCTGCACAAGTTGCAGCGACTGCTGCGGTTGTTCAGACTGCTCAACATGCAGCAGCTGTTGCTCAGATTGCAATTTCTGCAATTTTGGCAAAACATGGTTCTCACAACGTGACCAAGGTTCAAATGAATACGTAGTCATGGCATTAACAGCCGACAAACGTCATCAATTTGATCGTGAAGAATTCTATGGCGATTTCGCAATTACACTTGGCTGGCAACAAAACTTCAGCCGCTATCGTTTATCTTCATACTTCCTGACCAAATGCGGTTCAGTAACGGTTGGTGCAAACGCTGCTAACGGCGCAGCCGCTGTTTCAGACATTCGTGCATCAGATCTCGGTCTTTCAACCACATTCACCGGTTGTGCATGGCTCTGTCCTAAATACCAAGATTTCATCGCAGACTTTGATCTCTACTTAGGATGGGATGAATTCATTCAAGGTTTCTGGACTGAATTACGTGTACCATTTGTTCACACCCGTTGGAATGCAGGCTTAGGCACCAAAGCAACAGCAGCAGGCGGCGACTACTACTCATTCACAGTAGACGGCGCATCAGAAGAACAATTTGCAGTTGCTGATACAGCTGGCCCAGTAGCAGTTGTTTACACCGGTAGCTGTGCTCTTTCAAGCGCATTACTTGGTAACAGCTCATTCGGCGATGCACCAAGACTCGCAGCAGGTAAAATGGTTAACTGCCGCAGAACAGCTAATGGTCTTGGCGGCGTAAGACTTGAAATTGGTTATGATTTCCTCCGTCGTGAACGTGGCTCAATGGGCTTAGCTCTCGACGTTCAATTCCCTGCAGCAAATAAACCTGCAAAGAATAACTGCTGCTGTGATCTCTACATTTTTGATCCAAAAGTAGGTTCACAACATTCATGGAAAATCGGCGGTATCCTTCGTGCACAATATATGCTCTGGGATCGTGAAGAAAGTGAACGCATTGACTTCTACTTTGACGGTCGTGTAGCAGGCGGATTCAGTGGTCAATCCACACGTCTGTTAGGTTTACAAGCCAATGGTTGCACACTCTTCAACCAATACCTCTTACTCAAGAAATACTCAGTAAGTGGAACAACAGCAACATATGCCGGCTTAGAAAGAGCTGCTAATAAGTTGACTGCTCGCGTCAAAGCAAACTCTTCAGTTGAAGCACAAGTAACCTTAATGTTCCAATACAAGAACGGTGGCTTTGTTGGCGCACTCGGCTATAACTTCTATGGTCGCAACGAAGAAAAACTCTGTCTCTGCTGCCTCTGCAACAGTGATGACTACTACTATGTAATTAAAGGTGATCGTCCTGTAAGACTCGAAGTAGGTCAAACAGACGGTGGCTTCTATGGCCCAGCCGACTCAGATATTAACCAAACCGGCACGTTGTATGGTGAAGGTGAAGACTGGTCAGCAATTCCATCAGCAGCTGTAACCGAACATGCAATTACTTTCAGCAATTGCAGCACCAGTAGTTGCGGTAACGGTAGCATCAGCCTCTGCCCAGCAACACACCCACGTTACATCAGCAACACAATCTTTGGAGACCTTGGTTATAATTGGTCTGATGTAGACTGGAAGCCATATCTTGGTGTCCTCGCCAAAGTTGACTTTGGTTCAAGCAATACAGCCTTAAGACTCTGGGGTGTTTACCTCAAAGGTGGCATTTGCTTCTAATTTGACATTTGGCACGAGAAAACTAGTACCTAAGAACCCGGATTTATTCCGGGTTCTTCTTTTTTTATTACCTATTAAAAACTTGCATAAGTTATAGATTTTTCATAAAGTGAGCTCTATAGAATTGTACACATATAAAAGGAGCTCAGTATGAAACCATCGTTTAAGAAAATTTTAACATTGTCACTAATTTTATTTTCTTACATACTACAAGCATCGTGTGGCTCAGGGGGCGGTTGTTGTGTCGGATGTAATAATAGTTGTTCAACAACGTACTGTACCAATTCTTGCACAAATCAATGCTGCAATTTATGTTGTTCCTGTTGTTGCGATAATTGCTGCAACACATGTAATTCTTCATGCTGTTTAAACTGTTGTGATTGTTGTGGAAATGCTTCATGTACAAAATGTTGCAAAGATTGCAGTGACTATGCTTTTTGCTATTTCGGTAGAACTTGGTTTTCGCAACGCGATCAAGGGACAAATCAATACATAACAATGGAACTCACCGCTGAAGACAGACACAAATTCAACCAAGAATCATTTAAAGGAGATTTCAATCTCACTCTTGGTTGGCAACAAAATTTCAGTGGCTATCTCCTTTCATCATATTTTTTAACTAAATGTGGTTCAATAACCGTTGGTGCCAATGCTGCAAATGGCTCTGCTGCCGTTTCAGACATTCGAGCATCAGACCTCGGGCTTTCAACAACATTCACCGGAAATGCATGGCTCTGTCCTAAATATCAAGACTTCCTTCTCAATTTTGATTTTTATTTCTCTTGGAGCAACGCTTGGTTGGAAGTGGAAATCCCATTTATTCACACCCGTTGGAATGCAGGACTGGGCTCTTCGGTCTCTTCTGCTGGTGGAGATTATTATGCATTTGATACACTCGAAAGTGATCAATGGGAATATGCAGTTGATGATTCTGGAACCTCAACCGCGGTTGTTTATACTGGTGATTATGCACTCTCAAGTGCATTGCTTGGCAATTGTACTTTTGGTGATGCGCCAAAACTTTCTGCCGGAAAAATGATCAACTGTCGCCGAACTGCTAATGGCCTGAGTGGATTAAAACTCGAATTAGGTTGTGATTTTGTTCAAAGTGAAAGGGGTTCGGTAGGACTAGCGCTTTACACTCATTTCCCTGTTGCAAATCAACCTTCAAAATCAAATCGCTGTGATCTCTTTATCTTTGAACCTAAAATCGGTTCTCAACATGCATGGAAAGTTGGCGGTGCACTTCGCGGACAATACATGCTTTGGAAACCACAAAAAGGGAACGATGAACATATTGATATATTTTTAGATGGCCGTGTCGCAGCAGTATTTTCCGGTACAACAACACGACTTTTAGGATTACAAGCAAATAACACAACCCTCTTTAATCAATATCTTTTACTCAAAAAATATTCTGTTAGCGGATCCGTCGCAACATATGCGGGCCTTGAACGCGCAGCAAATATGCTCAAAGCTGTTGTACAAGCAGATCCAGGAATAGAAGGACAATTCACTGTTATGTTCCAATATCAAAATGGAGGAATAGTTGGTGGATTTGGTTATAATTTTTATGGTCGCGATGAAGAAAAACTAAAATTCAAGAAAAGATGTTGCTGGGATAACACATACTATTATGTAATCAAGGGAGATCTACCCGTAAGACAAAGTGATGGAACTGATGCTGGATTCTATTCTGCTGAAGACTCAAATATAAATCAAACGGGAGATATTCAGGGCGCAGGAGAAACATGGACAGCAATCACTGCATCGAATATTACACAAAATGCAATTAGATTTGATGATAGCTTAACGCCAAGTTGTTGTTGCAATAATAATTGTAATGGCGCGACAGTCTTATGCGTTGCAACACATCCCCGTTATTTAAGCCATACTATTTTTGGACACTTTGGTTATCATTGGTATGAAAAAAAACTAAAACCATTTGTTGGCCTGTTGGGCAAAGTAGACTTTGGAGAAAATAATACGGCCCTCAGATTATGGGGTGCTTACGTCAAAGGCGGTATTTCATTCTAATTGCTTTATAAAAACACGCTACAAGAGCCCGAGGAAATCCCCGGGTTCTTCCTTTAGATGCTTGCATAAATAATAAATTTTTCATAAGGTAACTCTATAGTGTAAAAATTTTCTTCTGTTTACTAAATTCGAAAGGAGGCATTATTATAATTGCATCATTTTGAATAATATTTGAATTAGAAAAACGAATTTAATAAATAAAAAGGAGTGCTAATGAAATCAAAGTTCTTCCTTATAGTTTTAATAGTCATCGGAACCAGCGCTGTACTCAATGCTGCACAAGCATTTGGACCATGCCTCACATACAACAGTTGCACTTCATGTTGTGGTAATTGCAACACGAATGACTGTCCCTGTGGTTATCCAATAGCATGTTATAATGGCAACAGTCCTACGGGATCTTTCTGTTGCAGTTATAGTGATGGTTGCGGTTGTGCTTCCTGCGGCGATTGTGAATATTGCTGTCTCGAAGGGTGCTACTGCAATTACGGACACACATGGTTTTCACAACGAGATCAAGGAACAAATCAGTGTGAAGTAATATCATTCACATTCGATAAAAGACACAAATTTGGCGATGAATTTTATGGAGATTTCGCAATAACGCTCGGATACCAGCAAAACTTCAATCGGTATCGCCTCTCATCATACTTTTTTAATAAAAACGGCTTAATGCGCATTGGGGGAAATGCACCTGACGGCAGAACAGCAATGGTCGATGTACGCGCATCAGATCTGGGCCTTTCCAGTACATTTACCGGAACCGCTTGGTTGTGCCCTAAATATCATGATTTTATTCTCGACCTTGATCTTTTTATGGCCTGGGACAATTTAGTAGAAGGACTTTGGACAGAACTTCGCGTTCCATTTATTAATTCAACATGGAATGCTGGATTAGGAACATCAAGTTGGTATGAAGGAGGAACAACTTATACAACACCCGTCGCAGTTGGAAACATAAGCGCAAATCAAGTAGTTAATATTGTTAATGATGAATCAACAGTTACAAAAGTTATTTATCAGGGAAATTGTGGTCTTACTGGTGCACTTTTAGGAAATGTCGGATTTGGTGATGCACCACGTCTTAACGCAGGAAAACTTATCAATTGCTCTCGATCAACAAGTGGACTGGGCGGGATTAGACTTTCAATTGGATATGATTTCCTACGACGCGAAAGAGGATTCTTGGGAATTGGTTTAGATTTTGAATTCCCTGCCGCTAATAAGCCACATAAAAACAATTGCTGCTGCGACCTTTATTTATTTGAACCCAAAATAGGAAGCCAACATCAATATCTCATTGGAGGGATCTTCCTTGGCGAATATCAATTAAAACAGTGGGAAAATAATCACAAACTCACTTTTATCTTTGATGCACGCGGTTATGCTTCATTCAAAGGCTGTACAACAAGAATGTTGGGACTTATTGCAAATGGAAACACACTCTTTAATCATTATCTTCTGCTGAAAAAATATTCCGTTAGTGGATCAACGGCAACATATGCAGGACTCGAACGAGCAGCAAATCTTCTTAAAGCTCGCGTAAAAGCAAAAACAACATTTGAAGGTGATATAACACTGCTCTTGAATTACCAAAAAGACAATCTCCTATGTGGCATTGGATACAATTTCTACGGACGAGCAAAAGAAGAACTCTGCAGTTACAATCTTTGCAACTGTGATGACTACTATTATGTAATTAAAGGAGATGCTCCGGTAGCAAATGCAGCATTAACACAAGACGGAGGATTCTTCAGTCCAAATGATAGTGATATTAACCAAACTGGCACGCTTGTTACCGGGTCGCAAGGAACCTGGAACCAATTAAATTCAACTATCATAACAAATAATGCAATACAATTTACAACCGCAAATGGCAACTTGCGCCTTTGTGTAGCTGAACATCCAACATATTTAAGTCATACATTTTTTGTCAACATTGGTTACAATTGGTCAGACACCGAAGGGAAACCTTATGTCGGCTTAATTGGAAAAGTTGATTTGGGTATAGATAATACAGCCTTGCGCCTTTGGGGTATATACCTAAAAGGTGGCTTCTGCTTCTAAATGATTTTTAGTGATAAGAATCCGCCGTTTTATCGGATTCTTATCACTAAATTTATTTCTTGCAGCTTTAATTATTTTTAGGTAGGCTCATGATAAGTTTTTTGAAAAATCGTTCATATGAAGCAAAAAAAGGGGTAGCATGAACAAAAAGCTTTCGCTCAGTCTTTTCAGTACCTGTATGTTACTAACCATTCAACAGACTAAAAGTGTCGAATATTGTTGCAATCGAGATTATGCTTACGCAAAAACGCATTTTTCGCAACGGCCCCAAGGAAACAATCAAGCCCTTGTTTTTATTGGCACCGTAGATAAAACACATTTAATTAACAATGAAGAAAACTATCTGAACTTTAATGTAACTCTCGGTTATAGGCAAAACTTCAATAATTATGATCTCGGTAAATACTTCTTCACCGAACGAGGCCCACTCAATGTAGGAGTCGCTAATACTGATATCGATGTTCAAAATTTGCAGCTCGGTTTAGCTCAAAATTTTAAGGGAACAGCCTGTCTTTTGCCTGAAATACATGAATTTTTTGCAGATATCGATATTTTTGTAGGACTCGATAAATGGTTTCAAGGTTTCTGGGGACGACTTAGATTGCCATTCGTTCACACTGAATGGAATCCTTTTTTAAATACATCAAACAATGAAGTTGGAACTTCGGTTTACCCAAGCGGATTTGCCTCTTATCCAAACAGCATTATTAACGTTGAATATCGCAGTTTAGAAGATGCTCTTTACGACGGTTGTAGAATTGGTGAAATTCCTGCAGCTGAAGCAGGACGAATCAATTGTAACAAAAAACGTTACGGTCTATCAGATGTTCATTTTGAAATTGGTTATGATTTTTTCCGACGCGATCATGGAAACATCGGCATTGCTTTAATCGGTGCAATCCAAACCGGACAACCAACTGTTCATAATTGCAACCAATTTTTATTCAGTCCATCAATTGGCGCACAACGTTCAAACCAACTTGGTGCAGCTTTGCGTTGCCAATATGAAATTTTCAACAACAGTACTGAAAATAAAAAAATAACCTTTTACAGTGACTTACGCACCTCATACTTATTTCCTGGATGCAATCAACGTCTCTTAAGTCTCTGGGCAAATGGGACAACAGCTTTTAACTATTGGCTCATGCTCAATCGATATAATTCCCAAGGAACCTATCTTGGCATGGAACGAGCAGCCAATTTATTAAATAAAAAGGTAAAAGTTAGCGCAGTCATGTTCGAATGGACCCTTATGGGCCAAATGCAAAAAAATAACTGGGACATTTCAATCGGTTATAACTTATGGACGAGAAGTCAAGAATGTCTCTGCATGGTAGATAATGCTCTTGGAAATGGCGCAGACTAT
Source organism: candidate division TM6 bacterium GW2011_GWE2_36_25 (assembly GCA_000991575.1). Classification (GTDB taxonomy): domain Bacteria; phylum Babelota; class Babeliae; order Babelales; family UBA12409; genus UBA12409. The sequence goes on from LBRU01000013.1 coordinate 15,003, forward strand.
TACGCAATAAAATATACCAATACCGATCCCACAACTAACCCACCAAGCACTACGGCATCATGGGGAACCTATTTCTTAAATAAAAATACCAGCGACATCTCAACACAATCACAAAACAGCGAAGATCGTTTAACACCTACCGTTGATCATTTAAACAACTATGCTTTCCTCGCTGGTGATATTGATGTATGTGTAGCACAACATCCATCAACATACTCAAATATGTTCTTCGGCTCAGTTGTTTATAACTTCAGCCAAACATGGCTCAAACCGTATCTCGCACTTGCAGGACAATTAGAATTTGGACGTGGCAATACCGCTCTCAGCATGTGGGGCGTTTATGTAAAAGGTGGCATTAGCTTCTAAAGAAATCGTTAAGTAAAAAAAGAACCGCACTTTTTTAGCACGGTTCTTTTTTTATTTAAAAAAGTTATCATTTAATTGTCGTCTATAAGATTTAAAAAGATTTCTTTTGATAAATTAATTTAATAATACATGGTACTGTTTTGATATCTTCTGCTTCTTGATCAGTAATCTCAATTAAAAAAGAATCTTCAAATTTTAAAACCAGCTCAAACATATCCAGTGAATCAGCACCAAGCTCTGCAAATGATTCTGTACCAACAATTTCGCCACTTTTTTTCTTTAATACTTGCGCAACAATCTCAATTACTTTTTGCTCCAATTTAGTATCCATCACAACAATTCCTTTAAATCAGACTTATGTTTAATACAAATTTTTCTTTTATGCGGAAAACACTTTTTCACCACATTCAAGGTAACATCACCTGGTCCAATTTGAATTATCTCATCAACCTTATTTAATTGTCTCACAATCTCAACAAGATCAATAGGATGATGCATGAATTGCGTAAGCCACAACTTATTAAAAGAAATTCCTTTGCGCAACATCGAACCAGATTGATCAATTACAGAGTATTTTGGTTTTTTACAATCGATTTTTTCTAAATAACAATTCAGCCCATCAATTAATTTATTGAGAAACAACATATGTATACCATAAGTAAACCTTTCCGGCATAACATGTATATCAAAATTTTTTTGTAGAAACCCAACTAATATTAAAATTGCTGGCTTTCTGCCAGCAATAACAAAATCTTTTTCATCGCGAATAATTGCCACTTTTATCGATTCCTCAACAGCACAATCTCGCAGGCATTTTTCAAAAGTTATTTTATCAACACCCTTAATTGATACCATCGCTACATCATTGCCCAAAACTAAACTTTCATAAAATTCCATATATTTTTTAAGAAGATATAAACCATCAGGAAAATTAAGAATACCAGAATTATAATACGTGCTTATCTGTCCAACTCCCCATCCGGTAATCAATGACGGAACAATCTCATGTTCTCGCAAAATGGTAAATATTGATGACTGAATAAGAAATAATGATAAGTATGCATTAAGGGGCTTGGCAAGTTCTTTTTCTGAAGAAGCAAAACAGAGTCTAATAAAATTAATACCAACACAATTTGATGCTTCTTCAAATAACTCTTGGACAACACGATATTTATCGTAAAAATCTTTACCCATCCCCACATATTGTGAACCATAACCAGGAAAAAGGATTCCTCTGCTGAACATAAAAAACTCCAGCTGTACTCAGTTAAACTACTTAATCAAAGCTTCAATACGGCTGAAACTTTCCTTTTTTCCTAAAATAGTTAATAAGTGAAATATACCAGGACTTGTAATATTTCCAGTAAGCGCAATTCGTATAGGTTGTGCAATAGACGCAAGTTTGATTTCTCTATTTTTAACAAATTGTTTTATTGTTGATTCAAGAGATGCTTCATGCCATTCAGTTAAATTTTTTAACAATTCAATCAACAAAGATAAATTTATTTTTGCATCTTCATTAATCCATTGCTGTACTGCCTCATGATTGTACACGGCGGGCTTATTATATAATGCAATTAATGCATCATACAATTCTCGTACGGTCATTACGCGTTCTTTATACAAATCAATGAGTGCAACAATCTGCTCAGAAGACCACGCGTCTAATTTATTTAAAAAGTGATTATCTAATTCTTGAACAACGTAATTCAGTAACCAGGCAGAAGTTTTCTTTTTTATATGTTCACTATTCACCCATCGCAGTTTTTCCATATCAAAGGTCGCGTTGCTTTTTCCAACACCGTCCAAAGAAAAATCGCGAACAAGTTCTTCAATTGTAAAGATTTCCTGATCACCATGCGACCACCCCAACCGTGCCAAGTAATTAATAAGCGCCTCAGGAAGATACCCTTCCTCTTTATAAACCAACACGGAAGTCGCAGCATCACGTTTACTCAACTTTGCACCAGATTTTCCCAAAATTAAAGGAATGTGTGCAAACTGAGGAATTGAAAAACCAAGTGCTTCATATAATAAGATCTGTTTTGGCGTATTATTTATATGTTCTTGGCCCCTAATAACGTGTGTGATATTCATTGTTGCATCATCAATAACCACAACGAAATTATAAACCGGTGAACCATCTGACCGAGCAATAATAAAATCATCAAGTTGGCTTATTGGCGTCGTAATGTCACCCAAAATCAAATCATGAAAAGTTACAACTTCACGGTCATCGGGCAACCTAAAACGAACAACAAACGGTTTATCACCTGGCATGGAGCATGCTCTACAGCGCTGATCATACTTCTCACCCTCTCCTAATCGCTGCTCAAGTTCTTCTGGAGAGCAATAACATTTATATGCTTTGCCTTCTGAAAGCAACTTCTCAACATAAGCACGATATTTTTCAGTAAAATTTGATTGATAAATGATTGGCTCGTCACTCTGCATTCCCAACCATTCGAGAGATGAGATAATTGAATCTGCAAATTCCTGCTTAGAACGTTCTAAATCTGTATCTTCAATGCGAACAAGAAAGGTTCCTTTATGATGACGTGCAAAAAGCCAGTTAAATAGCGCAGCTCTCACACTACCAATATGCAAATTTCCCGTAGGTGATGGTGCAAACCGCACTTTAACATTACTCTTACTGACATCATTCATAACATCATTCTTTTTCTTGTCCCAATTCCATCAATTTTATTTTGGCCAATTGAGCCCACGGCGATTCAGCCTTTTTGGAAATAATTACTGACGCTGAAGGCTGTTTTATCTTTTTCCAATATTCACTCGCCTTTTCTGGCTCACCAGAAACACTAAAATAGAGCCCCAAATAATATAAAGCCATATCCTGGAAAGAATTCTTTTCGTCATCAGCTAGTGCCAATAACTTTTTTATTCCTTGCTCTTTCTCATCTTGATCACCATCAAGCAATATAAAAGAGAGGCCAATTTGATACAATCCACGATAATAATTATTCCCCATTTTATCGACAGCATCCTGCATTTCAGCAAGAGCTTCATCGCGCGATCCTTGAAAATTTAATGCTTGACTACGAAATGCTTTAAAAAAAGGTGCAAATGATGAATGTTTATTATGAGCACCCGCTTGTTTGAAATCAATTTCTACTTGATCCCATAACTCCTTTTTTGCTTCACCTTGAACCTTATCATTAAATTGCGTCCCAAGGGCTTGCTGATAAACGTCATGTGACTCAGTAAATGCCATTAGGGCCTTTTGAGTCCATCGCTGATTTATCCAATGATAACCGTAATAGGACCCTCCGCCAACAACTAAAACGACACCCACAATTGCCCAAAAACGCAATTCCTTATCACTTTTAATGTAAGTCTTTACTTGCTCTAAATATTTTCGCCAATCAACTTCAAAGGTCATCTCATTCCTTTTTCGTTACTACTCACCCGCAGGCTTGCCACCCTTTTCTAATTGCGCTTTTGCTTTGCGTTGTTCATCACGCTTCATGCCACGTTCCATTTTAGTCACCATAATCTTAACCCCTTTATAATGGCCACAAACCTGACAAACAGCATGTGGTTCAATGGGTGATTTACAATTTGGGCAACTTGCCATAGTTACAATTTTAATACCCTTATTGGCAAATCTTTTATCTCGACGAGTTCGCGACCTTTTACGCTTTGGTACTGGCATAGTAATTTCCTAGAATTTATAGAATTTTATATTGTTATCTTATTCGATTATTCTTTATTTTATCGGCTTTTTTGAAAAAAATCAAAAACTAATTGATTGTTTCACTTGAAAAAGTCCCAAAAAATTTTGTTCAATAAGCCCCTCAATTTGCAAAGAAAAAAGATGCTCATAAGCAAGATCTGCAGTAATATCTGCCTGATCTACAATGTCATCGATCGATACAGCTTTTTTGCAACAATCTAAAATTGCTTGTTTAACAGGATCGACATGTTTGAAAATAGTTGTCTGGTGCACCTTTCCTTCGAAATCCTCGCCAAAAGCGCTTAAAATATCGTTAACATCAGAAACTAAACATGCGCCGCCCTTAATCAACCGATTACAGCCTGAACTTAATGTGTCATTTATATTTCCCGGAACAGCAAAAATTTCCTTTCCCTGATCAAGTCCAAAATGAGCCGTAATAAGTGCGCCACTCTTTTCAGCAGCTTGCGCAACAACAACCCCACGTGACAAGCCGGCAATAATTCGATTACGAGCAGGAAAATTACCTTTTTGTGGTTCCATCGTCAAGGGAAACGGACTCACAACCGACCCCTTTTCAGCTATTTGCTCAAATAATTTTTTATGTTGAAAAGGATATGGACGCAATAATCCTGAACCAAGAACAGCAATCGTACGACCTTCGTTTTTCAGTGCGCATTGATGTGCCATCGCATCAACACCAAAAGCACCACCACTGACAACCGACCATCCATTATTGATCAATCCTGGCACCAATGAATCAATAACTGTTTGTGCATAATGATTTCCCTTACGAGCACCAACAATCGCAATATTTTTCTTGTAATTAATCAAAGTCCCTCCACAATAATATAAAATTACGGGAGGCATATAAATGTGTTTTAAAAGAGGCGGATAATCATCATCAATGATTGTTACATAGCGAATATTATATTGTTCTATTAATCGGCGCTCATTTTCCAATGCTCGCCGATCTTTTAAACCATTAAAAAGAGTTATAGATATTTTTTCCGAAAAACCATTTGTACAAAAATCTTTTACTGACCATTGATAAACATCAGTCAATGTACCACTTTTTTCATGGCAAAAATTCAACAACCTCTGAGTTGTAACAGGACCCACAGAAGGAATAAGCGATAAGTGAAGAATAAGCACTTGTTGTTCGTTCATGAGTAAATTAGTTAATCGTCAATTGTTCGTCTGAATTAGTCTGAGCCTTCACTTCTTCATCAGCCTTTTTTGGCACCAATTTGGTTTCATTATTATTAGATTCATCTTCCTGATCAGTTGTGTCCCCTCCATCCTGTTCTTCAAAAGCAACGACTGAAATTAATTTTTGATCTTTATCAAGTCTAATCAAACGAACACCACGTGCTTGTCTTCCCATTGTACGAACTTCTGCCGGAGACAGACGAATTATTTTTCCCGATGTATCAATAAGCAAGATATTAGATTCTGGCTTAATCGCCACAATGCCAACAACTAATCCATTGCGTTCATCTGCTGGAATCGTACGAACACCAACACCACCACGGTGCGAAACACGGAAATCTTTAACCTTAACTTTTTTACCATAGCCCTTTTGCGTTGCAAAAAGAACATCCAACTCGGGATCGGAAATAACTTCCATACCAACAACCAAATCGCCCTTACGCAATCTAACTCCCATCACACCCGCAGCCTGACGCCCCATTGAACGAACTTCTTTTTCTTTAAAATGAATCCCTTGCCCATTGGCCGTTGCAATAATAATTTCGTCATTGCCGTGACTCATATCACAGAAGACCAATTCATCGCCTTCGCGCAATGTTACCGCACGAATACCCGTTGAACGAATTTTTTCAAATGATTGGGCATCAGTTCGTTTAATGATACCTTCCTTGGTCAACATGACAATGTATTTGTCTTTAAGCTCATGCGCACACAACAACTTAACAACATGTTCGTCAGGTGCTAATGGTAATAAGTTGACAACGGCACGCCCTTTGGCAATCCGAGACGCCTCTGGAACCTCAAAGACACGCATACCATACACACGCCCTAAATTTGTAAAGAAGAGTAAATCATCGTGGTTTCGAGTAACAAATACATCTTGCACCAAATCATCGGTATCTCCCACGGCAGCAACACCCATTTTTCCTTTTCCGCCGCGATGCTGTATACCGTACGTTGATAATAAAACACGCTTAATATAACCTTTTTTTGTCAAGGTGATAACAACATCTTCGTCCGGAATTAAGTCAGCTTCTGTCAAAATATCAATTGCGCCAGAAATAAGAGAACGACGTTCATCCGCATAGACTTTTTTAATCTCTTCAAGCTCATTAATGATCTCTTGATGTAAAGTTTCTTTACTATCAAGAATCTTTTGAAGACGCGCAATTTCTTTTTTAAGATCGTCCATTTCTTGGCGAATTTTTTCACGTTCTAAACCAGTCAAACGCTGTAAGCGCATTTCAAGAATCGCTTTACCTTGAATCTCGCTTAATAAAAATCGCTTGTTCAATAAGGCAATTGCCTCTAACGTATCTTTAGATTTTTTAATTAACTGCACTACTTCATCAATGTCACCCAACGCAATAATGAAACCGGCTAAAATATGTTCACGTGCTTTTGCCTTACTCATATCAAATTGCGTGCGACGATAAACAACCTCTTCTCTGAACAATAAAAATTGCCTTAAAATTTCACGCAGTGGAAGAATTACTGGCTGATTATCTAATAATCCGAGCATCAAAATTGAAATTGATGTTTGTAATGAAGTATGTTTATATAACTGATTCAGCACAACCGAAGGAATATCGCCACGGCGCAACTCAATAACAAGACGCATTCCCTTCTTGTTCGATTCATCACGAATATTGGTAATACCTTCAACTATTTTGTCTTTTACTAATTGCGCAATTTTAATCGCTAATTCAGCTTTATTAACTTGATATGGCAATTCTTTAACAACTAATGCTGAACCTTTTTTAGTCTCTTCAACATCAACCACGGCACGCATAATTAAGTTGCCGCGCCCGGTTTTATACGCACGAACAATTCCCGAGCGACCGCAAATAATGCCACCTGTAGGAAAATCTGGAGCAGGAACTAACGAAAATAAATCTTCTTCAGAGACGGTAGGATCTTTTAACAAGGCTAAACACGCATCAATAATTTCACCCAAATTGTGTGGTGGAATTGATGTTGCCATCCCAACCGCAATCCCCGCAGAACCATTAACTAAGAGATTTGGTATTCTGCTCGGTAAAACTACCGGCTCAACAGTCGATTCATCGAAATTTGGTACAAACTTGACCGTTTCCTTATCAAGATCAGCCAACAATTCTTGAGAAATTTTCTGCATCCGCACTTCAGTATAACGCATCGCGGCTGCCGCATCTCCGTCAACAGATCCCCAGTTGCCTTGACCATCTAACAATGGATAACGCTTGGCAAATTCTTGTACCATGCCAACCATCGTCTGATAAACAGCTTGATCACCATGTGGATGATACTTACCAAGGACGTCACCAACGACACGAACTGATTTGTGATATGGTTTATTGTAGGTAAAACCAAGTTGATCCATCGTGTACAAAATACGTCGGTGAACTGGCTTTAATCCATCTCGAATATCGGGCAATGCACGACTTACAATTACCGACATTGCATAATCGAGAAAGGACTGTTTTAATTCATCCTCTAATTGTACCGGCTTAACATTTACATTTGTCACAAAATTTGATTCTTTAGCAGTTGGTTGATCCATTAGACCCCCTACTTTCTCTTAAAAAGGTCCTGATAACTTTTATTAAATTATAACGAGAAACTGCTGTTTAGACAAGTTTAGTAAACCAATGTCTTTTTATTTTTTTACCCCCTTTTCGTAAGTGCAAACATTTTACGATACAATAAAGGCACAAAAGAAAAAAATATCATCAACCCAAAGGCTAAAATAACTTTACATGAAAACACATCATAGACCGTATGAATTGTCGCAAGCTCCATGCCGGCAAAAGCAACTATTGCTGTCGGTAAAATCATCCCTAAAAAAGTGCTCACTACGTAATCATAAAGACGTATTTTAGTAAGACCAGCTAACGAATTGACAATGAAAAAAGGAATAATCGGAATCAAGCGAATAGTCAAAAGGTACCACCCACCATCACGCTCCATCTCTACATTAAACCACTTAAGTGATTTTCCATACCTTTTTTGCAGATAATCGCCCAATACATAACGAGCAATTAAAAACGCTCCTGTCGCACCTATTGTTGTCGCAGTAATAATATACAAAACTGCAACCATACCGAACATATATCCACCAGCAAGGGTCATAACCGCAGCCCAAGGAAATGATAACGTTGTTGAAATAACATAAATTAACCAATAAATAACAACAGATTTCCAATAATGTTGATCAACATATGAACGCAAAGCATCCGCCCATATCTTAAGGTTAGCAAGCGTCATAAAATTAAAAAGATCCACTTTATAAGCAATAATAAATATAATTATGATGCTTAAAACTATAAAAACCCTTTTATTCATTAAAATTTCCTTAATTTAAGTGCCTTCAGCATAGCAAAACAAGCTACAAATTTACAAATTGCCCATTTTTCCTTATAATTAAAGTATGACTAAGAAAATTGATTTACAAATATATACACCTGACAAAATCAGGAACTTTTCTATTGTTGCCCATATTGATCATGGCAAATCAACTTTATCTGACCGCCTTTTAGAGGCGACTGAAACATTATCTGGACATAAAAAACATGCAGAACAATTTCTTGATAAACTTCAAGTTGAACGCGAGCGAGGCATTACCGTCAAGGCACAAACAGTATCGATGTTTTACCATCAAAACAATGAAGAATATTTACTTAATTTGATTGACACTCCCGGCCATGTGGATTTTAGCTATGAAGTCTCACGATCATTGTATGCATGCCAGGGAGCAATTTTGCTTGTTGATGCTGTTGATGGCATTCAAGCACAAACGATGGCCAATTTTTATCTCGCATTTGAACAAGGGCTCAAAATAATTCCGGTAATTAATAAAATTGATCTTCAAAATGCACAACCTGAAAAGATTGCCCAAGAGCTGCAAATGCTCTTTGATTTTAATGCAGAAGACATTCTCTTTGTATCAGCTAAAACTGGTGAAGGAATTCCACAATTGCTAGAAGCGATTGTAAAGCGCCTTCCAGCACCAGCGGCACATCTTGATCAACCATTAAAAGCCCTTCTTTTTGACTCATGGTTTGACGAATACCGTGGTGTTGTCTGCTTGGTTTATCTTCAATCAGGCTCCTTGAAAAAAGGAGACCAGATTGAATTGGCGCAAATGGAAAAAAATTATGAAATTTTAGAAGTAGGACTCATGCACCCCAATGAAACTCCGCAGCCTACATTATATGCTGGACAAGTGGGTTATATCATTGCGGGAATGAAAACAGTGCGTGATGCGCGTGTCGGTGACACTATTTTTAATCCTAAAGAACCTATTCAACCATTTCCCGGATTCAAACCGGCAAAACCAATGGTATTCGCTGGCATCTATCCAATTGATAGCAGTGATTTTAACGATCTCCAAGAAGCGATAGAAAAATTAACATTAAATGATGCCAGTGTTTCTGTTGAAAAAAAAACATCGACAGCGTTAGGCATCGGTTTTCGTTGCGGTTTTCTCGGGTTATTACACATGGACGTATTTAAACAACGGCTAGAACAAGAATACGATCAAGTGGTAATTGTGACTGCACCGAGTGTACTTTATAAACTAAAACTGAAAAGTGGCGAAACGGTCGACATTGAAAATCCATCGGAATTTCCAGATCCCACGGTAATTGAAGAAATCCTCGAACCTATTATGGATGCTACCATTATTGTACCTCAAAAATTTATTGGTAACATTATCAGCCTTTGTGAAGAAAAACTCGGCAAACAGAAAGAAATGACCTTTTTAGACACTGAACGCATCATTTTAAAATACGAATTGCCTCTTAATGAAATTGCTACAGATTTTTATGATCAATTAAAATCTCTGAGCTCTGGCTATGCAAGTTTTGATTATGAGGGGCCGTTCTATCGTCCTGCAGATCTCGTTAAGCTTGATATTTTATTAAACGGACAACAGGTTGATGCATTATCAATCATTGTTCATAAAGAAAAAGCTTATTATGTTGGACGCAATCTCACGGAAAAATTACGCAAAGTTATTCCTCGTCAAATGTACGATGTTGCAATTCAAGCTGCAATTGGCGCAAAAATCATTGCACGCGAAACAGTAAAAGCATTTCGTAAAGATGTTACAGGATATCTTTATGGCGGCGACATAACCCGAAAAATGAAACTGCTTGAAAAACAGAAAAAGGGTAAAAAACGCATGAAGCAAATTGGCAAAGTAACGGTACCACAAGAAGCTTTCTATACCATTTTGAAAAAAGATTAAGACTAAATATCATCAAAAACTAGCGCTATTAACGCGAGTTCGATAATTGTTGATATCCTTATTTTAAGATAATTTTTACTTCTCGCGTTCGATAAAACCCTTCGACTTCGCTCAGGGCGAACGCATTCGAAGGGTCTCACCGAACGCACAATAAAGTTTTCTATTTTTTGAAATTACAAAGAAAGTTTAACAAAGAGCGTTCGATAAAACCATTCGACTCACTTTTCTCTTCGTTTCAAGTTCGCTCATGGCGAACGCTTGCTTTTATTTCCATTAATAACATACTTCAACATTTATTTATCGAACTCGCGTGCTATTAATAATGCTTACGCCTTCATGAGGTGATAATAAATTATTTTCACTAATTCATTTACGACAAAGTACAGTATTACTAATCCAATAATAAGCAACATAAGTGGTATTGGTAATACAATAAAATGAAGATAATCATCGGCCCAACGCAAATAAGGCAAACTGATTGTTACCACGCAAACTAGAAGCGATAAAGATAACAATAATATTCCTGGTTTAGGGCCTCGCCAAAATGGTTTTTTCACACGCATGGAAAAAATAAAAACAATCTCAGTTAATGCACTCAAGACAAACCATGCGGTCTGTAACATAATGGGGGAATAGCGCACAAAAATAACAAAACACATCAAATCAAATACTGTGCTAACAAATCCAAAAACAGTTCCCACCATTCCTAAATCTTTCACATTATATTTTCCCGGCAAGCGCAATTCTTCAGCATCAACATCATCAGTTGCAAGGGTAATTAATGGAAAATCACTTAAAAAATTCAACAAAAGAATCTGCACTGGCAACATGGGAACAAATGGAATAAAAAGGGAAGCAATTGCAAGTGAATAAAAATTGCCCATATTTGCTGAAATCGTAATACGAATATATTTGAGAATATTAGCAATTATTTTGCGTCCTTCCTCAATCGCTTGAATAACAATAAAAAGACTATGCTTCATCAATAAAATATCAGCCGCTTCTCGTGCAACATCAACTGCATTATCAACCACCAGTGAAACATGCGCTAATTTTAATGCCGGAACATCATTAATACCATCACCTAAAAATGCTACAGGAAATTTCTCTTGCAATATTTGAATAATTTCACACTTTTGCTGGGGTAAAATGCGTGCAAAAACGGCATTATTAAAAACCAAATCATTTTTTTTACTCCACGATGCATTTTCAAACATATCACCCGTAACGACCGCAGACGCATCCTTGATAAGACCTATTTTTTGCGCAACAGCACCGCATACCAATGGTGTATCACCGCTAATAATTTTAATTTGAAGATTTAACGTCTGAGCTCGTCTCACAGCCTCAAGAGCACTATTTTTTATGGGATCAGCAAATGCCACTAAACCTATCAATTGCAGTTTATAATTAAATGCGGCTAAATTTTCTGGCACATGAGAAAGTGATTGTTTTGCAACAGCCAAAATGCGATTACCTTGTGATTCTTGCTCGTCTAACCATTTTTGTAGTGGCACCAACTGTTCTCGAGAAAGCGAACATATTTTTATAATCGTTTCACAAGAACCACGCACCAACACTTCATAATTCCCGTCCTGATGAACCAAGACAATGTTTCGGCGCAAATTCGCATCAAACGGAATCTCCTTTATTTTTTTATAGGTCTTATATGTTTCTTTTTCTTGTTCTGACAAAAATTGCCATAATGCCAATTCAAACCCCGTTTTTGCTTTTTCTACTTTTTCAAGTGAAATACTCGCGGCTAACATCTGCCAAAATACGGTATCAGCTGATCCATAAACTGAAACAACTTTTAAACTATTTTCAGTAATCGTTCCTGTTTTATCCAAGCAAATAACTTGTGCAGCCCCAAGATCTTCTAAAGCAGACAACCGCTTGATAATAACTTGTCTCTTTTTTGCCAAAAAAGATGCACCTCGGGACAAACTCACCACCACTATTACGGGCAACGCCTCAGGAATAGCGCTCGTCGCTAATGCTGCAATGAAAATTATAAATTCAAAAGACGAAAACGTCGGCCCTTTAATGATCAAATGAGCAATAGAAACCAAAGCAAGAACAATAAAAATAAATTTGAGCAAAAAACGACTCAACTGTGTCGTCCCTTTTACCAAAGAACTTTCATGATTATTTTTGGCAACCTGAGCCAACGCACCAAACTGTGTATTTTTTCCCGTTGCAAAAACAACCGCAATAGCTTTCCCACTTAAAATAGTTGTTCCGGTAAATAAAATATTTTTTGCATCAAAAACTGTTATCTCTTTTTTGGAAGAAATTGATTCAGTCTTTCTAATCGGATTAGATTCTCCCGTAAGCGTTGCTTCATCAACGGTACAATTTTCTTCAGAGATCATTCGCGCATCTGCGGGAACAATATCTCCGGGATACAACAATAAAATATCACCAGGAACTAAGGTAGATACGAGCACTTCTTGCTCTTTGCCATCACGCAAAACAGTCGTAAAGCGGCGCAAAAAATGCCTCATCGATTGAAACTCTTTATACGCACTAAATTCTTGATAAAAAGAGATTGCAATATTAATTAAGATAATTAATCCTAAAATTATCGCATCAACGTATGCGCCAAGAAAAATATAGAGCAAAACAATCGCAAAAAATATAAGCATAAAGAGTGACGTTGTTTGACGTACAAGCAATGCAAGCCATGTAATTCTCTTTTCCGGAATTTCATTTTTACCATATTTTTTCAATAATGAAATAATATCTGCTGTTGCCAAGCCCAATTCGGAAGATGTGTGCAATTCCTCAATAACTTCAGAACTCTCTTTGTGTGAAAAATGAGAAAAGCTATTTTTTTGCTCAATCATCTCACCCTTTTTTATTTACTTCATATCTATTGACTAAATTTATTAATCCTTTAATTTTTCCGTCAATAAATTCAATCTTTTTTCAGTCTCTAAGACACGTTCTCTTAAATCTTCGATTTCTCGTGAAGCAAAATCAGCAGCACTTTCAATCAAACCACATTTTTGGTACCGTGCACATTCTTTTTCATAGTGAGGATGAATAAAAATAATTTTTCTTAAATTATCAAGTCTTTCAATCAAATGAGACATGTTTTGTTTAAAGTCATCATTTTCAAAAAATTTTAAGCGACTACTCAAAAATTTTATCTTGGCTTCAATATCATCTAATACTTTTAAAAAGGGATATGCTCGATAACGGTTTAAAAATGTTAATTGATAATCAGCTTTATATGATTCACCATGCATCATAATTAATTCACGCAACTCTTCGAATAAAATTTGCTTCTGCTTAAAAGGTGCTGATTGACATTGATCAGTAATCTCAAGTTCAGCTTTATAAGCCTCTTCGATTTCTGTTACATGATTTTTTATCCTCACCTTTTCGCGATCAGCAACTTTTTGATGATTGCATCCAACCAGACAGAAACCAATTAAAAAAACCCAACGTATCGCAATATTTTTAAATAAAAAATTTGTACACATACATACTCAATGACAATAAAAATGTTACCAAAACCGGTCCTTTAATTGGACGAAACCCTATCACTTTATACGCTAAATTACAAAGAGTTGTAACAATAATAATGGGATAAATAATGCTTGCAATAGGCCCAACTGTTACTTTGATAATTTGGTCGAGCCCTAAATTACAGGGCAACAGACTCATCGCGATTACCAACAAAAGTGATGGAGCATAACCAATGCGACTTTTAAACACAGCGACTTGTAAATATTCAGCAACAACAGCAAGTAATGCAATCGCTGTTGAAAAACACGCCATCAAAACCGCCGTTGCAACAATAAAACTACCCTGTTGTCCCATTATTTTAAATGAGACTTCTCGGAACAATTCTCCAATATTAACGTGCTCCAAACCATGACTATGAAGAAAGCCTAATAAAGCAAGACCAATATACACAAAACCTAATAATATACTTCCAATCAAACCTCCCTTAAGACCCGTAATTGCAAAATGAGTTAATTCAAAACGAGATGCATGTTTTACATTCTGTTTCATAATGGTTAAAACAATCGATCCAAAAAAAATGGTTCCCAAAAGATCAAGCGTTGAAAAACCCAATTTCAAATTCGCAACAAAATCTTTCAATGGTGAAACTGTAGTTTCTATAATCTGTCCCGGAACCAAAAGTCCTTTTATCAAAATGACTAATAATGAACCTAAAAGCAGTGGACTTATAATATAACCGAGCAGATCAATAATTCTACTTTCACGCACTGTTCCCAAAAAAGAGATCAATAAAAAAAAGATACTAAAAGTTAATATACCAACCGTTGGAATAAAAGGATTCAGCATGGTGTAAGATAATGTTACGATCCGTGGAATTCCAATAACGGGCCCAAGAACCAACATGCAAACAAGAATAAGCAATTGCCCGGGAATTTTGCCTAAGCGATTAAAAAATCTATCGTAATCACCATCAAATAAAATTATTGCGACCAAACCAGCCAGAGGCAATAAAATAGCGGTTATCAAAAAACCAAACATCGCTGGAACAAAATTTTTACCTGAAGTTAAACCAACTTTAATGGGGAAAATGAGATTTCCCGCACCAAAAAGCATTGAAAATATCGCTAATCCAACGATAACTACGTGCGATTGTAAAATTCTTCTCATCTAAAAATCCTAAATTTAAATCTAAAAAATTTTATTTTTTAAAATGATATTTTTTAAAACAAAATAGATATGCCCTCATAAGGGCACGGTACAGATGAGAGTGGAAACCAACCACCGAAAAAGAGACAACCTCTTACTACTTTGAGAATGCCAAGGCTTATTCTTTGCCATAACTTCTCCAATTAAATTATTTTTAAAAAGCACTGCTTGTTTTTAATATATCGACTTTATATCGTTTAGACAACCAAGAAAAATTTTTGAACTTTTCTTGTACTTCAATCACAAAATTAATGATACTACAAATAAAAATGGCATAATTGGAGCCTTAATGAAGTATATAAAAATTTTCAATCATATTCGCATGACCGATCTTACAACCGTTGGTGGAAAAAACGCATCACTCGGCCAAATGATTCATGATTTAAGTAAAAAAAACATTAAAATTCCAGACGGCTTTGCAAGTACGGCAGATGCATATTGGTATTTCATTGATAATAATAATTTACGCAAACCGATTCAAGAATTAATGGAAAAAATCAGTAACCTAAAAGACACAAACCTCGTACAAAAAACAAGTTCACACATAAGAAAATTAATCGAATCTCATCCCATTCCAACAGATCTTGAAAAAGAATTAATCACTGCTTATGAAAAATTATGTAAAAATAAAAATTGCCCCGTAGCTGTTCGATCTTCAGCAACAGCAGAAGATTTGCCAACTGCATCATTTGCGGGCCAACAAGAAACTTTTTTAAATGTTCGAGGAGCAAAAGAACTTCTCCATGCATGGCGAAAATGCATCTCCTCACTTTTCACACCGCGAGCGATTGTTTATCGCATAAATAATAAATTTGATTATCGTAAAATTGCGCTCTCTGTTGGCGTGCAAGAGATGATTGAATCTCAAACTTCAGGAGTCGCTTTTACTCTTGATACTGAATCGGGATTCAAAGATGTTGTATTTATCAACTCCGCCTATGGCCTGGGTGAAAACATTGTCCAAGGAAAAGTTAATCCCGATGAATTTTATGTTCATAAACCAACACTTGAAGAAGGATATAAACCAATTTTATCCAAAACCCTTGGCACAAAAAAAATCAAAGCCATTTACGCCAAAAAAGGAATAAAAAACATACCCGTTCCACAAAAAGAACGTGAACAATTTTCCTTAACTAATGATAATATTTTAAGTATTGCGCGTATGTCGATTGATATTGAACAGCTCTATTCTCAAAAAAATAAAAAATGGACTCCAATGGACATTGAATGGGCACAGGATAAAAAAGGAGATATTTATATTGTTCAAGCCAGACCAGAGACAGTCCAAAGTCAAAAAAAAGAAAATATTCTTATCAAATACTCATTAAATGCATCAGCGCAAGAACTCGAAAAAAAATTACTCTTAACTGGCCAATCGATTGGACAAAAAATTGCTGCTGGTCCAGTTTGCATCATTCAAAATGTTCATGAAAGTAAAAAAATGAAGGAGGGGGCTATCCTTGTCACAGAAATGACCGATCCCGATTGGGTCCCTCTCATGAAAAAAGCTTCCGCCATTATTACTGACCGCGGAGGAAGGACGTGTCATGCGGCAATTGTAAGTCGCGAATTAGGAATTCCAGCTATCGTTGGAACTGAAAAAGCAACATCATTATTGAAAAACAATCAAAAAGTAACGCTTGACTGCAGTCAAGGAGAAACGGGTTATATTTATGATAGCATCATCCCTTTTACGCGCAAAGAAATTGAACTCAAAAAACTGCCAAAAACTTCAACTAAAATTCTTATAAATATCGCTCAAGCTGAAAGAGCTTTTGCATTATCCTTTTTACCTGTTCAAGGGGTAGGCCTGGCTCGCTTAGAATTTATCATTTCTCAGAATATCAAAATTCATCCTCTTGCATTAATTCAACAAAAAAATTTACCAAAATCACTTGTTTCACAAATAAAAAAATTAATTTTTGCCTACAAAAATCCCAAAGATTATTTTATTGATACTTTAGCTGAAGAAGTCGCTACTATTGCTGCTGCTTTTTGGCCACATGAAGTCATCGTGCGTCTTTCAGATTTTAAAAGTAATGAATACCGCGATTTAATTGGTGGAACCTATTTCGAACCACATGAAGAAAATCCGATGCTCGGATTGCGCGGCGCATCTCGTTATTATAGCGATTTCTATAAAGAGGCTTTTGCTCTTGAATGCAAAGCACTAAAAAAAGCACGTGAAGTCAAAGGTTTCAAAAATATTAAAATTATGATTCCCTTTGTACGAACCGTAGAAGAAGCACAAAAAACTATTCAGATTATGAAAAAACATGGTTTAACGCCAGGAAAAGAAAATTTGGAATTAGTGATGATGTGTGAAATCCCCTCAAATGTAATTTTGATGAATCAATTCAGTAAGTTTTTTGATGGATTCTCAATTGGTTCAAATGATTTAACACAATTAACACTTGGCGTTGATCGTGATGCAGCATCATTAGCACAACTTTTTGATGAACGAGATGAAGCGGTAAAAAAACTTATTGAGATGGCAATTACGAGTGCTCATAAAAACAAACGGTTTATTGGCATCTGTGGTCAAGCACCATCAGATTATCTCGATTTTGGCCGATGGCTCATCAAAGAAAAGATTGATTCAATTTCACTCAATCCTGATGCAGTTATTCCATTTTTACAAACGTTCCGTTTGATTGACAAGCTTCCAGCTTGACCGGATAGCTTACATAATGTTTTATCTACAGTAACAGCACAAGCTTATTTCTTTATCTTCTTGCTGCACGTAATCCATATGCAGTATGCGCATGATACGCATAACCTGTTCCATATAATTCTTCAGCAGTAACTGCACCAAGAGAAATAAGATTAAGCGTCATGATGCAAAGTAAGAAAACCTTCATTTTCTCCTCCATTTTTACATCAAATTTGAAATCTACAATAAGTTTAAATTTTTAAAATGATTAATAGCAATGATTTTAACTTAAAATCACTGCTATTAACTTATATAAAAAGAAATATTATAAACCTAATTCTTTGACCTTCGAAATTTTTTGCAAAAAATCTAAACCATAGCGACGCATCAATTCATCTTCCATAAACCGACGAATATCGCCATTGTACTGTTTTGAATCTAATGAAGATGCGATTACCGCCTTAATCCAACCTTTTGGATTACCAATATCATGACGCGTACCATCAACTTTATAAGCAATAACTTTTTCTCCATGTGCTAACATATGCGCAATAGCATCAGTCAATTGATATTCACCCTTTGCACCCGGTTTAATAGCTTTGAGAGATTCAAAAAGTTTTGGCGATAACACATAGCGCCCATTTAACGCCAAATTCGATGGAATTTCTTCAAATTTTGGTTTCTCTACTAAAGTTGCAATTTCAACCGTTTTATCATCAATCCAATTTTTTATTGCCACACAACCGAGTGCACAAATTTGCTCGCGAGGAACTTCCGATACGCCAACAACGGAAGCTTTTTCTCGTTGAGCGACTTCAATGAGCTGTTTTAAGCCAGGCGTTGTATCACAAAAAAGCAATTCGTCGGGAAGAATAATGCCAACGTATTCATCTTTGACAAGCGGCGCAGCCATTGAAATTGCATGACCTAAACCCTTTGGTTCAGGTTGTGGAACATAGGTAAATGATGCAGGCAAATTCGCCTTTTCAAAATAATCGATAATTGCATATTTGCGTGCCCCCGCAATCATAATGACATCAGTACAACCACTCGCAATTGCTTCACGCACCACGTGTTCAATCGCAGGCGCATCTCCTAATGGCAACAGTTCTTTAGGCATCGATCTTGACCATGGAAAAAATCGCGTTCCTAATCCCGCAGCCGGAATAATAACTTTTTTAACATCCATTACAGCTCCTCGAGTAGACAATAATAAAACTGACATGCATCCAAGTATGATTTTTTTACTTAACATTGCAACTCCTTTATAATCGTCATCGGATTCTCTTTCTTTATTTTCAATAACAGTCACCAACAAAAACTTCTTCGCTCGTCCTGATGCTTCGACGTTGCTCAGCACTAAAGGCCGCGCTCGTCCTGATGCTTCGACGTTGCTCAGCACTAAAGGCCGCGCTCGTCCTGAGCTTGTCGAAGGATACGAGTGCCATCCAACAATTTTTTCACACCCTCTTCACCATATCGACGTTTAAATTCTTCTTTAATAAATTCAACTAATGATGAAGAATATTTTTCCACATCCAAGGCGAGCGCAATATTCGCTTTAAGCCAATTTTCAGGCGTGCCAACATCATAACGCCTTCCCTCAAGTTTATACGCAAGCACACGCTCATTTTTTGCTAATTCAGTAATCGCATCAGTTAATTCAAATTCACCACGCGCACTCTTTTTAAGATTTTTAAGATAATTAAAAATACGCGAAGAGAAAACATAGCGCCCAGGCATAATTAAATTTGATGGCGCCTCATCTTTTTTGGGTTTTTCAACAACACCATTAATTTCAAACAAGTTGTCGTCAATCTTCTTTGTAATATTGATAACACCATAACTTGAAACATGATCCCACGGCACTTCAATAACACCAACGACTGAAGCCTTTTCTCTCTTGGCAATTTCAACCAACTGACCAATGCCAGATTTTTCACCAATAAAAAGATCATCAGGATACATTACGCCAAAAAAATCTTCTTTTATTACAATCTCAGCCAATGAAACTGCATGACCTGTTCCTTGCGGATTAATTTGTGGAATATACGTAAAGGTTGCCGGTAAATTAGCTTTTTCAAAATAATCATTTAATGCATTTTTGCGTGCGCCCGAAATCATAATCATATCTGAGCACCCAGCGGCCAATGCTTCACGAATTACATATTCAATGGCCGGAACATTCCCCAATGGAAGCAATTCTTTCGGTACACTATGCGTCCACGGATAAAAACGTGAACCCAACCCAGCAGCAGGAATAATAACTTTTTTTATATTCATATCAGCAACCATCGGAAAAAATGTAAAAAAACATAAAACAACAACTCTTATTTGCATTATAACTTCCTTTACAAATATTCGGATGAAAGCTTATCGAAACAAACACGAGTGTCAATGAAGCAACAAAGAAAGAGTGCACCACCTTTAAAAACAATATTTTTATTTAACTTGAGACAAATCAATCCAACCATGTTTTTCAAAAGGAATTAAATTTGTCAGGAAAGTCAATTTTTTAGGCGCATTGATGTACTTTGCAAAGAAACCATTTTCAAACTCTAGTAATGCATCTTTTTTTATAAACAGCGCATCACCAAACTTATAAATGTTACCCAATCGCCACCTCCAAACTTCTAAAAATCCCTGTTTTTCAAGAAAAGCCTTTAAATCTAAATATGAACATCCCGTTTTGCGTATAGGTTCATATGAAACTTCAGTATAAATAATTTTAGTGTTTTTTAAGATATCAGTTGCCTTTTGTAAAGCACACAGTTCATGCCCTTCCATATCAAGCCACATAAAATCAATCGAAGAAATCTTATTTTGTGTCGCCCACTCATCTATGGTTAAACACGGAACTTTTATTGGCTTTTTTTCAAATGAATTGCCTATCTCAAGAGGTTCATCTATTGAAGAAGAAGCTGGTGCTTCATTTATACCAATATAAAACTCTGCTTCTCCACAAAAATTTGTTAATGCATAAGGATAGGATTTAATAAGGGGAAATGCTGCGATATGTTTTTTTAATAATGAAAAACAATGCGGTGACGGCTCAAAAACATGTATATTGCTTTTTGTCCAAAGAAACATCATCTTTAGAGTATCTTCTCCTTGATTTGCACCTGCCTCTAAAATTACGGGCGACGCTGGCAAAAATTGTTTTAAAAAAAGAAGCATTTCATCAGAATTATTAAAGGAAACCGGCAAAAGAGCAAATTGAGTACTATTGTTAAAGGACTGAGGGATGTTCTCACAAAAAATCATTAACAACAAAAAAAATTTCTTATTCACAATATATTCCTTCTTCTTTCTCAATTTTTCGAATCAAAAAATGCAGCCAAAACAGCATTTTCTTCTCTTCCCAAATGCCCCCCTTTTTCCAGTTTAAATATATAATGAGAGTTAATTTCTAGAAGTTTCTTTTTAATCGATTCTATATCAACATTTCCAAAATATATATAATCTATCAAAATAACATGTCTCTTGATGTGATGTTGTTTAATCTGATCTAATTCTTCTAAAATTAAATTCTGTTTCTCGGGAATAGTCCAATCTGGAAACTGACTCGACAATACAAAAGTAATAGGTTTATTAATATCCTTAATAATAGACGCTAACTCTTTCACTGGATTAGCATGATAGACGGGATAAAACTTGCAATTCCTTGGTTGATGATATTTAATGTGTTGAGCCATTACAAATTGTGAATGATTGAATAAAATGTCATTTTCTTCAATTACATATATTTCAGAAAAAATGCTACCATTTCTCCTTAAATTTTTAGCTTCAAAAATAGAAGGAAAAGTTTCACCTGCACCTATCCCGGTACAAACAATTACCTGGTTGTGGTAAGAACAACAAGACAGTACATTTCGCGCTATATCAGCATTCAAAACATTACTTATAAGTAAAATTACTAAATTCATTGATCTCATTGATTTAATCCTTTAGCCTAAAACATCCTCTGACGAGATAAAATTTTCAACCACTGTTTGAAAATTTAAAAATTTTTTTATAATCAAACCATGTCGCTGAAAACAAATATTATATTTTTTTTCTATATCTTCAATCCACTGTAAAAGAATTTTGCAATATTCTTCTTTATACACAGAATTACGCGCTGGTAAATTTATAACCACATCTTGTAGCACAGGTTTATAAATTTTTGCGATATTATTCATATCTTTAAACTTAACTTTGCTTTTTTTTAAAATATCATCATGTACAAAGAACAAATTATTGCCCGTAGATTCTGCATATATCAAAGAATACCCTAAAGTACGCCCAAGCTTGAATAATGCCAAAATACTTGCACCAAAATAAGCACTATAATCCCAATTTGCCTCTGGATTATATTTTGTAACTTTGTCTTCAATAAAATTAAAATTGGGATTATATTCTATAACGACAACCCTCGGCTTATATTTTTTATTCAAAGCCCTCCAAACATAAAAATCATTTCCATCAATATCAATTGAAATAAGATCAAATTCCTGAGGCACTCCGTATTTTTCAAATAATTCACATATATTTTCAGCTGTTACAAATTCTTTATGTAAATTTATATCGCTAGAATCTGTTAAGGTATTTAAAGATGAATAACAAGCCCCATCCAACAAAAGGCCCCGCCATTCGTATTTTTCTCGTAACCATTTTACATTAGAACCAGCATTCCCATCACCAGCACCAAACTCAACATAATATTTATTGGTTGTTCCAATAAGTTGAAAAATTTTTTCTAAAACTCCGTCTTCTCCATTTTGTGAAATTCTCCTTATTTCATAATTCCGCAAATCAATTTCTTCTGATTTTGTCACACTTATAAAACCAGAAATTAAATAAAAAATAAAGATCTTTTTTAACACGAAAATCCTTTTCTTTAAAAATAAAGCAACGCTTTGCCAATCTACCAAAGTAGCAGATAGTGTCAACATACCAACTACCATGATAAAAAACGAAAAAATTGACACCATTGCTCTTGCGTGATAAAAGTTTACCATTCAATAAAAAAACTAAAAGAGGAAAAAATATGAACTATTTCAAAATTTTTACTTTAATTTTTATTATTAACATATCAGCGGGAACTCCGTTAACTTTTTTCAAAAACAACAACCCAACACCTGATTTATCTACCCCGGAATATTTAGAAATAATCCGCCCGTTCTTACCAAAAAACCCTTCTATTTTGGAAGCTGGCGCCGATCAAGGTGAGGACACCGTTCTCTTGGCAAAAAATTGGCCACATGGAATAATTTATGCCTTTGAGCCACACCCTTTACACAAAATCATTGTAAATCATCGGCTTGAAGAAACAAAAATTAATAATGTTCTATTTTTCCCGCTGGCCCTTGCAAGTTCAACAGAAAAAAGAACCTTTTATTGTTGTTCGTTGCCATTACTCTCAGGGGCCTCTTCACTTTTGCAAGATAATAATCAGGGATACCAGGATATCTCAATAGCGGTCGATTGTATCAATCTGGATGAATGGGCAATAAAAAATAATGTCAACGGCATAGATTTTATGTGGCTTGACATGGAAGGGGGCGAATATGAAGCATTAAGTAATGCTCCCAAAATTTTAAAAACAGTAAAAGTTATTATTACGGAATTAAACTGTATTGAATTTCGAAAAGGAATGAAATTGTTCGATGAATTTTATAACTTTTTAAAAATCAATGGCTTTGAACTTTATAAAAGCTGGGGCAACAATCCAGAAAAGCAATGCACGGGACTCTTCATCAGATCAGAGCTTTTAACAAAATCTGCATATTGAGCAAATTCTGTTAAAAAAGGAACTTTGATGAGAAAAATATTATTAATATTAATGAGCATTATCTTAAATTCTTCACCTAATTTTAAATATTTTACAACAAAGGAAATCATTAAAATATATGAAGAAAAAGTTAAAAAGCCAGTAAGTTACTTCAAAAAGTATGAACAATTGCCATTGCACCTCAATAATAAAAAATGGCGCTGGGAGAACAAAGATTTTCCCCGCATTTGGTGCATCTTAGATTTTGCAGAATGGATAAAAAAATATAACATTAATCCGATAAATGAATTAGCAATAACAGCCCATGATCCTGAAATAGAGTTTTTAGAATATAAAACTGCAACATCCATTATCTATGACCCGGTAACAAATAAAGGAGATCTTCACTTTGATAATCCAAAACTACATTCACGCTTTAATTTCTTTCTTTTCTCGGAAACTATTGAACACTTGTATAATCCATTTTTAGCAGTCGCTAATATTTATAAAATGCTCAAACCAGGTGGTTATGTTTTTACCTGCGTTCCCTTTATGAACATTCCACATGAATTACCCATGCATTTTAATGGTTATCGACCATTAGGCCTTGCAATGCTCTTTCTTTCCTGCGGTTTTGAAATTAAAGAAGTCGGTCAATGGGGCAATTATCAATATATTGAAGCAATGTTTAAACACCATAAATGGCCCGATTATCAATTTCTCATAAAAAATGGAAAAATAAAAAATGAAGAGCAAAATGTAGCTCGGTGTTGGATTCTTGCACAAAAACCAATTGAAAAATAAACTTGTTAATTAAAACTGTCTCAAGAAGTCAAGATTACCACTATTTAACACGCGAATGTCATTAATACCATATTTAAGCATAGTCAAACGAGTCAAACCAAAACCAAATGCAAAGCCATTATATTTTTCAGGATCGATTTTACATGCTTTCAGTACATTTGGATGAACAAGTCCGGCACCGCCGATTTCAATCCAACGTGTACCTTTGCACACTGAACATCCTTTTGTGCAAAAAATACATTGCATATCTGCTTCAATTCCAGGTTCAACAAATGGAAAATAACTTGGCCTCACCCGCATTTTAATATCTTTTTTCTCAAACAAGGCCTCTAAAAAGGCTTTTATAGCTGCAATCAAATTGGCCATCGAAATATTTTCTGCAACCATCAGACACTCAGTCTGCATAAATGTATAATCATGTGTTGCATCTGTTGCTTCATAACGATAACAACGACCCGATGATAAAATAGCAAGTGGCGGTTTATGCTGTTGCATATGACGAATTTGTGCATTTGATGTGTGCGTTCGCATTAACCGATCAGGCAAATCAAGCCATAATGTGTCTTGCATATCACGGGCTGGATGATCTGCTGGAATATTCAACGCTTCAAAATTAGTAAATTCATCTTCAATTTCTTGGCTATCAACAATTGCATAGCCCATTGAAATAAATACGTTTTCAATCTTTTCAATGACATAGGAGTAAGGGTGCAATGAACCATATAATGTCTTCGGCTTATAAGCAGTTACATCAAAAAGTGTTTTCTTTTTTTGTAAAGCTATTCGTTCAGTTTCTTTAACTTGAAGAAGTCGCTGTTCAAATGTTTCTGATGTTTTTTGACGAAGATCATTAAGCAATGGACCAAAAACCTTTTTATCTTTTGCTTCCATTGTCTTCAAACGATTCATCAATTGTGCAACAGGCCCCTGTCGCGTTAAATAATCAAGGCGAACTTGTTCAACTTCTTTCTCTGTTTGTGCCTTGTTCAATGCTGCTAAAATCTTTTCTTCAAGTTCACGAATAATCTTTTTCAAATCTCTCATGAGCATTAAACCTTTTTCCTGAATTATTTTAAAAAAAGAGTATCATAATGAAAAAGAAAGTTCAAAATAAGAAGCTGTCACCAAAAGATGACAGCTTCTATAACTAGTTAATACATTCAATATTATGCAGTAGTATCATAGATCCAATAATAGGCTCTTCCATTAATAGTAATAGCATTCCAAGATATATTTTCAATTGACAAGGTATTAGGAATCGTCAAGTTTGCCGCTGGATTACCTGGAATTGCAGCACTTGCAGCAGCACTTAAACTTATAGCGCCAGTCGCCGTGAAATCGCCATAAATATTGGTATTTGACAGTGATGTTACACCGGCATTAATGGCATTTGCTGAGAGCGTTGCTGCTGTCAATGTA
The DNA here is from genome assembly GCA_000991575.1 of candidate division TM6 bacterium GW2011_GWE2_36_25. Taxonomy (GTDB): domain Bacteria; phylum Babelota; class Babeliae; order Babelales; family UBA12409; genus UBA12409. The sequence continues at coordinate 40,816 of LBRU01000013.1, forward strand.
CCGGTAACACCTGCTTGACC
>LBRU01000014.1 GCA_000991575.1 candidate division TM6 bacterium GW2011_GWE2_36_25
TAACTTATTTCATTTTTAGCCCACATAAGCACACCCTTTTTTTAAATAAGCTTCTATAGAGTACATTATTTTAAAAAAAGATGTGGGTAATGGATAGTCAGGGCGAACGCACCTTTAGTGCTGAGTTTGTCGAAGCACCAGGATCTTGAAGAAGCTCTTCAAGAATGGGAACATCTTTTATCATAAGTTTTCATCAAAAAACTTTACCTGTAAAAATTGCACTATTCACAAAAAAACAATACAATAAAAATTAAAGTTATAAGTTAATTTAAATAGGCCCTTCAGGAGATTGTCATGACCACGTTGTCAATCATACTTTTAATCATGTTAGCAGTAATGATCTTATTTCTCATATGGATCATAAGCACATACAATCGACTTATCACATTATCAAATATATTAAAAGAAGCGTGGAGTGGCATTGATGTCCAACTCAAACGCCGCTATGATTTGATCCCTAACTTACTTGAAACGGTAAAAGGCTACAGCAAGCATGAAAAATCAGTTTTTGAAGAGGTTACCAAAGCACGAGCCCAGTCAATTAATGCACATGGCATCCAAGAAAAATCTGAAGCTGAAGCAGGATTGACACACGCCCTCAAAACATTATTTGCTGTTGCAGAAAATTATCCAGAACTCAAAGCGAATGAAAATTTCATTGCTTTACAAAAAGAACTCGCTGCCATCGAAGATGAAATACAATTATCACGCCGTTATTATAATGGAACGGTACGCAATTATATGATCATTCTCACCAGTTTTCCAAGTAACACCATTGCACGCATGGCCCACTTTGAACCTGAAGTATATTTTGAAATCTCAGAAGAAACAGAACGAAAAAATCCCAAAATAAATTTTTAAAATCATGAATTACAGGCGCCTGTTTTTACTTGCACTCCTGCATGTAAAATTGCTCATTCCCATTCCATTTTTTTATTCACCTGAACGCATCACATCTTTTGAAAGTATCATAACCGTTCGTAAAGATGCTTCTCTCGAGGTAAAAGAAACTATTTCGGTTATAAGCACGGGAGATCAAATAAAAAAAGGAATCTTTCGCGCCATTCCCATAAAATATGGCATTACTCGAATACCCTTGAGCGTAAAAAAAATTAAGCGAGATGGAAAATTAGCAAAATATGATACCGCGTATCATAATGGCTTTATTTATATTTACGTACGAGATAAAGAAAAACTGTTACCACCTGGTAAATATACATTTGAAATTACCTATGAAACTGAACGGCAACTTGGATTTTTCAAAAATTACAATGAATTGGCATGGAATGTAACAGGTGCCTTTAGTTTTCCTATTGATAAAGTAATTGCCCAAATCATTCTCCCATCCGATATTCCTCATGATAAAATTCGATTAACTGCTTATACCGGTTACCAAGGGGAACGAGGCAAAAATTTTCAGGCCTATATATTAGAAAATAACATTTGCCAATTTGAAACGACGCGTCCATTTAAACCAAAAGAAAATATTACGATCGTAGCCATCTGGCCCAAAGGATACATTAACGAACCATCTGATTTAACACCGCGTTATTTATTATCCGATTATTTCGAACTTATTTTCTTCTTGGCAGCCATTTTAATGTTACTTCTCTTCTTTATTATCGTTAAGTTCAGTCTACGCGATCATTATCATCACGTTATCATTCCACGCTTTAAAGCACCTGAAGGAATGTTTCCAGGGAAAATAACATTTCTCACAAAACATGCTTACACAAATAGTGCGTTTACCGCAGATATAGTTAACATGGCCGTTCTGGAAATGCTTAAAATAGAACAAGGACCAAGCTACCGACTTCTCAAAGAAAAGCCAAAGCACGTACCAAATGAATATAAAAAAGCTTATGCAACACTCTTTAGAACATCGAATAAATTAGCACTCCGTGATATAAATGCACGAGTAATTGAAAATGCACGAAATAAAATTAAAGAAGAAGCAGAGAAAGACTATAAAAATTATATTAACCCACGAAAAGGATTTGTCATCGCAGGAACAGTGTTAGGGATCCTTCTCGCCATCATATTTTACTTTTTATGGGGAGAACAGCTCACCGAATCTATACTATTTATATTCACCATTTTATCTCTCTTTATTTTTATTATCATACCCTATTACGTTTTTAATAAATTCTTTAAGACATATACTCCTGAAGGCAACAAACTATTTGACGAAATTCAGGGATTTAAAATGTTTCTTAATGCAACCGAAAAAGACCGCCTTGCCATGACAAGCGCACCTGAAAGAACCCCCCAACAATACGAACGATTCTTGCCTTTTGCTATTGCATTAGGAGTCGAAAAAAACTGGACAAAACAATTTGCCCCTATTTTCGAACAACTCAAACGTGAAGGAAAACCGTATCAGCCAAACTGGTATCTTGGCTCTAATTTTCAGACAATCCATCTCTCACGATCTTTCGGCACCTTATTCCGTTCAACTCTTATGAAAAGCAGCATTCGCCCCGGATCATTTTCAAGCTTCGGCGGCAGAGGATCATCCGGCAGCGGTGGCGGTGGTGGTGGGGGAGGCGGCTGCTAAAAGCCTTCTCACACCTATTTAAAAAACCTTAAAAACGATTCTCCTTCCCAAAAAACAGCTTAAATGCGCCAAGCTGAAATATTAAACAAAAACTTGACATTATAAATATTTCAGATAGAATATAAATAGTTGAATTTTATTTAAATGGAGAGACTAAAAAATGAATATTAAAAAATTATATAAATTATTGTTAATAGGTTTAACTGTATCTTTAAACACAAATACACACGCCATGTATTATCCCATGAAAGCAGCAAGAATTGTGCATTCACTTTATGCAATGAATATAAGGACGCTCTATAAAATTGGTTCTTTGTTTAGCAAAAAACCTACAACTGAGTCTATTCCCACAGAAAAAGATACGCATGAAGAACTTTCACAACACCACGCAAAAACGAAAAAACACACACTGAACAAAATAAAATTTGACCGTGGTTCATCATATCTTTTTAAGTGTGTAAATTATTATCTCTCAAAGTATAAACAAAAAGGTTTTAATTTTTGTTCTTCAAATCTATTTCTAGCCTATACCAAAACGGAGGATCATGTTTTAGCGTTCACTTATACCCGAAAAAGGGAAGATGTTGACCCTACAATCTTAGAAATAATTGAAGATTATATAGAATTTCCATACGTATCAGTAATAATTATAGATTCAAGAATACATAATTTTCCCTATGGCCTTCAAAAGCTCATACTTGGCCACGAAGTTTTTCACTGTGCACAATTTAACGCAGAAAAAGATGTTACAACAACGATAAATCCAGACCTTTACCCAAAAGGACCTGAACAAGAAGCTGATACGCAAGCAATGTTAAACTGTGGGTGTTATAAATGTGCAAAAGAATATGCAAAGTATCTGCCTAAAAAATCAGAAGACTATCTTACGCGAAAAGAAGCAAAAGAAATTTTAGCAACCATGGACTCACACCATCTCTGCCCTTATCATCAAGGACGAGCAGAAGGAATTCCACATGAAGTCTTAATAGAGGAAATAGAAAAAGGAATACGAGGAGTATAAGATGAAAAATTTTTTAGTATTACTCGCACTCTTTACCTCACTGCATAGCATGGAAGGGGACATTCCTTATCGGCGGCACTTATTAACTCAATCAGATGAAGAAGTTATGCAAGAGGAGTCTCGACACTTTTCATGTTGCAAACATGAGAAACAGAGACTTTGTGAAAAAGCTGTTGAATATGCAAAAGCCTGCAATCCGCTCGTACTTGTACATTCTTCACCAATAAGCATTAATTTCACCACCCCAGAAGGAAAAACGCTGTTAGATCTCCTTCTTAAAAACAAAGATCGAAGTTGCTTTGAGAGGAAAATAGCACTCGGCTGTATTTTAATTGATAAAGGCATTGATATTTTTCATAAATCGCGATCAAATAGCGCCATAAGAAAAATAATAAAAGAGCAAAATATTATTCTCTTTCAACATGCATGCACGGCGATCTCCATCGCACAATACAAAAAAATTATTCAATATTTAACCTGGCAATACCAACAAAATGAATCTCGCTTTGAAGAATTTGTACGAAAAAGCACTGCCTTCATGATTCCGCTCATACAAAATATCAAAAAACCGTTTGATATGTCTGACGAAAAATTTTATCAAATCAAAAGGCGCACTGAAAACGTAATGGATGAATTGTTAGCACTTTTACCAATAATACGCACTCCCTCACCAACACCATCTATTGATCCAGGATCTGATGAAGAAATCGAACAATCTTAATAATTTTCGGACAAACTCTAATCTTATCGATTATTTATCTTCCGAATAACACATAATAGATAACATAAAACCAAGAAAAAAGACCATGCAAAATGGCCCATGCAACAGATTTATTAACATTAAAAGAAATCGACATAGCTAACGCCGAACCGAAACTGGCACCTACAAAATAATAATAAATAATACACGCATCCATCAAAACTCCTTTTTTTATATTCCCTTAATAAACAGAACATAATAGAGAACATAGAACCAAGAAAATAAACCATGCAAAATGGCCCATGCAACAGACTTGTTAATGGTAAATGAGATAACCATCGCCAATGCAGAGCCAAAACTTAATCCATAACCACCAATCCAACGATTAACATAAATTCGATTAACACAGGTACGCATCGCTTCACCCTTTTCTTTTTTATCACCAGCCTAACACCCAAAAATAATTTTTGTCTATTTCACCTTATTTAAAAATTCTATCGGTATCTTTCCAGCTTACAACCGTTCCCTGTTCGCGTTCTTGATTTTTAGAACCACCATAAATGATAGAGCCTTTACCTATTTTGACTTTTTCTGTCGATAAGTTCGTAAAAAAATCAAGTCCTTTAAAGAAATCACTCACAATTGTTTTACTCGCTTTAATTTCAACAGGTACCAATTTACCATCTTTGTGAATAATACAGTCAACTTCATTGCCAGTCTGATCTCGCCAAAAGTTAACATGATGGGGCCGCTCGCCCGCATTATAGTAAAATTTGATAATGTCCGAAATAATCATCGACTCTATAATATTTCCGCGCAAATAATGATCATTAAGCTGCGCCGTCGACTGAATATCCAACAATGAACAGACAAGGCCAGAATCATAAAAATACATTTTAGGAGATTTTATAAGACGCTTATTAAAATTTCCATGATATGGCTGTAAAAGAAATAATATATAACTTGCCTCTAAAACAGAAATCCATGCCTTTGCTGTACGCTGATCAATACCACAGTCAGTGGCTAACGACGCAATATTAAGAAGTTGTCCAATTCGTCCAGCACAAAGACGAATAAACCGTCTAAAAGTACTTAATTGCGTTATATTAATAATCTGACGAACATCTCGCTCAACATAGGTTTCTATATAATCCAGATACCAACTTACAGAATCAAGATCTTGTGCATAAATTCGCGGGTAAAAACCCTTCCACGTAAGTTCTTCAATAGTTTGAGGCAACAATTTGTTAGTCCGCATTTCAGCAATAGAGAGAGGAAGTAATGTTAAAATCGTAATACGCCCCGCCAACGTTTGCGATATCGCTTGATTCAACATAATATTTTGCGAGCCAGTCAAAATAAAGTATCCCGGCCTATATTCTGCATCAACAAGAGTCTGCATATATGACATTAATTCTGGAACGCGCTGCACCTCATCTATAATTATTCCGTGTTTGTTATCTAATGATTCAAAAAATCTACGTGGATCAGTACGCGCAAGTTCACGATCTTCAAATGTTTCAAGCGATACATAGGCATGTTTTTTAAAAACATCCCTCACAAGAGTTGTCTTTCCTGACTGTCGAGGTCCAACCACCGCTAAAACTGGAATTTTTGAGGCTCTTTTTTTTAAAATATCGGCTAATTTTCGCTTAAACATAAAAACTCCCTTCTAGACAATTATGACATTCCAATGTTACATTTGTCAATGACAATGCTACAGAAAAGTAGAAGAAGGAGTCTGGTAGCTCTACTTAAATATTTTATCAAAAAGTTCATGAATTGAGCGCCAACCGAAGAGTGAAATTCCTTTAAACGTGTGTTTCTTGTCGCCTGCATAAATGACTGAGCTTTGTGAGGGATCTGCCTGCGCTAATTTGTTCCAATATTCAAGTGCTTCAAAATAATCGGGAACGGCTGTAGCTCCAGCCTTAATTTCAATAGGAAAGAGTTCGGTGCTTTTTTCAATGATACAATCAACTTCATGACCAGATTTATCGCGCCAGAAGAAAGTGTGTGGACGGCGATTATGATTATAAGATTCTTTCATCAGCTCAGTAATAATCATTGATTCAAAAAGGCCACCGCGTAAATAATGTTTCATCATCTGTTGAACGTCTTCAATTTCCAGTAAAGAACAAGCTACACCGGTATCATAAAAATATAACTTTGGGCTTTTGATTAATCGTTTACTGAAATTCTTATAATGAGGATGTAGAAAATAAATAATATAACTTGCTTCTAACAAGGATAGCCATGCGCGTGCTGTTTGTACTGAGACACCGGCATCATTTGCCAATGATGAAATGTTGAGCAATTGGCCGATGCGTCCTGCACATAAGGTCAGAAAATTTTGAAATTGTGAAAGATCTACTATGCGCGTAATATTACGAACATCGCGTTCGATATAGGTCTGAATGTATCCGGGGTACCATTCAGCTGGTTGCAATTGATATTCAAAAATACGTGGATAAAAACCGGTAAAAATTGTCTGATTTGCGTCTGTTGATAACAAGTTTTCCTTTTCCAGTTCAACGATTGAAAATGGCAATAAGGTAAAAATAGCGATCCGTCCTGCAAGTGTTTGAGAAATTGCTTGAGAGAGTAAAAAATGCTGTGAACCAGTTAAAATATAAAAACCAGGACGAGGTTTTTCATCCACAATGCCCTGCAGGTATGAAAAAAGTTCTGGAACCTGTTGTACTTCGTCAAGGATTACTCCCGTGTATGTATCATAGTTTTTTAAAAAACCCTGCGGATCTTGTTGCGCTAAGGTACGCATATTGAGATTTTCCAAAGAAACATATTCATAATCATGGAAAATAGCTTTTGCTAACGTGGTCTTTCCTGATTGGCGGGGGCCAGTTATTGCAATAATCGGCATTTTCTTGGCCAGTTTTTGTATGTATGGCGTAATATTTCGATAAATCATCTAAAATCTCCCTGCATAGACAAATCGTATAATTAACTTACCGATTTGTCCAATTTTGTTTTTATGCCCTAAAATTTGACAAAAAAAACAATTTCAGCTAGAATTAATATTGTGAATGAAAACGGAGGTTATTATGATGAATATTAAAAATTTAGCAAAATTACTGATTTTATGCTTAATTCCAGCTTTAAGTACTCATCTTTATGCCATGGATGGTGGTGGAGGACAAGCAGATCCTTTAGCCCGCATGAATTATCGCCTGGCATTTGATCAAGGTAAAATACATGAAAAATTCGGGACTTTAATGGAGCGGTGGGGGTGTGCAGAAAACGTCTTCGATGCAATACTGCCAGATGATGCAATTGCCATTGATATGCGAGAATTTGAACCAAGAAGTGGCGAAGAATATCAACCTCTTTCACAATCAGAAGAACGCGTTGAAACAGAAGCAAGCAAGGCAGAAGAAAAAGCATACCAACAAGCATGTTTAAAAAAGTTATCTTCAGCTCGCCGTTGGACGATAACTGAAGATGCGCGTGAAGCATTAACAACCCTCTCCCTAATTGCTAGTGCCGCTACAACACTTAATCTTATATTGCCAGCAGATTCCATGGGAGGAAGTTTTGGTGTTTTTGCAGCCGTTTTTAATGCCGCTTTTTTAATGCGACCAGTTATTCGTCCTGGCTGTAACCTTCTTGTAGCACCAACAAATCCTCTAGAATCTCTCGAAGAACGATTTGCCCTATCACAATGCTTTATACCTAAAAAATTATGGCCAATTATTCGAGAAAAATTCATGTTAGCCAGAACTAACCAATTTCAACAACGCACCTGCATGGATTTTCTTGAATTTGCTTTAGGCTTGACACTCTTCAAACCTAAACCAACGCTAGAAACCATAGATAATTTAGAAGAGAGGATCGTGCAATTATTTGAAAAGATAGATAGTTTTTTCGATCAATACGAGGAATTCCCTTCAGAAGAACTCTGGAAAATTAAAGATAATGTACAAAAATTCATTCGATCTCTCCTCAATGAAAATCTAGCAGATGCTCCTCGCTATATCTATCTCCATGGTTCTGGTGGAATTGGAAAAACGCACTTTGTTAATCAATTAACTGAATGGATAGAAGAACTTATTCCTCAGAGTGTACGCGTTGAAAATTTAGAAGTTTCAAATGCAGAAGAACTTGAAGGAAGTGCTCATCGACCAGGCGCTATGCTCACCGTTTTACGCAATCAACTTATGGGGAACAAAAGAGGTTCTGTTGTCTTCATGGATGAGGCAACATGGCTCAATCGATCAGATATGGTAAGCACCGCCAAACGTGTATTTAACGGAAATCAATCAAAAATATCAACAAGTTATTTTGGTAATGGCATTGATGGCTCAGGAATTGAACTTCAAATACCACCTATGCTTATTTTCGTAGCAAGCAATGACAAAATCAACGATCCCGCACTCAAAACACGTTTTGACTCTATAGATTTTCCATTGCCTAAAAAAGAACGCCTTATAGAATATGCAAAAAAAATTGCCTCAGAAAGTATCTTGATTAAAGAACAACATATTGATCTTGAAGCCTTTGATTTTGAACATTGGCTTGAACAATCCAAAGCAGATAATTTTAGAGATATAGCATCACAAATCGTACCAGCAATTCTTTCTCAAAAACAATAAAGGAATTTTATGAATAAAAAAATAATAATACTTATGAGCATCTTATGTTCTTCTTCAGTCATTCTTCCCATGGAGAAATGTACAGAAATATCTGCAAAACTGTTAATTCCACTTGGATCTGGTTCACAATACATCATTCCTTCTCCGCAAAGAAATTTTATAGCAACAGCTTCTGACTCTAATTGTATTAATATCTGGGATAGAGCAAGTCTATGTTTACTTACCTCATTAAAACATTCGGAAGAGATAAAGGGTCTAGTTTTTTCTCCAGATGAAAATTTCACCCTAACCTACGGTAGGGGAACAGCCTATATTTGGAAAACCAAAACGGGAACACTTTTATATACACTCTCCATTTCTCATTCTTTAGCATTGGCCTCATTTTCTCCTTCTTCCAAATATGTCCTAACGCTTCTTGGGGGGAAAGTATATATCTGGGATGTTCAAACAGGAAAACAAATTCAAATTATCGAAAAACAAATACTTATTCATCGTGGATCTCTAGATGGAATAGGCGATGCAAAATTTTTGGAAGATCATCTTGTTATAGTGATATCTGTTTACGGCGAAATTTCAATATGGGATATTAATACTGGTACTTTCAAAACAAACAAAATTGATTGAGAAAATTAAGAAAACAGGAGGTTTTATGAAAACATATTTAAAAATGGCATTGTTATTATTTATTTTTACCCCTTTTAATCAAACAAAAGCAATGTATCATCAACGTGATGAAAATCCGTTAAAAAATCTTGATTATAAAAAAGCATTTGATCAAACAGCCATATACCATAAATTTAGTGATCTTATGCATGAGACGAGATGCAGTGAAAATGTTTTTGATGAAGAGGATGAATCTGGATGCTCATGTGACCCAATTGCATTGACAATTAAAGGTTACCGATTAGTAAAAAAACTTTTTCAAAGAACATCAAGAAAGAAGGCATTTGAACAGGCTTGTTTAGAAAAACTGGAAGATGCAAGAAGAGAAACTATTTTAAAACGAGCACAAGATGCAACCGTTACATTAACAATAACTACAGCGGCAACTGCAGGTCTCACCCGCTGGGTCGTTTCTCCCGATAGTCTTGGAGGAAGCCTTTACCGTTCCAGCGCAGGGATGATGGCAGTTGATAATATGCAAACTATCATTGAATCTCTTTTTAACTTAAGCCAACCTCATCGACATCTTGACGATCTTGAAAAAAAATACGCCGTAAATAAATGTTTCATTCCACACCAATTATGGGAAAAAATAGAAAAAAACTTTGAATATGCACGCAAAGGTGATGATCAACAAACTGCATATACTGAATTTATTGAATTTGCACTAAACTTTACAATATTCAAACCACACCCTAACCTTGATGTTAATGGCGAAGCAATTATAAATACATTATTTGAACGGATGGATACATTTTTAGAATCATACAATATCACGCCATGGCAATGTTCAATGCTAAAAAGCAATATTCAAAACTTTCTTGAAAACATTATTTATAACGCGGCCCATCCCATAAGATATCTCTATCTCGTCGGTCCAGGAGGAATTGGTAAAAGTGAATTTGTTGAACAGCTTCAAGAATGGATCAATGAACTCATTCCACACTTAGTATATTTTAGTAGAGAAATAGTTGATACTCCTGAAGGACTAGAAGGAGATGCGCGCCATAAAGGTATTTTATTAAAAACCTTTGGCGAACAATTAGCTCATCATAAACGTGGCTCAATCCTTCTTTTAGACGATGCTGAATGGTTTGGAGAAAAAGCCCCACCTCCATTATCCAGCGCCGCAAAACGTGTCTTTAATGGAAATCTGGCTGAAATAAAAACAACTTTTTTAAGTCAATGCGATACTGACAGTGGCATTAAATTGCCAATGCCACCAATGCTTGTTTTCGTTACAAGCAACAATGAAATAAAAGATGAAGCACTGAGCGACCGTTTTGATATTATTCATTTTCCTACGAATAAAAAGGATGCATTAAAACGATATGGGTTCGAATTGTGCCTCCAAGAATCAGAATATCAAAAAGCCAGTTCGCATATAAAACGTGCTATTCAAAATAGACTTATTACTGAAATTGAATCTGGTAAAACTTTCGAAGGAAAACTACTTACAACATTTAGAAAAGTTAAACTACATATCGCACCATTGTGTTTTTACATGACACATTATGAGAAACATTTAAAACAAGATTAATGAGAGAGAAGATAAAAAATGCGATTTAAAAATGTTTTGAAAGAATTAAATCATGTATAATATAGTGCATTGCATAAAAAATTTTCTTACCATTAAATTCATGCCTTTAAAAACACTTTTTCAACTCAGAACATTTTTTTGGACGAATAATCGGTCAATACAAATTCGTACGATTTTATCATTGTTATTTACTCTTTTGATGATTGGTTTAAATGTAACCACTCCACTCGTTTTTAAATATCTTATTCAACTATTTTCACATCTTCAAACAGCTTCCTCGTTTTTAATCTATCTTGCCCTTATTATCTACGGAGGTCTCTGGACATGCAATCAACTTATTTCAAACCTACGTTCAATACTTCTTTTTCGTTCACTCGAGCGAGGCTCACATCTCTTGAGCGTCTGCTTGCTTAACCATTTTCATGAACTGTCTCTTCGTTTTCATCTTGAACGACAAACGGGAGCACTCACCAGCATGATTGAACGAGCACAATTTGGGTTTGAATCAATCTTTTGGGGTATTATCTTATTCATTCTTCCTACGATAATTGAAATGGTCACTGTCTTATTAGTATTAACATATCTTTATGGGATATTTTATAGCGGAATTCTCTTGCTAATTATGGCCACCTATCTCAGCTTTAGTTTCTTAGCTCTTGATTACTCTGAAAAAAAACAAACTGTTTATAATAAAAAAAGAAGTGGGGCATCAGGACGCATTATCGATAGTATTTTTAATTTTGAAACTGTTAAATACTTTAATAATGAAATTTATGAAAATGAGCAATGTAACAATATATTACAAGAACAAGAAAATGCGGGTACTGACAAACATATTGCAGACACAATTGTACAACTCGGACAAGGATTAATTATTGGCCTGGGACTCCTTATAATAACGTTTATTTCTGGCTCAGCAGTAATTCATAAAACCATGGATATAAGTGACTTCATCTTAATTAACGGATACCTTTTACAATTTGTCATGCCACTTCAACATTTTGGATATGTCGTACGTCATGTACGTAAAGGCCTCAATGACATGCAAGAAGCGCTTGATCTTCTCACCTTACAATCAGAAGTTCAAGATAAACAAAATGCCATTAATATCATTACCACTCAACCTTCAATTACATTCGACAATGTTTCTTTTGGTTATGAAAAAAGGAGAATAATTTTAAAAAATATTTCCTTTACCATTCCTCATGGAAAAACAATGGCTATTGTAGGCCCAACCGGCAGTGGCAAATCTACCTTAGCCAAATTATTATTTAGATTTTATGACGTAAATGAAGGATGTATTCTTGTTAATGACCTCGATATTCGAAATATTACGCAATCATCACTTCATAAAATTATCGGAGTTGTTCCACAAGATACGGTCTTATTTAATAACACACTGTATTATAATGTTGCATATGGACAACCTGAAAAATCGCATCAAGAAATTGAACATGTTGTAAAATTAGCTCACCTTGATACGTTCATAAAAAAACTTCCAGATGGATATCAAACAAAAGTTGGTGAACGAGGTCTTAAATTATCGGGGGGAGAAAAACAACGAGTTGCAATTGCACGAACATTATTAAAAAACCCTTCTATTTTCATTTTTGATGAAGCAACCTCATCGTTAGATACTCACACAGAACAAGAAATTCAAAAAAATATCGAAGAAATTTCAACAAATGCAACCACACTTATCATTGCTCACCGCCTCTCTACAATCGTACATGCAGACGAAATTATTGTACTCGATAAGGGCTCTATCGTTGAACGAGGCACCCATCAATCTTTATTAAAAAACAATGGGTTATACCGCATGTTATGGGAAAAACAATCACTCAAACATTAATAATATCATTACACGTCAAAACAAAAAACATTTGAAAGAGGCGCTTTTATTTTGAAAAAACACTGATATCCTCTTAATGTATCTTTTATTAAACTATTAAGGATTCCAGCATGGAAAAATTCAAAAAAACAAATGAACAACTCATAACACTTGGATATGCTTCACAACTCACACAAGGTGGAAGTGGAAATATGCATGAAGGCCCACGCTCTACAGATAACGGTATGTTTATTTGCAAAACTACTCATAAAGAAAAAAAGATATCATCTACAAAACAGAACTCGGCAAAGCTTCACAATTAACATTAGGAAATCCAGGACATTATTGGGAAAATTGGAAACAAACAAGTAACATACTTGTCACTCGTCCATGATAAAATTCAACTTCTCCAAACGCCCTCCAAAAAGCCCTTTTTCACAACCCAAAATCACAGCGTGAAAAATTGCAAAAACTTGACATTTTTGCAATTCCAGATAGAATTATTTTATAGGGTTTTCCTATAATGAAAAACTTGTACATGGTGTACAAGAAAAGTAATTTATAATTAAAGGATTTATTATGAAAAATAATAAACAACTTCAAAAAAAAGCTGTGAAAAACGAAGTTAAAGTTACTGATTTGGGAAAAGTTTCACTTCTCACTTTGGGCCGATGTACGAATTCTTCATGGGAATGTCCTCGTATGACGGGTCCTCGTTTTTAATCAGATTATTTTATGAGAGTAATAAATTTTGCATTAACCAATCATCTTTACGCAGCACGCTTTGATGATTCCATTATTATTTTGGATAGCATCAACGACAAATATCTCAGTCTGATTGATTCTGCTGCAGATTTTTTTCAGGTGATACTTGATAATTCATTTGAACAAAAAAATGATTCTTATGTTATTGTTCACAATGAAAATCATCAAACCGATGTTGAATCACTTAATTATTGGATTAATCATTTTATTACTCACAACTTTATTACAAAAACCACCTCAGAAAGAGGAAGAGGAATTGCATCTCTTCCTCTTCAATCTGGGGGGCTTGTTGATTATAAATGGGATCATAAGCCTTCATGGCAACCGTTTGCCAAAACATCAAAAATTCAAATCATCAAGATGCTCTTTACACTCGCTAAAGTACATCGGCTTCTCAATAAAAAAGGCATTCAAGGAATCCTTGATGAAATAAAAAAATATACAACAACAAAACTTCATCAACCAACTGATCAGGAAATACAAAAACTTTCAGAAACAATCGATGCTGCAACTCTTTTATATCCAAAAAAAACTTATTGTTTGGCATGGGCAGCAACATTTGTAATTGAAGCTTTAAAAAGACAATGGAGATGCAATTTAGCGATAGGAATACAAACAAATCCCTTTTATGCACACGCATGGGCCGAATCTTCAGGATCAGTAATTCATGATGACCCTCAAATTGCACAAGTTTTATCTATAATTTTAAAGGAACCATTTATCTAAGGAGAGCGTAATGCCATTTTTACTCGGTGCGTATGGTACCTATTGCACATCCGATTTTATAAAAAATTTATCATATCTTGCAGAAAAAACAGCTTCAAGTAACGCAATTGAAAAAGTCTCCTTTAAAAATGGCTTTATCGTAGCTGGAACGCAAAATGAATATGATCACGATCGTATTATTCCGCTTCAAAAAGAAGGCATCTTTGTTGGAAAACTGTTTGATCGAGAAAAATATGAGCCGATAACATTTGATCATGAATTAGCTACTAACTGCCTGGCAAATCCTCGTTATATAACCAAAAATTTATGGGGACGCTATGTAGGGGCATTTTTCAATAAACAGACCCAAGAATTTTCTCTTATTCGAGATCCACAAGGACTCTCAACAATTTTTTATTATCAAGACAATGATGGCATCATTTTTTCAACTGAACTTTCTCTTTTATATCAAGCTTTAAAAACAAAACCTTCCATCAATATTGATTACTTTGTTGATCATATTATTCATACCAATTATGCCCTTTCATCAACTCCTTTTGCTCATATTAAAGAACTTCAACCAGGAATGAAATTAACACTCAATCCTGCTGGAAAAAGCTCTCAAGAATTACTCTGGGATATTACTTCATTTCAAGGTTCATTCATCACAGACGTCCAAAGCTTTGAAGAAGAATTACTTACAACACTACGTCAATGTACAAAAGCATGGACTGAAGATATTCTCGGCGTTGGCGTAGAGCTTTCAGGGGGAACAGACTCATCAGGCGTAATGCTTCTTTTACGCGATATATTACCGGAAGATAAAAAATTAATCGCCGTAAATTATATGGATAGTCAAACACAAAGTTCTAATGAAATTAAATATGCACAGGAAATAGCCAAAGCTTGTAATTCTGAACTGTTTTTTATTGACATGCAAACAACTTCATTAATCGATAAACTTCCTGAAAAATTTTTACCAAATAAACCGAATACATTTTTATTTGGTCATACCCGTTACCAACAATTAGAAAATATACTCATTCAAAATGGTTGTTTTGAAATCATGTCTGGGCAAGGAGGAGATCATATATTTATTTCCCCTGAACCTGAATATGCTTTAGCTGACTATTGGTTAGATCAAGGCTTACAGGGCATCACAAAACCTTTACACCAATTAAGTGGTGTCTATCGCAAGCCATGGTTGTCCATAATCGGACAAAATCTACAAGCTCTCGGACGTTATTACCAAAAAAAATGCTTAAAAGAAAAAAAAGAAGTTCCTTGTCTCTCTCAAGATTTTTTGAAAACATTTAAAAAAGAAAATTTTTATCTTGATAAACAACTTGCTCAAATGTATCCAGCAAAAGCAGCTCATATAAAATCATTACATCATGCTGTCTTATATTCTGAACGCAATCAAATTGGCACATCTTTAATCTTTACTTACCCACTCCTTTCGCAACCAGTTATTGAATTAGCGCTACGAATTCCAACCTATCAATCATTTAAAGATGGCTATGACCGCATTTTCTTCAGAAATGCTATAACCCGCTTAAAGAAAACAGATGCCCTTTGGAGAAAAATTAAAGGCCATACAACAGGAACAGTTGTTAAGAAATGGGCTTCTCAAGCCCAAGAAATTAGAGATATTATCCTCGAGGGGAAATTGGTCAAAAATGGAATTCTTGATGTTGCTTGGATTGAAAAAAACCTCATCAAAGCTCAACATGGACAAGCTGATAATTTATGGGATCTGACCCACCTCTTAACAGCTGAATTATGGTTTAGACAGTGGAAATTATAAAAACAATGAGAACCCTACCTTGACAATATTATAATTTCAGATAGAATAATAATTACATAAAGTATAGTCGGATAAAACATAGGAGGTTTTCATGAATAATTTTAAAAATAAGGCACTTTATCTATTTTTGATATTTTCAGGATTAACGAACACTTTTAAAAATAATTGCATGGAGCATTCAATTGATTTAAAGCGGATCAATTATTTAGCACCATTGAAAGCATTTGTTGAAGCTAATGATGCAGGGGACCAATGCAGAATTACAAAAGCATTTAATGACACTTTTAATCTCATTTGTGAAATTGCCATCAGTAATCCTGTAAAATGTTTACGCATATTAGAAAGTGAAGAAATCAAATGTGAGATTAATGAACTTGCACGACAATTAACTGAACAAATTAATAAACGCTATTCAAATGCACAAAAATATGAACTCATAATGCGCCAGACAGAAAGACAACCATTTAGTATCACTGAATCATTCTATTGGTCGCATTTATGGGATGCGGTTTCAACTGGTCACAATTCCTTACTAAATAAAATTGATATCCTCGCACAATTACTTAAAAATCCTTGCGTAGAACACTTCAGAGATATTAAAACGTTACAATGGACCATCAAAAAGAATCTGTTGTGGAGAAACCTAACCAGTTGCACCATATTATAAATTTCCAACAAATCCCTTGACCGCCAGGTTAACAGTTGTATAATTTGCAATTGTATTGCAAATTTGCAAGGAAAATATGATTATTTATCGTGAAATAACCCCCCATTTACGAAATCTGGCTAAACAATTTTCGAGTGTTGCGGTTATGGGACCACGCCAATCAGGAAAAACAACCTTAGTTAAAGAAACCTTTCCCGATTATGCATATGTTAGCCTTGAGGATCTTGATTTTAGAATGGCCGCAAAGGATGATCCCCGCAATTTTTTAGCAACATATGAAAATAAAAAAGGAGTAATCATTGATGAGGTACAGGAAGTTCCTGAACTATTTTCATACTTACAGGGCATTATCGATAAGAAATTCCGTCCAGGCTTCTTTATTTTAACTGGTTCTCAAAATTTTCTGATGCATGAAAAAATAACACAAACACTTGCGGGAAGAATAGCTATTTTAACGCTTTTACCTTTTTCCATCTTTGAATTACAAAAAGCTAAACAGATGCCATCAACATTAGACAATCTTTTGATAAAAGGATTTTATCCCCCTCTTTATTCGCAGCCCGTTGAACCAAGAAATTGGTTTAAAAATTATGTTGTTACCTATATTGAAAAAGATGTGCGACAAGTTTTAAAAATAAGCGATGTTGTTTCCTTTCAACGTTTTCTTAAGTTATGTGCTGCACGCACGGGTAATTTATTGAACTATTCGGAACTCGCCAGAGATTGCGACATTAGCCCTAATACCGCTAAATCATGGTTATCAATACTTGAATCAAGTTATATTATTAAGCTTTTATATCCTTATTACAAAAATTTTAACAAACGGATCATTAAGGCCCCTAAATTGTACTTTTATGACACAGGATTAACATGTTTTTTGCTTGACATTAAAAATGCAGATGAATTAAATATTCACCCTTTGCGAGGACACATTTTTGAATCAATGATCATAAGCGAATTTTTTAAATATAATTACAATAATGGCGAAATCCCATCACTCTTTTTCTGGAGAGACACTCAAGGACATGAAATAGATTGTATTATAGAAAAGTCTTTAACAAATATTATTCCGGTAGAAATAAAATCGCGCATGACCGTCTCCAATGATTTTTTCAAAGGACTCATTGATTGGCGAGAAATAACTAAACAAGAAGACGTTGAATCCTATGTAGTCTATGCGGGCAAGGAAAATCTCATACGCAAACAAGGAAACATCTACACCTGGGAAGATATAACGAAAATGATGAAAAAGATTTATAAGAACTCATAATGTGGCCAATTGATTAACCGTAAAAGTCTCAAATAAGAACCTCGCAGCAAGCTACGAGGTATAACTCTCGTATGGTTCGACTTGCTACATCCTGAGCGAAGTCGAAGGGTCACCACGAGCGCGCTCATCCTGATGCTTCGACGTTGCTCAGCACTAAAGGCTGCGCTCATCCTGAGCTTGTCGAAGGATATGAGCGAATATAATGATTACGAAGCAAGCTTCGAGAAATTTTACCTGTAAAAAATATTAAAAACAAATCATACCCTTTATTAACTTGTTTTTACCTGAAATAATGTGCTAAAATGGAAATAAAGGTATTAAATAGCACAGGAGTTTTGATGTTTTTTAAAAGATCTCTCTCACAAGCCCTTAAACAATTTTCAAAATTTCCCGTTGTTGGCATATTTGGACCCCGTCAATCTGGCAAGACCACATTAGCGCGCCATGTCTTCAAAAAACATATTTATCTTAATTTTGAAGATCCCCTTATCCGATCATATGCTGCAGAAAGCCCAAAAGAATTTTTACGAGAATATGAAAACAAACACGGAATAATTATCGATGAGTTCCAGTATGTTCCACAAATTTTATCTTATATTCAAATTGAAGCTGATGAAAAAGATCGACCCGGTTATTTCGTATTAACAGGATCTCAAAATTTTTTAATGAATCAAGCTATAACGCAGTCTCTTGCTGGCAGAATAGGAATTCTCACGCTACTTCCCCTATCAATACAAGAATTGAAAACTAACAAAATTTTGCCATCAAAGGTAAATGAACTCATTTTTAAAGGTGGTTACCCTAAAATTTATGCAAAATTTTTCGCACCTACAGAACTTTATCCTTCATATATTCACTCTTACATTGAGCGAGATGTTCGACAATTGGTAAACGTTGAAAACTTAGAAACGTTTCAAAGATTCATGCAACTTTGTGCCGGAAGAATTGGCCAGCTTTTAAATATTTCAGATTTGGCTGTTAGCTGCGGCATTAGTCAAAAAACAGTTAAAAGTTGGCTCTCAGTCTTACAAGCAAGTTATATTATTTTTTTATTGGCACCCTATCATGTAAATTTTAATAAACGCATTATCAAATTGCCTAAATTATTTTTTTATGATACCGGCTTAGCATGCTCACTACTCAAAATAAGATCCTTCCAAGAACTATCACTCAGCTCTTTTAAAGGAGCCTTATTCGAGTGCCTCATTATCTCTGATATACAAAAACAATTTTTCAACAAAGGTCATGTCCCTCCTGTTTATTTCTGGCGTGATTTAAATGGCCGCATAGAAGTAGATTGCCTTATTGATTTAGGAATCAAATTGTTTCCTGTTGAAATTAAGGCTGGAGAATCATATGTGCAACGTTACTTTGAAAGTTTAACCAAATGGGGTACCATTGCCGATGTTGATCCATCATCTAGTTATCTCATTTATGGAGGTGAACATGATCAAAAAAGAAAGGCTGGAAACTTGGTAAGTTGGGACAGTGCTGGAAATTTAGTTGAACACCTTGAAAAGCGTCGCCTTTAGGCCCCTATTAAACCTTTCGTTTTAATAATCCTATATCCGGTTAACCATGACGTTTTGCCAGTTAAGCAAGCTTTTAAACAATTTTTAAACTTGACAAAATTTTCTATTTGTATATAATTATCTTTAGATATTAAAGTTTAAGAAAATATGGAGATTATTATGAATAAAAAAATATTATTGATTCTATCATTACTCTCTCCAGGAGCACTTTTATGCATGGAAGAGAGCGAAAAATCATCAGAAAAAATTGATTAAAAAAGGAGCATAATGAGCATTAAAAATTTATTCAAAATACTCTTCTTATTCATTGCAGTTCTTCCAACTTATATGCACCCTCATAAAAAAAATGACCGCACAATAAAAATGAAAATAGCAAAAGAGCAAAGAAAAAAAGAATATGTGCGAGCAACCTATTTACTAAAAAAAGAAAGAGCACTACGCGAAGAAAGAAAAGTTCTTCCTCAAGAATGCAAACCACCCATTGAAATTCAATTTCCAACAGGAACAACTGGAAGATTCTCAAGAAAAAAATTTTATTTCATGCTTCCTGTATTTTGCGCTGCTTTATGTGCAAAATCGGTTGCTGAAGCAGTACCATCAGAAACCTTCGAAAACTGTTCTTCATTCGATGGAAGGGAGTGTGCATTACAAGCTTATCATAAAGATCCCCTTCTTACACCGCTGCCTAATGAAAAATTTTTAAGTTGTTTTGAAACACCTTTAACTGTCGCACCGCCAATAACACGCTTTTATCTCGAAAAATTCACTCTTCCAGCAGGCATTCGCCTTCTTAACAAACCTGAATACATTGATGAAAAAAAAGGAAAAAAATTTGTTGAAAATTTAGAAAAAATTGTGGGAGTAAATATTGGCTGTTCAAATCCAACATTTGATCTGCCACCTTTTATCCTTCGGCTGACAACAAAAGCTATTAAAGATTTTGAAATACCAAAAGCCACAAAACCTTATTATTTAGCTGTAATTCTCTGTGATGATTTTGGAGAAGAAAAAAATGCGACGAAATTGATAGCTGGAAAAGTTCTTTCTAGTGAATCGAGTCCCAGTGATGCACCAACACTTATTGACAAAACTGCTGAAAAACCATTTTTTCTTTCAACAATCTTTTTAAACGCAAAAATCTTAGGTGGGAGTCTCGGAATAATGGTACATACGATTCGTCACGAAGTGTATCATATTAATCAATATCTTAAGCGGGGTACGGTCGAAATAATTAATCGTTTAAAATATCGTCACTTCGAGGAGGAAGCTGATACGGAAAGTCTTCCTGATTGTTATACGTGTGCTCAACAAGCGGTAAAAACAAGGCTAACAGAATCCGATAAATATCTGATCCAAAATAAAGCTCAAAAAATTCTAGAAAAGATGGACAAAACGAGAAGATGTCATCCACATATTGAAGTAGAAAAAGGCTCTACGCGTGAATATATTATACGTAAAATGAATGAAAATGAAATCGATTTATAATTCAGAAAGCTGATTCATTTTTTAGTAATCCATCGCTGACCTTCTCGGTCGTTTTATTAACAACAAATAAATTATTCCTCAAGGAAGAATAAAATTTTCTTATATCCTCATTTTTGTTAGAATAGTAGATATGCATTATAAAAAACTTATTTTTCTTTTCACCTTTATCGGATTTATCTTTGTCTCACAAAGTTGGTTATTTCAAAAAAACCAACAATATAATTTTCAATCTCTTGAATATTATCATGATATAAAAGATATTTTTGTTTCAGCAGAAAAAGGTACCTTATTTCTTTTTGATGTCGATGATACCTTGATTACCGTAACTGATGCCATACGATTTGCCCCGCCACTCTTTAAAGTTTTAGCTTTTCTCAAACACCCGCTGTCCACTTTTAAATATTATCAACTGACAAGCGCCATCGTACAACAATCGAATTTTTTCGTCTTTGACCCCCATATTGTACGTTATATCCAGACACTCCGTCAAAAAGATTATAATGTAATTGGCCTCACCTTAATGAGAAGTGGCTCTTATGGCTCTATTAACAGCATGCCTGAATGGCGCAGTACTATGCTAAATGATTTTGGCATAAATCTCGATGATCAATTTCCCGATTGCTCTTTTAAAAATTTATCAAAAAAACATGGGTCTTATCCTTGTTTATATAAAGGAATTTTGTGCACCAACTTCACCGACAAGGGCGCAACATTAGGAGCTTTCCTTGATCGTTATAATCTTCAGCCACCACGCATTATCTTTTTTGACGACAGCGTAAAAATGCTCAATTCGGTCGCAAAAGAATGTGCAAAAAGAGACATTCCTTTTTCAGGATATCAATGCATTGGAGCACAAAAATTATTCAAGACCTGGAATTATCAGCGCGCTTTTTATCAGGTTGACTACTTTATAAAACATCACGTTTGGCTTTCAGATGAAGAAGCTGATACTCAAAGGAAAGTTATTATTTAGGGCCCATTAAGTTTTTAAAAACGTTATAAAAAACAAAGATTGATAATTAATCATCCGTTCGTTCTGAGCGAGTGATTGAGCGAACAAAGAGAGCCGAAATCCGAGTCGAAGAATTGCATAGAATTATCCTTCGACTCACCCTTCGATTCATTTATTCACTCAGGGTTCGCTCTGGACGAACGGCCTTTTAAAATAATCTTGTGTTACAAAACTCAACAAGCCCTAGAGCTTATCCACATTTGTTATTTTCAGTAAAACTTTTTCTTACGCTCGTATCCTTCGACAAGCTCAGGACGAGCGCAAGCGAGAAATGAGCGCAGCCTTTAGTGCTGAACGCAGATGAAGCATCAGGACGAGCGCAAGCGAGAAATGAGCGCAGCCTTTAGTTGAACGCAGATGAAGCATCAGGACGAGCGCAAGCGAGAAATGAGCGCAGCCTTTAGTGCTGAGTAAATCGAAGCAATTTTCCTATTTTAGAACTTATAGGAAAATTATTGTTTTCAACCAAATCTCCTCTTGCGCTCGTGGTGAGCATGTCGAACCATACGAGCGCTCTATCCTCGATAAAATCAGGAAGAGCGTAAGCGAATACAGCCTTTTAAGAGATACTTTCAAAAAAATTTTGACAAAAAGAATAAAAAACTATAGTATAAGAATAACAGAATAATAACTCTTATAATTTGAAGGAGTTTCATGTCAATTATCATATTTGCCGTCGTCTGCAATTGACAGGGGTTCTGGTTATTCCGTTACCCCGAACTTATTAAATAAACGTTAAATAAAATTAAACGAAATCCTTTTCGGGGTATTTCTTATGAATTCTTACTTATTGGTTGCTGAAAATATCAGCAAAGTTGTTGGATCAAAAAATTCAAAAAAAACGATCCTTGATAACATTACATTTTCTATCAATCACGGCGAAATTATTGCATTACTCGGTGCCAATGGCGCCGGCAAAACAACTCTTTCCTCATTGATTGCTTCTATTCATCCACCGACTGAAGGCACCCTTCTTTTTGAAGGACACTCAATTTATACCGATATTTGTACCTACAGAAAATCGATTGGCTATTGCCCGCAAAAAATCAATTTGGATAACGATTTAACTGTCGAACAAAATCTTCGTTATGCAGGTTTGTATATGGGACTTGCGCCAGCACACATCAAACAGAAAATTGAATATTTCTTTGATGTTTATGAATTAGGACAATATGCGCATGCAGTCCCTGCCACTCTTTCAGGTGGTTACGCACGTCGCGTTCTTCTTGCACGAGCATTAATGCATGATCCAAAGCTTCTTATTTTGGATGAACCGACCGTTGGTTTGGATCCTCATATTCGCCATCAATTATGGACTATTATTAATGAATTGAAAGCACAAGATGTTTCAGTTGTATTAACAACACATTATTTGGATGAAGCAGAATATCTCTCTGATCGCGTTTGCGTATTAGAAAAAGGAAGAATACGTTTGATTGATACACCAGCAGGATTAAAATCAGCTTATAAAAAATCATCACTAGAAGATGTCTTCATTCAATTAATAAAAGAAGAATCATGCTAAAAGGAAATCTTATGAAAACGTATTCTAACACCATAAAAACCATGTTTCAGCTGCTTAAAGTCGATCTTTTTAAATTTTTTAGATTTACCTTTATTGATGATATTATTAATAAAACCTGTTTTGTGGTTTGCACCGTATTAATCGCAAATTACATCTGGCCCCATATCGGCATGGCAAAAACATTTGGTGTTTTCTTTGCAACGGGAACGATTGTCAGTTGTATATTTTGGGATTGTTGGGGCGTATCGGTGCAATTTGTCGCTGATATTGAAGGTAATAACGTCACACAATATTATCTTTCATTACCGCTATTGAAACAATGGTTCTTTCTCAAACAGATCATATTTTACACTATCAGATCATTAATGCCAGCACTTTATATTGTACTGCTCATCAAAATAATCTTATGGTCATCATTTGATTTATCACAAATACGCATCATTCCTTTTATGGTAGCAATGATTTCATCAAGTTTCTTTGGCGCAGCACTCAGTATTTTTATGACAAGTATGGTACAAAACATGAAATCAATTGATAATATTTCAATTCGCTTTCTGTTTCCCATCTGGTTCTTTGGTGGTTCACAATTTACCTGGCACACGCTCCTCAATATTGCGCCGGTAATTGCATATGCATCACTCCTTAATCCACTTTTATACGCAATGGAATCAATGCGTGTTGTATTTTTAGGCCAAACCGGTTACTTACCATTTTGGATAAGTATCAGCATCTTGTGGATATTTAATATTATCATTGGCATATATGGTTCATATCGACTCATAAAACGCTTAGATTGTGTATAAATATAATAAGGAAACTTATGAAAAAATTTGTGTTTTTGAGCATTTTATTTCTACAAATAATTGCAGCAAAAAAAGCTGATTTAGTACAAATATCTTCAATCAATCCGCACATTAAAATCGATCTCATTTGGGCGACAGGAAATAACCCTTTAGGATTAATTCTTTATCCAGATGGCATCGAATGTTATCTACATAAACCAGCAGCATACGCATTAAGTGAAGTGCAAAAAGAGCTTGCAACCATGGGCTATGGCTTGAAAGTTCTTGAAGCATTTCGACCATTATGGGCTCAAAAAATAATTTGGGATTTTATTAATTTCACACCAAGCAATCCAAACCAAGGACGACATACGTTAGGCTTAGCAGTAGATGTCACGATAATTGACTTAAAATCTGACGAAGAAATTGATATGCCACCGTATGTCTATGATGATGGGAAAGATTATCCAGAAGTTGAAATAACAGATACACAAAAAAAGAATTCCCTTCTTTTAAAAACACTCATGATGAAACACAATTTCATACCGATGGATGAAGAATGGTTTCACTTTGATTATTATAATTGGCAAGAATATGAAGCACTCTCATAAAAGGCTTTAAGGAAAAATATGCAGAAGTTTAAATACATTTTAATTCTTATTTTAACTTTCATCTTCGGTGGATGTTTCAAAAAATCCGATATTCAAGAAATCGATTCTTTTAAAGAAGCACAAACTACATTAGATAAAGCTGACAAAAATACTCTCGTTATTTTTGATATTGATAGAACGCTTACTGTTCCTGCAAATGTCTTTTTACAACACTGGTTTTTCGATACTGACATAGGAAAACAGTTTGTACACGAGACAAACGAGCACATTGATTCACAAGAAAACCCCAAAGAATACGGTAAATTAATCCGAAGCAAACGAAAGTTAGCATTTACCGATCAACCAATAGAATCGATTACGGTTGATCTTGTTAAACAATTACAAAATCGCGGAATTAAAGTTATTGCACTTACATATTACAAGACAGGCGGCATGGGCCTCATTTCCTCACTTCCACAATGGCGTTATGAAAAATTAAAAGAAATAGGCATAGATTTCAGCCGAAATCTCGCACCACAAAATGTAAGTCTCCCCCAGTTTACTTCAAAAAAAGGTCGTCATCCGGTTTTTTACAAAGGCATATTACTCACCGAATTATTTGCAAAAGGAGATGTTCTTGGCACCTTTCTCGACACACTTAACTGGAAACCACATGATACTATCTTTTTCGATGATACACTAGAACACCTTAAATCAGTTAAAAAAGAGATGAAAAAACGAAATATTCCATTTCAAGGATATCTCTACAAAGGTGCTCAACATCTGCCTCATGAAATCGATGAGGAAATTCTTGAAATACAACTGCAACATCTTAAAGACCATGATGAATTCCTCAGCGATAAAGATGCTTATAAAAAACGTAATCCATCACTTCTGGAAATATTTAAAACAAATGACGGAAAAGTTATTGAGATTGAACCGATAAAAAAAGATTTAAATAACGACAAAAAAGTTTTCATTGATGCATTTACTGAACTTTATCGCGAATATCCAGACGTCATGAAACAAGCACTGGAATATTTTGAAACGCTCGAAAAATTCTTGGAATTCGCTTTTGAAGATTATGAAAAAAAAGAATTTGAAGCGCACAAACCTGATAGTTATTTTTTACATGCCCTTTATCACCATAAACCAGTCGGTTATCTTTCTTTTGAAATTAAAGATGATTCAGCCTTTATCAGAAATTTAGCTATACTGCCGACCTTCAAAGGAAAAAGCATTGGAAGAGAACTTACAAAAAGTATCTTTAAATTGCGCCCAGACATTCATAAAGCAAATCTCGTCGTAAGTCGTGCAAATATTCCAGCAATTGAATTTTATAAAAAATTAGGTTTTACTGAAAGTGACAAATCACCTTTAAATATCGATAAAAAAACATGGACAAGCATGGAACTTGTCACCAACTAATGTGGAGTAAATAAGGAAACGCTTGATTGCGACAATTAAAAACTGTTACTTTTAAGCTACATTCATGTTAAACTTATTTTAAGTAACAAAAAAGGGTGAGAGTGACAGGTCGTTATATTGATTATCAAAAAACATTAATTGAGCGCCTTAAGGACCGTGATTATGCCGTTGCATACTTAAATGCTGCCATAGACGAAGGATTAAAAGGTGATAAAGAATCAAAAGCACTTTTCCTTAATGCACTCCGAAACGTAGCTGAAGCATAGGGATCTATAAGTGATTTAGCTAAACGCGCAAGTGTAAGAAGAGAAAGTTTATATCGTATATTATCAAAAAAAGGTAATCCAGAATTAAATTCTTTAGCAACTCTTCTTAATGCGATGGGCTTTAGCCTTCACATTCGCTAACAAAACCTTTTGGGTATTTCAAGGAAAAATACATGAAATTTAAGCTTATTTTAATTCTTATTTTAACTTTCATCTTCGGTGGATGTTTCAAAAAATCCGATATTCAAGAAATCGATTCTTTTAAAGAAGCACAAACTATTCTTGCAACTGTCGATCCTCAATCACTCATAATTTTTGATATTGATGAAACATTATTATCCCCTGCAGATGTTCCATTTCAAAGTTGGTTTTTCTCATCCAAAAGAGGTAAAGCTTTTACTGAAAAAGCTGCTCAACGCGTCCGTGATTTTAAAAACATCGTTATTGAACCCTCCATTATCGATATCATTCAAAATTTAGAAAATCGAAAAATTAAAACAATTGCACTCACTTATTGTGACACCGGTGCTTTTGGAGGTGGTATTATTCCTTCACTACCACAATGGCGATATGAAGATTTAAAGAAAGAGGGAATCGATTTCAGTCCAAGTTTTGGTGACCAAGAAATAATATTTGAACATCTTACTTCAAAAGCCAATCGGCACCCAATGTTCTATAAAGGAATTCTTTTAACTGATGCTTTTAGCAAAGGTGAAATACTTGGTGCATTTTTAGATCGCGTTAATTGGAAACCAAGCAATGTTATTTTTTTTGATGATCGCCTCAACTACTTGGAATCAGTTGAAGAAGAAATGAAAAAACGTGGCATTCCATTCAAAGGATATTTATACAAAGGAGCTCAACATCTGCCACGTAAAATAGACAAAGAAATTCTCGATATAGAATTACAACATCTTAAAGAACATGATGAATTTATCAGCGATGAAGAAGCACGTGAAAAACCTTCCTTTCCTACTTGACATTCGCCATCCAATAGGGATTTTCACACATATCATGTAAAATATGCATTTTGATTGCACATTTTACATGATATGCTCACATCGCCCAACAGAAGCCACACTAACGCTACAGGCTGAAAATTTCTCTATTAACTTCATCTTTTTAATAATTTTCTTTAAACTTATAATGAACCCATAAATTCGGACCACTAGCTAAGATATAATTTTGCCTCCAAAATAATAAGAGCGAGGAGGCATAAATGAGTCGCAAAAAACATAGT
>LBRU01000015.1 GCA_000991575.1 candidate division TM6 bacterium GW2011_GWE2_36_25
CACTATGTTTTTTGCGACTCATTTATGCCTCCTCGCTCTTATTATTTTGGAGGCAAAATTATATCTTAGCTAGTGGTCCGAATTTATGGGTTCATTATATTCGATACGTTTTTCAATAGATTTGCCAATAAGTGCCGTTCCAATAGATATAAATGTTAATGTGAGAAATAATAATCTTTTCATAAAAATCTCCATTTATTAATACCATTTAATTATAATTCAATTAGAAATTTTGTCAAGCTTGCCAGAGTGAATGAATTTGTTGATTCAATTAAAGTTTATGAGATTCCGATTGAGGATGGGATAAAAATAAGAGAGAACTCAAAAAACGAATTCTTATTGATTTTGTAACATAATTATGTTACGGTTTGATTATAGTTTTTCAGGGGACGTAATGAGAGAATGCATAGCGATTGTTGGCGATCGATTTACCCTAGAATGGTATTTTGATATGAGAGGTTATAGCCAACCACTTGATTATTTTTCCCAAACAACTGAACTTGAACAGGATAAAATTATTGCTTTGTTTAAATATATGGCTGATCATGGAAAAATTTTCAATAAAACAAAGTTTGTAAATGAAGGTGATGGTATATATGCCTTTAAGGCGGGTCAAAATAGATATTTATGCTTTTTCTTTTTAGGTGGGAAAATAATTCTTACTAATGCATTTACGAAAAAAGCTCAAAAGCTTCCAGCGCGTGAAAAAGAAAAGGCGATTGCAGCGTTTAAAAGTTATAAAAAACGGGTTGAGGAGGGGCTTTATTATGAGTAAAAAGGCCAAAACTACATACGAAAAAATAATTTCGGATCCAAAAAGAAAAAAAAGAATTGAAGAGGAATATCAGACGT
The DNA here is from genome assembly GCA_000991575.1 of candidate division TM6 bacterium GW2011_GWE2_36_25. Taxonomy (GTDB): domain Bacteria; phylum Babelota; class Babeliae; order Babelales; family UBA12409; genus UBA12409. The sequence goes on from LBRU01000015.1 coordinate 853, forward strand.
TACTTATTTCAGAACTTATTCAGGCTGCCATAGAAAAAGATCTTATCACAGTGCGGGAGCTTGCACGTGAGGCTGGGGTTTCTCCTACTATTATTCAAGAACTTAAGACGGGCAAACGCAAAGATATTACCCTGCGCACTGCAAGTAAAATCTTAAATACTATTGGTTATGAAGTTTCTTATGTGCCCATAAAAAAATAATCTGTTGTTTATTTGTTGACTGATTCATGTACAATTTTTGCTATAGTTTTTAATGTTGGGTTACCCTTTTTTGAGAAGGCCAATGAAACAGTTGATCGTGAAATGTCTGCTTCATGGGCGATATGTGAGCGATTAACGCGAAGGTAAGAATCTAAGATTTCCATATAGGATTCTGTATCATTTTCAATGAGACATTGAAGAAGGGCTTCGGCAACTTTCTTTTTGTCCTTAAAAAATTTGTCAGGTTTAAATTCAGTTACCTGTACTTTATCAGTGATATCAAATTGAGGTAAGTTCTTTAATGAAAATTCGCGCTTTTTTGATATTTTTTTCTTGTTCATTTTTATATCCACCGATTATTAAAATTATACCGTTTGAACTTGCGATAAAGTAGATGCGTCTGCCGTTTTTCCAGCGTAATTCGCAAAGACCATCCCTTAAATTTTTTACATCATAATTTTAATTGTGGTAAGCAAACCTTGATTTTGAAGAAGGGATAAAAAATAAGAGAGAACTCAAAAACGAGTTTTGGCTTAAATTTTATTCATGATAGGGGCAGACAAATTCTTCTTTTTTCTTTTGTTCTACAATTAATTGTGCTGTTTCAAAGTCTAATGATCCATTATCATTATCTGGATTACTAAAATTATATTCGACAAATTCTTGTGCACATTTCCAACATGAAATTTCTTTTAGTGCTTCTTCTTTTGATTTGAGTGGAATAATGAGTTTCATGGGAGTTTCTGAAGGAGAGCTCATTTTACGACTATCACAATCAAATCCGAATGACTGATAAAAAGCAATTAATTGTTCTTGAGTTAATCCATGATCTCCATAAGATTCTGCGGATAATTCAAATTTTAAACTATCCCGAGGCAATCCGTTTTTTTCGATTTGTTTTTTTATCCCTACGAGTGTTGTTAACATTAAGGCTGTTGCAATACCTTGATGGCGATAACTTTCTTGAGTTTGTAAACGATGAATATAAATGGCAAATTCTGGAGAAAATTTCCAATAAACTGAAATGCTACCTGCGGGTAAAGCACTTCCAGAAGGGGAAAAGGCTACCGTTTTATGACCATCGTTTTTAAATATAAATTTACTTTTTACTTCAAGAAGATGCATTATTTTTTTTTCAGAAAATTTAAGCTCTTGAGCTATATCCACTGCTTCTTGTAAAGTGCCCCAATCCTTTTGATTTTTAACAAGAAGTTGTTTCCTAAATTTTCCTAACTTTATTGGGTCCTTTTCCATTGAAATAAGATTAAAACTTTTTAAGATAATGAGTGAAAATAATATTATTTTTTTCATAATAACTTCCCTAAATTAAGTGAGAAAAATTTTTTTCGTAATTTTATTGTGATCCATAAGTTAACATAAGTGGTAACATTAATCCGTAAACTTTTTGATGTCGATGTGCCGAACAGATGGCATGTTGATCTTTGAGCTCTTTGGTTTTTTCCGCAAATGCTGAGGGTGGGAAGTGGCCATATTCTTTGATAAAGCGGTCATAATAATCTTCTATTGTTTGTAGGGAAGGATGAGCTTTTTGTGCACTGTGCAACATTTTTTGAAGATCAGCACGATAATATTTTGTAGCTTCATATAAGCATTTATAACAATTTACTTTTTGTAAAACTGCCTTGTCTGCTCCTTCTTCGAGCATAGCCGGACTTATACAGTTCCACCATCTTTTTCTTACAAGTTCTTTAAAAGTTTTTTCATGGAATAATTTTTGTTGTTCTGCTTTTATTGGATCAATTCTTAATGCCGCCATAAGTTCTGTTTGTATCCATGCGAGGGTTTCTATGTCTTGTTTTCTATGGGTTGATTCGTGAATGAGTATATCAAGGGGATTATCTGATAATTTTGCCAATGGATATACAATTTTTCTTTTTTTGAGATCTTCAAAATCACCAGTTGGAAGAGAATCATAATAAGAATAAGAGCAGTCTGCAAATTCAATTTCACAGTGTAATTCTTTAGGAATGCCAACTTGCGTTTGTGCCAATTTTCCTAATTTGCGTATTTGATGAATGCGACAACGTGTGATAATACGGTTTATCATGTCTTTTAAGTTGCATTGAGTTAGCGTTGGTAAAAAAAGAAATATGAGTAGTGATTTTTTCACCATAATAACCTCCTTGAAAATATCGTTTTAAGTATAACCAAATCTGTAAAAATGTCAATTTGCAAATAGTTCTACCGCTTGACTCTTTATTTTTTGTAGTTGCATTCTTTGTTCCAACAGTAAATGGTAACGGTGCCATCCTTATCAGTTTTTTTTACTAAAAATGGCATGTTGCATTGAGGGCAAGGTGTTTCTTCGATGTCTCCAAAGATGGCGAATCGACATTTTGGGTAATTGTCGCAGCCCCAGAAAGTGCCGCCGCGCCAGCTCTTTTTAACAACGTCACCTTTTTTACACGTTGGGCATTTAAAATTCGCTTTTTCTTTATGAATGTATTTGCATTCCGGATAACCGGGACATGCAATAAACTTTCCATATTTACCCATGCGCTCTTCAAGTTGTTTGCCACATTGAGGGCAGGTAAGTTCTACTGTTTTTGGTTTTTCTGCTTCAACGAGCGTAATTGAGCCATCGTCTTCGCGGATGAAATTGCTCGTGAATTTGCACGCTGGAAATCCGGCGCATCCGGCAAATTCACCCGCTTTGCCAAAGCGAATAACAAGTTTGTGTTCTTTGCATTGTGGACAGGTGATATCTGTTTCTTCGACCTTATGTTTGTGGCCGAGGAATTTATCGAGATCTTTGCTGAATTCGCCATAAAATTCGTGAAGTAATTTGTCGCGATCCATTTCACCGTCAGCAATTTTATCAAGATCTTCTTCCATTAAAGCGGTGAATTGCAGATTCATAATTTTAGGAAGATTAATCTCGAGCATATCAGTTACTTTAATACCTAGAGGTGTCGGTACAAAATGTTTTTTCTTATCAAGTTCAGTATATTCTCGTTTGCGAATCGTACTTAAAATAGTTGCATAGGTACTTGGACGACCGATACCTTCTTTTTCTAATGTTTTAACGAGTGAACCTTCAGTGTATCGTGGTGGTGGTTGTGTGAAATGTTGTTTGGGATCGATCTTTTTTAATATAACGGAATCTTTTTCTTTAAGATCACCCGGTAATTTTACTTTTTCTTCTTTTTCATCATCTTCGACAAAATAAATTTTAAGAAAACCGTCAAAAATAAGCGTTGACCCAGTTACATTAAAGATAAATTTGCCTCCTTGAAGTGTGACTTTGCGTTGTGCATAAACAGCCGGCATCATTTGAGAAGCTACAAATCGTTGCCAGATTAAGGTGTACAACTTAGCTTCATCAGCACTTAATGAATGTGCAATTTGTTGTGGGGCCTTGGTTACATCAATTGGTCTGATAGCTTCGTGCGCATCTTGAGCTTTTTTTCCTTTTGCATAAACCTGTGCTTTAGAGGGAAGATAATCATTGCCGAAATTTTCTTTGATAAATGAACGCGCTTGTTTTAACGCGGTTTCAGAAAGTCGGAGCGAGTCAGTACGCATATATGTAATTAATGCGACGGTACCATCGCCAAGTTGAACCCCTTCATAGAGTTTTTGCGCAATTTGCATCGTCTTTTTTACAGGAAACCCCAGGCGATTGTAGGCTGCTTGTTGTAAGCTACTGGTCATAAATGGTGGCAGTGGATTTTTTTTACGTTCTTTATCTTCAATACTTGATATCGAAAAAGATTCTTTCTTGAGACTTTCACAGATAGTATCGGATTGTTCTTTATTTTTTATTTCAACTTTTTTCTTATCGATATGCGTGAGTGTTGCAGAGAATTGTTCTTTCTTATGAGAGAAGAGCCCTTCAATAGTCCAATATTCTTCCGTTTTGAATCCTTTGATCTCTTTTTCGCGATCGACGATAAGTTTAAGTGCCACCGATTGTACGCGGCCAGCTGAGAGACCTTTTTGTATTTTACGCCATAAAATAGGTGAGACTTCATAACCGACCCAACGATCAAGCACTCTTCGTGCCTGTTGTGCGGCAACTTTTTTCATGTCGACCGTAGTCTGATTTTTGAGTGCTTCTACGATTGCCGGTTGCGTAATTTCGTTAAAGGTAATGCGGTGAATGTGATCTTTGTTTTTAACTTTTTTAGCGATTTCTTCGCCAATGTGCCATGCAATAATCTCTCCTTCGCGATCAGGATCGGGAGCGAGGTAAATTTCTTCAGACACTTTTGCTTGTTTAACAATATCATCAATAACTTTTTTCTTGCCAACTAAGGGTACATAATCAATTTTAATTGGTGTTCCAAGTTCGATGCCCAACTCGCGCTGAGGTAAGTCTTTGACATGCCCAAGGGTGGACATAATTTTAAAGTCTGGTCCTAAAAACTTTGAAATAGTTTTAATTTTTGCTGGTGATTCAACAATTAGTAATTTTTTCATATTCATCTTGAATTTTTTTTATCGTAACACTGCTCTTTATAATAAGAGTCTCTTTTTCAAAGTCAAATTTAAAACGAGTCGCTTGTCAAGAATTGCAATTTATATTTTGTGAAAATTTACGGATAATGAATTTTGTGATAAGGTAATGGATGTATGATAAGAAGGGATATGGGGAATTTAAGTAGTTAGGGACAGTCTCTAAAAATTTTATTCAAAAATGTCCATTACTCCTTTTAGGACAGATCGGCGGGTGCGGCCATTATCATACATTAGTTTAAGATGATAGTTTTTTTTCTGGGTTTTTCTTTTGGGTTATATTACAGTTTTAGATTGTGGTTAATGGTCAGAATGATCTGAATTTAATGTTGAGCTTTAATTTTTTGATCTGTTTTGTTATAATTTACCGTATTATACCTTTATAGATGGTGGTAAGGAAGCTTTTTGAAAGTGGAAAGGTTTTTATGCAAAGCAAAAAGTTTCTATCAATTTCTTTATTGGTTTTTTAATATCTTTTTGTTCAAGTTTGCTGCTGGAAGTAACCGGTCCTGCTTATGCATGTGGTTATATTGTATCATCGGCACGAGGACTTCTTTCGCTTGGTGCGATCGGAGGTTTTATTGGTGGGATTGCAGGCGCGCTGCGTGCAACTGATTATAATGCACAATTTCGTTCTTATTTGGATCGATACATGTTAAAGACACTAAATGTTCGTTCTGGCGAAATAAAAACGCGATTGATATTTGTTCCAAAAAAGTCTTTTCATTCGCCATTTGAGTTATCTCTTACACAATTGATTAAAGAGAATGATACCGTAAAAAGACAACCACTTGTATTTCACGTGAAAATATAGATCTGTTAAAGTGGATAAAAATGAAAAACCCCGAATCAAATTCGGGGTTTTTTATGTCTAAGTAAAGTAAGAATTTAGAAGCGATTTCTGTTTCCGCCGCCGCCAAATCCACCGCGGTTACCACCAAAGCCGCCTTCGCGACGTGGGCCACGAGTGCCGCCAAATCCACCGCCACGTGGGGCGCCTGGACGACGTTCTTGTGGTGGACGGGCTTCGCTCATTCTTAATGTGCGGCCTTCAAGTGTGTAATTGTTGAGGGCTTCAATAGCTTTGGCTGCATCTTCTGCACTTTCCATAGTGACAAATGCAAAGCCACGAGGTTCGTTAGTGAATTTATCCAACATAATGCGGATTGATTCAACTGCACCGTATTTTTCAAATAACTCTCTTAATGTTTCTTCCGTCGCTGTGCGAGGAAGATTTCCTACATAAATATTCATTCAAAGAAACTCATAAAAATAAAAACAAATAACAACAACACGTTAATTAAAATTTTTGATCTGGTTAAGCCCTTTCTATTTAAAATTACACATCTTAAGTATATCCTGATTCATATCTTTAGGCAATTAAAATGGTTTTTTTTTATATTCTTTAAAACTTTGGGTATTATACTCATCTATTATTTTAGATAAATTTTGAGGTGCAGATGGTTCTATCGGCAAAAACTGAAGCTCCTCAACGATGAAATTTTTTGGTATCATAAACCATAAATTAAAGAGATTTTGGAAATGATTCGATTAGCCTATTATCAATTTTTATATGTTTTAGTGCCCATTATGGGTTCTGTTGTTGTTTATAATCTTTTTTTTAAAAAATCAGTTGTATATCGTTATTCATTAGCTTCATTTATTGCTCGTTCAGGTGCTCAATCTGTTCCCTATTTCAAAACTATTTTCTTTTTAGTGCGTCTTATCATTTTAGGTATTCTTATTTTTTTAATAACAAAGCCACAGCTTCCTGATCGCAGGAGTCGGATCAATGTGGAAGGTATCGACATTATGCTAGTATTAGATGTTTCTGGGAGTATGATCTGTTTTGATGACTTGCAAGATCGCCGTTCTCGTATTGAGATTGCAAAAAAAGAAGCGCTTCTTTTTATTGAGCAGCGTGAGACTGATGCAATTGGGTTAGTTGTTTTTGGTAATGGTGCTCTTTCAGCTTGTCCGTTGACGCATGATAAAGCTATTTTGCGTGAGATTGTAGATAAACTTAATTTGGGAACGATGGTTGATGAACGAAGTACATTGTTGGCACATGGCATGTTAACCGCATTAAATCGATTAAAAAATACTGATTCTCCAAGCAAGATTATGATTGTTTTAACCGACGGACAGCCGAGTATGTATGATGCTCCAATGCATGTGCCATTATCTATTGCACAAGAGCTGAAAGTAAAGATTTATACGATTGGTATTGGAAGTGAGCAAGGTGGTTATTCGCCGGGGCCGCATGGTATGTTAATGTCTGAAGGGGCGCAATTGAATGAACAATTATTGCGTTATATTGCTGAACAGACTGGTGGTGCCTTTTATCGTGCACGTAATGCAAAAGAGATGCGTGCAATTTATCAAGCGATTGATCAACTGGAAAAACGCACGATGCCTATCAACTTATATACGCGCTATTATGACATTTTCGTTCCTTTTTTATGGCTTATTATTTTACTTGTTGTGGTTGAACTTTTATTGTCAATTTTTGTTTGGAAGACATTATGATTGTGGTGAGTTGGGGGAATTTGCATAATCTATGGATGCTTTTTTTAGCAGTCTTTTTAATTGCGTTAGTTTGGTGGAAATATTTATCACGCAATAAGCTCGCGATACTTTTGAATAAACATGGAAGTTTATTGCGCCATTTTAGTGCGATGCGCAATGTTGTAAAAGCCTCTTTGTCATCAATAGCTATTCTCTTTTTATTTCTTGCGTTATTGCATCCTAAGTGGGGGGTTGTCGAAGAGGTTGTTGAACAAGAAGGACGCGATCTTTTTATTGCACTTGATGTATCGCGAAGTATGTTGACACAAGATGTTACTCCTGATCGATTAAGTTGTGCTAAGCAAGCATTAAAAAGTTTAATCAATCAACTGGCAACTGATCGTGTTGGCCTGATAATTTTTTCTGAAAAGGCGCGCGTTTATTGTCCGTTAACACAAGATAAAGAACTAATACAGCTTTTTTTGGATCAGATTGATCATACAACCATTGGAGCAGGCACAACATTACTTGATCAACCAGTACAATTAACAATTGAGCAATGTAAACGAACACCTGATAAAAAAAGTCGACTTTTAGTTTTGGTGACTGATGGTGAAGATTTCTCAAAGTCATTGGAGGCCTTGAAAAAACAGGCCAAAGAGGTTGGTCTTACAATTTTGGTTATTGGTATTGGTACGTGTGAAGGGGGGCCGATTCCTCTTTATGATGAACAGGGAAAAAGAGCAGGTTATGTTAAAGATAAAAAAGATCAGGTAGTGATTTCGCAATTACATCAAGAGGGGCTGCGTTCATTAACGCAGGAAACGGGTGGCGCCGTTATTTTTGTACAAAATAATCAGGTAGATATGCGTGAGATTGTGCATAAAATTGAACAATTTGAAAAAGAGCGTCAAGGTGAGCGTGCTTTTGCATCATTGCAAGAGCAGTATCCGTGGTTTTTGTTGATCAGTTTTATCTGTTTTTTAATTGAGTGGTTATTATGATCAAAAGAATTTTTTCTCTTATTTCTCTGTTTTTTTTTCATAGTATTTATACCCAAAATTGGTTGCGGTCCTTAAAGTGTGCATCTGCTTCATCAGCTTACTATGCTCAACGTTATGATCAGGCATATAAATGTTATGAGGAATTATTAGTTGATGATCCATTTGATAGACAAGTGGTTCGGGGGCTTGCTGATTGTTTGTACAGTAAAAACAATTTTGATGATGCTGAAAAATATTATGGACAATTATCGTTGCGTGTGGATAATTCTACGCAAGAAGCGGAAGAGATTTATTTTAATTATGGATGTGCACAGGCGCAACAAAAAAAATATAAAGAAGCTCTTGTATCTTTTGAAAATGTCGTAAAAGTTAATCAACAACATGAACGTGCAAAGAAAAACATTGAAATTTTAAAGAAATTATTAGAGCAAAAAAAACAAGAACAGAAAGAGCAGCAGAAAAATAAAGATCAAAATAAAGAACAAAATCAGGATCAAAAAGAGCAACAAGATCAGCAAAATAAACAAGATGAGCAAAATAAATCAGACCAACAACAATCTGATCAACAAGATCGCAATAAAGAGCATGATCAACAAGATCAACAGGATCAAAAAGAAAAAGAGCAAAAGCAAGAAGAACAAAAACAACCCGATCAGCAAAACGCTGAAAAACAAAAAGAAAATCAGTCGCCACAACCGCAACCACTTCCAGAGCAGATGCAAGCGATTTTACAACAGGCAGGCGAATTGGAAAAACAAGGACAACAGCTTTATATGAGGGCATTAGCTGGTCAACAGAAAGAAGCAGGAGCTGATTATGCGTGGTAACTGGTTTTTGATTTTTATAATTTCTTTTTCACTTCATGCAATCGATCTTTCATTGAAAATTACTGATATTGAAGGAGTTGCGCTTAAAAAAGTAAAACAGGGGGTTCCCTTTTTAATTACCGTCACGATATTTGACACAGACCAAGATATCGGAGAACCACGTATTGAACATCTTGATAAGCTTGCAACATGTGAACGTTACCCAGTGACAACCAATATTTCCATTATAAATGGAAAACAGACTGTTCAAAAAAAATATATTTATAGAGGAAGGGTTGATCAATTGGGAACCTATGCGATTGGTCCCGCTTACTATGAAAAGAGTAATCAGTTGATTCAGTCTAATGCACTTTCCTTCAAAGTTGTTAAAGGTGATAAAACTGAAAAAGAAGAAATAATAGAAGATCCATTTGTGCACGCTTCGCTGAATAAAACTGATGTTTATCAAGGGGAGCAGATAATATTAACGATTCGACTCTGCTTTAGGCGTTCTGTTTTACGTTTTACTTTAGAACCATTTGTGATGCCATTATTTACTCTTCGCGAACTTCAACAACCGGAACAAGATGAATTTGAATATGATGGCCATGTATGGCATTCAATTGTGTATCGTTATGCCCTTTATCCGCAGCAAAGTGGAGATTTATTGGTACCCAGCATAAGCGCATTGGCGGAGCGGGAGAAAGAGGATGAAGGGAGCAGTTTCTTTGGTCGGTTTCGTTCATTTTTTGGTTCTGAGATTGAAAAATTTCATATTCGTTCAAAGCCAGTATCATTGCATATTTTACCATTGCCTAAAACGGATAAAAGAGTTGATACGGTGGGGGTTGTTAAAGAATTTTCAGTTACCTTAGACAAAGAAAAGATTGAACAGGGAAAAGGTGTAGTGCTGACCATGGATTTGATTGGCAATGGTGATTTTTATCAGGTCTTCTATGATCATCTGCGGTTGCCTGAAGGGATTCGTTCGTATGATTCCAAAAAAACAATCGTTCCTCACGCGCAACAGGTAGGTTTTTGGCATGTGAAAAAAGAATGGGTTTTACAAGTTTTAAATCCTGGAAAAATGCGAATTCCGGAACAAGTGATCTCTTTTTTTGATACCGAACAAAAAATCTATCGCACGCTGAAAGCGAAACCTCTTACTCTTTCAGTTATAAAAAGTAGTTATAAGCCTTCTGAATTTAAACCTGTTGTTGAAAATAAGCCTGTTCAGAAAGAGCCATTTATTTGGCCGGTAATTTCTTTTGGGTGGTTGGTGATTTTATCATTGCTTCCATTATTAATGATGATTTTTTCTTATATTATTTTTTTGTATCGTCCATTTATTGAAAAAGTCAACGTGTATCGTAATTTTAATCGTGCAATATTTTTAGCGTATAAAAACAAAAATGCACAGTTAATTTATGATGCATGGACTGAATTATTTGTTGAGCGGTTGAACATCCCGCAACGAGAAAAGGCACTAGGTATCGTTGTGGCCCCCTTTATTGGCAATGATCTTCTTCGATGGCAAGATTATATTAAGTTTCTTGAGCAGATGGCGTTTGAAAAAAAAGATGATGCATTTGATAAACTTTTCCAAGATACTAAAAGATGGATTGAAACGTTAAAGGTTCAATTATGATAGCGTTACATTGTCAGATTATGAATGTTTTTCCTCTTTTTATATGGCAGATATTATTGATTATTTTCTTGTGGTTTGTTGCCTTTGCATTTTTCCTTAAGCGTTGGCTAATCATGATAATTACCTCCTTGTTAACGGTTATTGCTGGTTTGATGTTAGCATGGTATTATTATGCGCATTCGCTCTGCTGGATAACAGTGGCGAAGCAGGTGTCACTGTATGCTGGTCCAAGTAAGCAGTATCATGCCGTGGGTGAATTGCCGCCGAAGATGATCTGTTTTATTGAAAAGCAGCATGGAAAATGGGTGTGTGTGAAAGCGGAAAAGATTAAAGGATGGCTGCCAGTACCATGACAAAGCATATTTGGTTAATTTGTTCTTTTTGTACGTTGGGTATTGCGGGGATACTTTTTTGGCAGTATCGTTTTTTTAACGAACAAGTTCAAACTTTGCAGGAAGCAAAGAGTAAATATGAAGAACATATTGCGGTGCTTAAGCAGGTGATTGCCGATACGTTGATTAATGGGGAGCCACTTTCAGTTCCCGATAAGCAGAAAGAACAGTTGCGGCAAGCGCTTCTTACCTATTTAAAACAAAAAGATACAAGTATTGATGTAGAAGATTTAGAAGAGTTGTATCGTTCCTTTAGTAAAACGATTTCAGTTCAAAAACCAAAACCAGTGAGACGCAAAAGACAGATCGCTTTGCAAAAACAGCCACACTTTTTGGCGTGGCCGTTGGATAAAGATAAGTTTTGGATGAGTTCGTTTTTCGGAAGACGTAAAATGGATAATGGTAAATGGAGTTTCCATTTTGGTATCGATTTGGCAGCATTAACAGGTACGCCGATTAAGGCGGCGGCAAATGGAAAAGTTATTGAGGTTGGTAGTGGTAATGGGTATGGTAAAACAATTCTTATTCTTCATGACAAAAGTTACCGAACGCGATATGCGCATCTTGATCGCATCAAAGTGCATCAGGGACAGTTGATTAAGCGCGGACAAGTTATAGGTACTGTTGGGGCTACTGGCAACGTGCGAGGAAATGGAACAGATGCTTCTCATCTTCATTTTGAAGTTCATCAGAATGGTAAACAGGTCAATCCAATCTATTATTTGACTTGAGATTTGTTTTGATGCAAATTCTTCTTTGAAAAAAGTAATTTTTGTTTATATTAATAATGTTTGTGTTGAGAGTTTTTTAAAAAAAATAGATCGGTTTAATATTTTTCTTTTTGAAAATATTTGTTTAAAAAACTATTGACATTGTTGATTTTGTGGTATGATTATACGTAGGAGGTTTTTATGGAAACTGAAGATAAAGATCCACTAGTTTATGGGGGGTGTTTGGGGCAAGATTCGTTTTGTTTCCTTTTCTATTCTTTAATCAAGATATTTTTAAAAATTAAATTTATTGGCCGAATGGACTTATACCGTGTCTGAAAAACAGAAAGTAGATAAACGGTTTTATGGCTTTGTTTACCGATTATTTAATATGAAGAAAAAGACAAGGCTTATTGAGATTGATTTTAAAAAGCCCTGGTGGCACCTGATTTATAAACAAAAGTGGCTGCTTCTTATTACCTTGTTTACTGAAAGTCTTAATAATATTTTTATGACCGTTCCGGCATTGGTGCTTGAATGGATGCTGGATGGTGCTCATTATAATTATTTTACTTATTTCTTGGTTTTATGGGCTTTTATTTTGTTCTTAGAATTCATATCGAATTATTGTTCGACAAAAAATTATGTTCAATCAGTACAGAGCATTCATTATTATGCAACGCAACACTTACTGAAGATTGACCCTATTTATCACGCTGATGGTATCAAGGGTAAGATTATTGCTAAAATTTATCGTGGAGCTGAAGGATATCGTGAGCTTCTTCGCGGTGGAACGTATGAATTATTATCCGTGCTGATTGGTTGTATTACGGTTGTCGTTTCCTTATTGGCAATCGATTTAAAATTAGGTTTGTTGTCATTGGCATTGCTTGCATTGTTTGGCATCGGTTTCAGTTTGGTCTTTTTTATAAGTGCAAAAATCTTGATGCCTATTTGCATCTATACTGACGATAAAGTAAAGACGGCTGGTACTGAGAGTTTTTCTCAAATTTCTCTGATCCGTTCTACATTTACCAGCAGTGAAGTGAATGATTATCTTAAAAAAGTTAATCAGAAACGTTTGTATGTTGAAGGAACATCGTGGCGTTGTTACGACATTATTACTTTTTTTACAAAAATTTCGTATAGCGTTGTTTTTGCCATTGTGGGCGTTTATGTCATTATGCTCATGAAGAGTGGTGCAGTTACACATACGAAAGGGATCGCTTTAATCGTGACTTTTTTTGGTGGGACGTATCAATTATTAAAAGTTGGACAGTTTGTTTATCAATTTAAAGATCAACTTGAGCGCGTGCGCGATCTTTTTGCATTTATGGGTTCGTACGGAAAACAGACGTTTCCTGTTTTTGAGAAGACGGTGGAAGAACCTATTTCGGAACAGGCGGAAATTTCTTTTGTTGCCCAGCAATTGAAATTTAAGCACAGTGGACGGGTTCCCTTGTTTAATAAACAATCATTAGTCTTAAAAGTTCCCATATGTGGAGAAAGTAAGCTTTATGGTATCATCGGCTTTTCTGGTCAAGGAAAATCGACCTTATTATCTATTTTAGGGGGACAGTTGAAGCCGCAGGGTGGAACTGTCTTGATTAATGGAAAAAATATTTACGAAATGAATGATGAGCAGCGGCGAAAATATATTGCCATTCAACATCAGAGTAATTCAACCATGCGTGGTTCAGTTAAATATAATTTAACCTTCGGATTGCCCGCTAAGCAAATCTATTCTAAGCAGGACCTTATTCGAATTCTTGAACGACTCGGTTTGTGGGAACTTTTTAATCGACGTCGCGGCCTTGATACGCCGTTAAGTGAAGGTGGCTTGAGTTTATCAACCGGACAAAGACAGCGTCTAAATTTTGCAGCGCTTTATTTAAGGGCTTCTTACTATCGTCCGCGTCTTATTTTGATTGATGAGCCAACAAGTCATCTTGATGAAGCGAGTGAAAAGGTTGTTGTTGAGATGATGCGTGAGTTGGCGGAAAATTCATTGGTATTAATTGTTACGCACCGTTTTAAACCTTTGGAATATGCAACAGGCATCTTAGATCTTTCGATTCAAGATAAAGATAAAGACTTTGTCTTCTTAAAGCCGCAAGAATTAGCGCTGCAATCATATTATTACCAACAGTTGGCGCAGGGGGCTTTGGCTGGGTCAAGTGAAGCGTTGAAAGAATCGTCATTAATAATGCCTGATAAATCTGCACAGTTAGATAATAATCAGCGTGTTGTTGATAATCAGTAGATTTTTATTTCGGGTAAATTCTTTAGTTTGTCTTAGTGGCTGATTGCGATTATAATAGATACAAGAAGTTATTATTCTCCCCGAACGGGAACCGCATGTTAGTGAATATTTGTTGTTTCTGACTATTCGCAAAAGGTTTTGTTGAAGATATTTATTGTTTTCAATCATGCTATTTTAATAATCTGAGTTTTATCATTAATCTTTGTTTTAGGAATCGTAAATGAAGTCGATCTTCCTTCAGGTAAAAAATATAAAAAAAGTTTTTCATGCAAAAAATAAAACAATTGAAGCATTAAAAGGTGTTTCATTTGATTTATACAAAGGAGAAATCTTTGGTTTGCTTGGTGCAAATGGTGCCGGGAAGACGACGCTGTCATCTATTTTAGCGACACTTAATCCAGCGACAGCTGGTGATATTCTTTTGAATGATATTTCAATTTACAATGATTTACTTCGTTATCGTAAATTACTCGGTTATTGTCCACAGCGGCCTAATGTGAATAAAAAGCTTACCATTAAGGAGCAACTTACATTTTCTGGTCATTTTTATGGATTAGATAAAGCAGAAATAAAGCGACGTGTTGCAGAAGTTATTGAGCAATTTAATTTGGGCGATTACGCTGATCAATTTCCGGCAATTTTATCTGGTGGTTATAAACAACGACTTATGCTTGCACGTACCTTGATTCATCATCCTCAATTAATCATTCTTGATGAACCAACGGTGGGACTTGATCCACATATTAGAAGGCAAATATGGGAACTGGTTAAACAGCTCAAAGAAAAGGGCGCAACGATTATTTTAACTACCCATTATTTAGATGAAGCGGAAGTTTTGGCCGATCGCGTCTGTTTGCTTGATCATGGGCGTATTAAATTAATTGAAACTCCAACGGAACTAAAAAAACTTCATGATCGTAAAACGCTCGAAGAAGTTTTTGTTAAGTTGATGAATGAAGAAGTTAAGCAGGATTAAAAATGAAGACGCTTAAAAAAGAAGAATTGTCGTTGATTTATTGGCTCTTAAAGCGTGACTTGATTATTTTTTTGCGTGATTATAAGGGCTACTTATTGAATGTAATAATCTGGATTATTATTGATGTTGGGATATTTGCGTATGTGATGCCTTATTTTGGACTCCATGCTAACTTTGGAACGTTTATTGCGGCTGGTATCGTTTCCAGTTTAGGGATGTTTGAAGCGATGCATAGCGCAACGTTATTTGTCGATGATTTAGAAAATGATAAACAGGTAACCTATGATTTAACATTGCCTATTTCATCGAACTTAGTTTTTATACAACGAGCACTTTTATATACGGTGCGTATGATTTTGCTCAGTGTTTTTGTGGTGCCCATAAGTAAGGTGCTCTTTTGGTATAAGGTTGATCTCACACATTTTTCATTATACAAATTTATTAGTATGTTTTTGATTTCTAATCTAATGTATGGTTTTTTCGGCCTCTGGATGATCAGTTTTATTAAAGAGATGGAAAGTATTAGAAATATTTGGACTCGAATTATTTTTCCGATGTGGTTTCTGGGTGGTTATCAATTTTCATGGCAATCGATGGTTGCGATTTCACCTATTTTAGGTTACGTGGCACTCATTAATCCGATTACGTATATTATGGAGGGGGCGCGCGTTGCGATTATGGGTCAAGCTCATTATCTTAATTTTTGGCTCTGTTTAGGTGCGATTATGTTATTTGCTCTTGTTTTTGCATTTCGTGGTATTTACTTATTGAGAAAACGTCTTGATACTGTTTAAAAAATAAAATTAAAGAAATTTGATTTTGTTTAATTTTTGCCAGATGGAGATGCGCATGAAAGGTCGTTTCATTTTGGGAATGAATCTTTTTCATAGTTTAATAGGCATGGAAGATTGCACATTAAATTTTGATAAGATTGCCAAAATTCTATCAGGTGAGGTGCATCAATTAACGGCTAGTTGCGCTCATGGGGATATCATTGATTCTGATGTTTTAAATTTAAGAAAAATTGAACTTGCGCTTATGTTGTGTGCCGTGAGCGATCATGTGGATGATTTAGTTCCTGCAAAACGGTTATGTGAGGATGTTATTGCTCAAGGGAGCGGTGGGGAGTTGGAAGGAATTGCACGGAATAATCTTGCTGCCCTGCTTTTTGAGGAAGCGATTGCTGAAGGCGCAAGAGAAAAATTGGATGATGTTGAAAATTTGTTAAGAAAAAATTTAGATCTTCCCTTGAGTGAAAACATTCATAGTCGTGCCAGATTAGGATTAGAGCACATTGAGCATGCGAGAAAAAAACAGATAAAATCTATGTCATTTCAATTGATTTACATTATTCCTGAAAGTCTAAATCGTTTTTCAAATTTACATGATTAAAATTATTTTTAGCTCTGATTTCTATTGATTTTTTTGCAATAAAGTTATTAAAGTAGTGGGAATTATTAATTGAATATTGAAAGGATGTTGATGGGATTTGAGCGAAATAAAAGTTTTTGCCTTGGTTTTTTATTGGTGATACTCTGTGGATATAGTTTTAGTTTATTAGGAAAAAAGATGGTAAAACCAGATCAATTTATTAAGAAGTTAAATAAAGCCCTTGAATGGGAATATGCAGCGGCGATTCAATATTTGCAACATGCAGCAGTGATGAAAGGTGCGGAATATATGGCTATTATTGAAGAGTTGCTTGTTCATTCCAATGAGGAAATGGCGCATGCAGTTAAAGTTTCAACCATGATTGATGATCTGGGTGGAACGCCAACCGTAGAGCCTGAAAAAAGAGAAGTTTCTAAAAACTCTAAAAAAATGCTTGAGCAAGATCTTGCTGGTGAAGATATTGCAATTAATTTATATAAAGAGTTAATTGTCATGGCTGAAGAACTGGGAGAATATGCTAAGCGTCAAATTCTTGAAGGCATTTTGATGCAGGAAGAAGAGCATAAAAGAGATCTTCTTTTAGCGCTCGGACGATAAATAAGTTCTTTCTCGGGGGAGTTTGAAAACTCCCCCTTTTTACTCGCTTTTTAATTGACAAATTGAAAAATAATGATATATTATTAAATACATAAAGAAAATATAAATTTGGAGGTTAAAATGATTAAGTTTAATAAATTATTGTTAAGTTTTTTATTTTTAGGTTGGTGTGGTTTGTCTGCAATGGAAGGCCCTGAGAGAAGCTCAGAAGATCTTGTTCTTGAAGAACATGTATGTCCTTTGTGCTACATGCCTGAAGAAAAGGAAAAATGGGTTTTTTGTTGTTCTCATGAATTTTGTGCAGATTGTCTTGCTGAATGGATAAGGAAAAGTACCAAGGATGAAGTTCGCGCAGTATGTCCCATGTGTAAAGCTTTTTTGCGTGAAAGATTTGTAAAAACTTCTGATGATTTGAGAGCAGCCATTAATGAACATCATGAGGTTTTTCCCTGTGGTTCTCTACGCTTATTGGAGCTTGTAGAAGAAGGAGATTTGGAAGGCGTTGAAGCTTTGCTCGAGTTACCCCGTATTAATGTTAATTGTAATGAAGATAAATCTGGTTTTGATAAAACAGCACTTATGATTGCTATTCAAGAAGGGCATACTGAAATTGCTTTAACGTTATTAGAACATCCTGATATTAGTGTTAATGCATGTAATCATTTTCATAGGACAGCCCTTATGATGGCAGTTTTTTTTAATCAGCATGAAATTGTGAAAGCATTAGTGAGACATCCACATATTAATGTGAATTTATATGATTTTAATCAATGGACAGCGCTTTTTGAAGCAGTTTTTCGTCGTCGTGGTGCAATTGTGAGAGAATTATTACAACATCCAGCAATTGATGTGAATTGTTATGATAAGAGCAAAAATACCCCTCTTATGATTGCGGCTTCAGAGGGATATCTTGAGATAGTAAAAGCATTGCTTGAGCATCCAGGTATTGATGTAAATATGCGTAATGGAAATGGAAGAACTGCTGAGAAAATGGCAACATCTGCTGGATTTCATGAAATTGCATTACTTATCAGAGAATATTCGAATAATTAATAAGAAATAGAACTTACTTAAGGAGGTTAAAATGACTAAGTTTAATAAATTATTGTTGAGTCTTTTACTTTTAGGCTGTTATGGTTTGTCTGCAATGGAAGGTCCGGAGAATGAGGTCGATAGTCCTGTTCATCGTTTTCTAGAGTATTGGCATCATTCTGGACATTATGTGTTGTGTGATGAATTGATTAATATGATGGAAAGAGCGGGGTTGCCTGTTCCGGAAAGATATCTCAAAAGATTAAAAAAACTTCCGCTTGGTCCATTTGCCAAGTATCTTTATTGTAAATATTGTGAAGATCGTGCTTCTAAACTTCCTGGTGAAATAAAACCTGAAGCATTGGATTTAGAGGAAACAGAAGCTTTATCTTTAGAGCCTTTTTCTCATGTATTAGCAGTTTCTCCTTTAGAGCTTGTTTTGCGTGAAGGTTCAAGTTTTATCGGTATTTATTCTAAAGAAATGTGTGATTCGATAAAATTTGCTGAGAAGTTTGAGAAAGGTCATGGTTCTTATACACTTGATCTTTTAAAAATTCCAGTTGAAAGAGTACTGGATCCTCTTACGCGAGAGCCTGTTGAAGCAATCTCTACTGTTTATGGTTCATCACGTGGACATTTATGGTTAGATCCGCGATTAGCTTTTTGGGAGAATCGTTTTTTTGCATCATTAGAAAGAGGTAATTTTGAAGAAGCAGCCCGTATATTAGAGGCTATGTTTAGAGGCGGAGATGTTTTTCTCAATCAAATGTATATTCATGAATTAGGTTCAGTTTTTTCATTGTATAAAGAAGTAAATGCTAAAATGCGTGAAGGTATCTCTCTCCAAGATGCATTGTTTCAAATTTTTGGATCTTATGAAGAAGCTAAAAGAGCACGTGAGACAGCTGATGAAAGACGGAGCTTGGAAATCAGGAGTATTTTAGAAAGGCGTCGTCATAATAATTGAAGATAATATCAAAGATAGAGAAAAATAAAATAGAAAATTTGAAGAGGGATTGAAAAAACAATAACAATTTAGTTTTTTTGATTGAGAATGTATTTATTATAATAGTCACATTAAAACTATTGTGATAAATTTATAAAAACGTGTTTTCCTCCCGTTTAAATGGAAGTAAAGTGCACCCATTTGTCAAGACCATTTTGAATTCAAACTAAGATATAATTTGCCCCATATTTTTGTTGTTCAAAATACACTTCTGCCGGTGTTTT
>LBRU01000016.1 GCA_000991575.1 candidate division TM6 bacterium GW2011_GWE2_36_25
GCGCAATAAGTTTTTCTATTTTTCTGAAATTACAAAGAAAGTTTAACAAAGAGCGTTCGATAAAACCATTCGACTCACTTTTCACTCCGTTCCAAGTTCTCTCATGGCGAACGCTTTGCTTTTGTTTTCATTAATAACATATTTCAACGTTTATTATTTATCGAACTCGCGTTAAATTAGTATCAAAAAGAAAAACTTTAATAAAACTTCGATTTTTAAAAATAATAGGCGGTAATCAACAACGGTCTAAAATTCCCAACCCGATAAACACCAGACTGTTTACCCTTCCTGTTCATTTTTCCAAACCAAGCAAAAACAAAATCAGCTTCAAAACCAATTTCAATATTATTAAAATCAGATCTAATTCGTGGTGTAAATCGAAAGGTCGCAGCAACTTGTTCATCATCTCCATAAAAAATTGGTTCGCAATTATCATCAAGATAAACTGACTTTCGCGTTCCTAAATTTTTTGCATAACCAATAAACACTCCTGGCTGTAATTTTTCATGTCGTTTGTACTCAACATCAATCCAACCAGTTGCATAATTAATATTGGTATAAGAACGCGCCCCGGTAAATGGATTAGCCCCCCACACGGCGTAACCGCCAATCGAAACGAGATCAAAACCATTTTGAGCAATTATTGCTTCAGCCCGAAATACATAATCATTAAGTTTTACTTTTCCATAAACTGCACCCAAAAAAGACGCTAAACTTTTATCATGTACAATAGTTTTCTCAACTAATGAGGTGGTTGATGTTGTCGTTGTAGATAATGCTGGCAATAACCGCTTCACACCAAAACCAATCCCCGTTTTGAAGGTTTCTTTATCAACCTCAACACCCGCATAAAGCGCAGGAGTCATACTATTTTGCACGTAAGAATTGCTCCCCCCAATTGGTCCTGTTGAAACATAGTCAAATTCAGAATAAGGAGAAAAAATAAATTTAACATCATGAGTTTTATAAGTCAGACATACTTGTGGAAAATAAGCATAGGGTGCAGCTGGCCCACCACCATGCCAACCAATAGTACGAGGTGAACATGCAGCAACTAATGGATATACATACTCTCCTACCAAAAGAGAACTTTTTTCCCATTTCACTCTCACAAAGGCTTCACGAATGTTCATTAAGCCAACAGGAAATTCAGAACCAAAATCTGCTTCGATGTGAGCCTTTACTTTTGTTTCTCCTATTTTATCTTTGGCAGAAACATAAATCCATGAATATGCGGGTGAAATGCCAAATCTTCCTTGCGCATTAATGTCACACCCTTGATCATCGCACACAATTTTTTCTGGCCATAACATCCATGCTCCATCCGGCGTAGAATATGTTTGTCTTGTATCAGCAAACATATCCAGGCGCATACAGCCACCCCATTTAACCTGAGGAACCGAAAATGCAATTCCCATAAAAAAAATTGAGCACAAAAATCGCTTGTTCATCAAACTCTCTTTTTCCACCAACATAAGTGTAAAAAATCTAACAAAGATTTCTGAGTCTGCAAATTTACCATACACTGCACCTTGAATTTCTGATACAATAAGAATAACTATCCTTCTTTTTCAGAAAGATTAAAAATGAAGATTAATAAAATTGATGAAAAATTCATCGGTACAGAGGTTACGATTAAAGGCTGGATTCGTACAGTTCGTGACCAAAAAAATTTCACCTTTATCAATGTTAATGATGGTTCACAAATAAACGGTCTTCAAATAGTTGCAAGTGAAGATAGAACAAAAAATTATACTACAATCATTCCTCAACTTACCGTTGGCGCAGCTATTTCAGCCACCGGCACATTAGTAAAAAGTCCGGCACCCGAACAACCGGTCGAACTACAAGCAGAAAACATTACGCTCATCGGCACCTGTCCAACAGAGGAATATCCATTACAAAAAAAACGCCATTCATTTGAATTTTTAAGAACTATCGCACACCTCCGACCCCGCACCAATACATTTGGTGCAGTTGCACGTGTAAGAAATGCCCTCGCATTTGCCTCACATAAATTTTTTCAAGAGCATGGTTTTCTTTACATTATGACCCCGATTATTACCGGATCAGATTGTGAAGGAGCAGGCCAAATGTTCCAAGTCACAACATTAAAATTTAATGAACTTCCCAAAACAGCTACCGGTGAAATTGATTACACAAAAGATTTTTTTGCACACCCAACGTTTTTGACCGTTTCAGGACAACTTAACGTTGAAACCGCTTGTTGTGCTCTAGGAAATGTTTACACCTTTGGCCCAACATTTAGAGCGGAAAACTCAAATACCTCACGCCATTTGGCAGAGTTTTGGATGATTGAACCTGAAATCGCATTTGCTGATATTAATGATGATATGGACCTAGCAGAAGCTTATCTCAAATATGTAATTGCCCATCTTTTTGAAAATTGTGCTTCTGATATGGTATTTTTCGATAAATTCATTGAAAAAGGACTCATAGACCGACTTAAAAATGTCATTAATAATCCTTTTGAAAGAATCACGTACACACAGGCAATTGAATTGCTCGAAAAAGCACCTAAAAAATTTGAATTTCCTGTTAAATGGGGCTGTGATTTACAATCAGAACATGAACGTTATTTAACTGAAGAACTCTTTAAAAAACCAGTCATTGTTACCGGTTATCCAAAAGAAATTAAAGCATTCTATATGCGGCGCAATAAAGATGATAAAACTGTTGCAGCAATGGATGTTCTTGTTCCGGGAATCGGAGAATTAATTGGCGGCAGCCAAAGAGAAGAACGATTAGATGTTCTTGAAAAACGCCTTGAAGAAATGCAGTTGGATAAAAAAAACTACTGGTGGTACTTAGAATTGCGCAAATACGGCTCCATTCCACATGCGGGATTTGGGGTTGGGTTTGAACGGCTTGTTCTTTTTGCAACGGGCATGGAAAATATTCGGGATGTCATTCCATTTCCACGCTATCCAGGACACGCTGAATTTTAATATTCTAAATTTTATATACTCAAAAGCCTTCCCTTTTGAAAGAGAAGGCTTAATTTTTGGTGCCAGGAGCCGGAATCGAACCGGCATGATATCGCTATCGCAGGTTTTTGAGACCTGTGCGTCTACCAATTCCGCCATCCTGGCACAACTAATAAAAGTGTACAATAAGCTAGGATACGCGTCAAATAACTTTTCAGCTCACGAATATTTGTTTTTTCTATTTGAAATTGACGACCCAGAGCCTAAAAATACCGTTCTTCGCCTTGCAAAAATTTTCAATTCAGCTATAATAAAAAATAAGAAAATTAATACTTTTCTTTACGTGGGGGTTATTATGGTTTCAAGAGTCACAATTTTTTCATTGCTATTCTTTTCCATCAAGGCAGATTTTATTCAACTCTTTCCTTTATGGTTAAAAAATCCATCAAGTAACTCGTGTATTAAAAAAGCAATTTATGCCACACCAACCGACGGACATCTCTACCTTAATTATCAAAGCATCACCCAACAATTTTGGACTAAAAAAGCATATTTTTTCTATGGCAGTATAACGACGCTTATCGATATTCCAAACATTTTGAACTTTCTCGTCGATGTTTATCAAAAAGAAGTAGAAGAAAATCTCAAAGGCCGTTACACGTTCTTTCATGCACAAAAATGGCAATGGGAATGGTATGCGGAGCTTTATAAAATTCTTTATGAAGCAACACAAAAAACAACAATAAAAAATTATCAATTCATTCGTTTTAATCGCGTTAAACCACCCAAATTAGAAAAAGAAGAAGAAATTTATACAACATTGCGAACGTATGGTCGTATTTATAATGGAACCAATATCAGACGAAGATTGCTCTTTTTAAATGGTCCAATTTTTGGCAATACCACTCAACTTGGCAGTTGTACCATCGACTTCTGGCGTCGCAATGACGATGCATCTAATCTGCGCCATAATACTTATAAAATAAATAATGAATATATTTTTAATAAATTTAATTTGGGTCAATTGTATAAAAAATACGAAAAAAAACTTTCACAAATACAACATGAACACACACTTCTCTCAAATCAAGGAAATCTGTTATTGTTTTCATTATCTAAAAACTACATCAATGAAAATGTTTACATGGCTCAATGCCCCGGATTAAAACATATGGCACTGATAAATGGCCAACTCAATGATGACGTCATTCTCTTTTTAGAAACTTTAAAAAACAATCCCGATCAATTAAACAATACTGATTTAGTAGAATTTTGCTTGATTCTCACAAAACACAAAACATTAAAGCCATCAGAAGATTGTAAGATCTTTGCATTTAATAATATTTCTGATGATTCATGGAATAAATTTACCGAAAAACGCAACCGGCTTTTTTCAAAGATTAAAAAAGATATAACAGGTTAAAAACTTTGGGGGTTATATGAAAAAATATTTCTTATTATTTACACTCACGCAATCATTTTTATTAAAGGCTGATCAGGTATTTAATTATCTTCTAAACAATAATTTTTCTGCTATTCAAGAGAGTAAAAAAACTGATTTTGATACACCAACTGATGCACACATTTTTCAACATTATAAAATAATCAATCAAAATCTTAGGCATGCCATAAAAAATGGTTCCTCATTATTAACGGCAATTCATCAAAAAGAAGTTGAAGAAAATCTCAAAGGCCGTTACACCTTTGTCCATGCACAACAATGGTTTTGGGAATGGTACGAAGAATTATACAAAATGCTTTATGAAATAAAACATAAAACAACAATAAGCAATTTTTACTTTTCCAGATTCTTCAATCCTGACAAAATTGATCTTCAAAAGGAAGAAGAAATTTACCAAGATATCCTAAAACAAGGACGCATTGACCATTGGAAAAAAGGAAAATCATTACGTCCCCGACTCTTGTTCCTCAATGCGCCACTCTTTGGCAATACACAAAATTTAGTTTGCTGCTCTGTAGATTTTTGGCAAAATGGATCTGATTGGTCGTGGCTACATCCTCACGGCATTTCTAACGAAACCTTATTCAAAAAATTTAGCCTTCAATCATTATATAAAAAATATAAAATTGCACTTCAAAAGCTTGAACAAGAGCACAAAGCACTCACATCACATGGCCACATATTATTCTTCTCCATGACAAAACAGTTTGTAACTGACAATGTTTATATGGCTCGCATGTGCGGGTATAAAAATAATGTAAATATAAATGGCCAATCAACAAATAATGTCTGCACATTTATCGATAAGTTCAAACAAAATCCATTACAAATGGGCGAAACCGATGTTATCGAATTTTGCCTCATTTTAACTAAACATCGCTCATTGCAACCAACACCCGCATGTCAAATATTTGCATTCAATGATGTTGACGCTCAAAAATGGAAAGAATTTAATCAAAAACGTGAGGCGTTATTCACACAAATTAGAAAAGATATTACCGGATAAATTTTTTTGGAGGTTATAAACAATGAAATTTAAGAAACTTTTTTTACTCAATTTAGTCACATTTTCCCTCGCAGCACATACGGTCAATGTACCAATTCCTCAACTTCTTGCCATGGTACTTAACCAACAAGGTGCACAACTGCTCCAAGCATGTAAACAAGCACAACAATTCGCTTGTGGCACCGATGGCCACATTTTCGGTAACGCACAGGCATGTTTAGGAAGGGCGAACAATTTATCGCAACAAGAAAAAAATTGTCTTTTGGCCGTTTATCAAAAGGAATGTGAAGAAAATAAAAAAGGTCGATACGTCTTCGTTCATGGACAAGATTTTAGCTATGAATGGCTTTCTCAACTTTATAAAATGCTTTATGAAGCAACAAAAAATTGTTCAATAATCAATCACGAATTCGTTCGCTTTTACCATTCAACAGGTGTTAATATTTCTAAAGAACAACAACGACATGATAATCTCATGAAACATGGCAACCCATATCAAGGGGGAACGTGCCGAGCTCTTTTTATGAATGCAGCGCTCTTTGGCAGATATGGCGATACAGTTCAATCTTTTTGGCTGAGAAGAAACAACAGTTATTTTTATCAATCTTCAGGTAAATATTCAACTGAATTCATTTTCAAAAAATTCAACAAAGAAGATGTTTTTAAAAAATATAAACCGCAACTTGACCAACTCCAAAAAGAACTCTTTAAATTAACTCAAAATGGCCGCATCCTCCTTTATTCTATGACCAAGGATTATGTACAAAAACACGTCTTTCTTTGCAGCATGGGTGGACATAAAACACCTGTTCACATCAAAAATGCGGGGGCTACCAATGATGTTTGTACCTATATCGATCAATTAAAAAATAGTCCCAACAATATTTCAGATACCGATTGGCCAGAATTCTGTTTGGTGCTCTCTAAACATGAGACAATTAAACCATCACCAGATTGCCACGTGTTTTCATTCAATGATGTTGAGACGCAAAAATGGTCAGAATTTAATCAAAAACGTGATAATCTCTTTGCACAAATTAAAAAAGATATTTTACAAACGGCTTAATGCTTCAGGCAACTGTGTAATAGGCATATATACTGCATAAATGAGCGCGCCAACGAGCAATCCCATCACAATGAGAAGCATTGGTTGCAACAAGAGTGCAAATCTTTTTAACTTTTGCTCAGTTCTTTCAAAATAAAATTGCGCAATATGATCCATCATAATAGGCAAAGTTCCAGATTCATTACCTACTAATAACATGGCGGCAACTTCCGGTCGCGCTCTTTTTCCAAAAACAATTACATAGGCCTCATCAATAGAAACACCAGCAGCAATCTTGTTGGCAAAGTGATTAAATTTGCTTTTTACGTATCGATTTTCAATTAACGAGATAATCAGACGCAAAGCATCAACTAACGGCTTTCCTCCTCCAATTAACAATGACAATGCAGAAAAGAAAAAAGACAAAGAAAGATCCCAATAAATAGTCTGCACCCACGGAATATGGGTTAAAAGCCAATCTTTTAACCTTTTCCAAATCTTCGATTTGAGAAAAAACCAACCGATGGAAAAAATAACTAACCCACTCAAAAAAATTTTAATAAAACTCAGTTCTTGTAAATATTGACTCCACCCAACCAACCGCTGTAATGAAGCTGGAATATTTTGATTGGTAACAATAGTCAATCGCTCAAATGAAGGGATAATGACTAAAAAAATAACAAAAATAATGACTATAAAAAAAAGTAACGTAATTAACGGCACCTGTAATGCCGCACGCATTTTTTTACGCAATGAAACCTGCATGTGCAAAAAATTAACTACGCCCAACAAGGCATTCCCCAAATTTCCTGATTCTTCACCCGATTGAACTAAACTCACCAACAATTTATTAAAAATGCGAGGAAACCCCAACAAAGACTTTGCAAAAGAAGCTCCCTGTTTAACCGATTGGTACAATTCAAAAACAAGCGCTTTTTTAAAAGAAGAACCATAACGAGAAACTACTGACAAAACCTGAGAAATTAAAAGCCCTGCTGTAATCAGTTTGTAAACTTGTTCAAAAAACTGAGCTTGCTCAGCCAAAGGCATCTTTTCACTAAATGCCAAGTGCTGTCGCTCGGCCCACATTAATCCAAGTTCTTTTTTGAGCAATAAGTTCTCAAGCTGTTTTTCATCAACAGCCCACTGCTCACCTTCAAATTCATCACCCTGAATGTCAATTGCAAACCATCGATAATTAGGCATACTGATAATCACTCCCTATAATCGTATTCAGCTAACTGAATTTTTTAAAAAAGAGCAAACTACAAAATATGTCGAATTTTTTATATTTTTTTATGAAGCCCCGCATGAAAGCTCACTCAATGAATAATAAGCTCAAGTACTAACTTCAAAAACTGTTCATACGTAAGCTTGGTAAAAATTTTTAATTTTTTTAACCGTGTTGTCTGACCAGAAACCAGCTCAATATGATGCTGTGGAATCTTCAAAATTTTAGCCACAAATTTAATCAATTCTTGATTAGCTTTTCCTTTTTCCGGCGCACTCGTTAGATAACATTTTAATTGACCATTCTTATCCAGTTGAAAACTCTGCCTTCCTGACTGCGGCATAACCTTAACATCAATAATTAAAAACATAATCTCACAACTAATCCATATTTTACAAAAATCAACTATTTTAATTATTCTTAAAATAACGTGAGTTCGATAAATAAGAAACTTTGAAATATTTTATTAATGGAAATAAATGCAAAACGTTCGTCATGATTGAACTTGGAACGGAGTGAAAAGTGAGTCGAATGGTTTTGTCGAACGCGTCAATAAAATTCTTGATTTAAACGTCAATTTCGCTATCCTTAAAATGAATCTCTTGGAGAGATGGCTGAGTGGTCTAAAGCGCTCGCCTGCTAAGCGAGAGTCGTGTAACAGCGGCGCGAGGGTTCGAATCCCTCTCTCTCCGCCACTTTTTAAGAAATCAATGCGCCCATAGCTCAATTGGATAGAGCGTTCGACTACGGATCGGAAGGTTGGGGGTTCAACTCCTCCTGGGCGCACCAGCTTTCGCTAAAGCTTCAGCTGGCGTTGCCAATCTTAAGGATTTATTAGAGCGAAAGCTGCCCGCCATAGCCGACAGGCGACGGCTGGGCTTTTTACGAAAGTTTCGTATGGGCAGACCATCATTTTTAATATTTTAGGGGGCTTTTATGAAAAAACTATTATTTTTACTTATTATTTGTCTTGGTGAACATTGTTTCGCCATGAATCCCTTTATTCCACGTCCAAGTGAAGGTTGTGAACGACCCACGGTAACTTATCCTATCGCAGAACAAAGACCCATTCGAAGAGAAAATCCCAGTCATTATGTTTTAATCGAAGATAAAGATGATCGAAGCAAACCTAAAGACCCATACGAGTTGAATCTCTGCCAAAAACTTTTTATTAATGTATTTGGATGACCTTGTTGCTGTTGTCTCTGCTGTATGGATGAATATGGAGCACCAAAACCAATTCGACTCATTCATCGTTATTGTTGTCAAGAAGAAGATGATGAACATTCCTATCCTACACTCACCGAATATTTTCTCACGGGAGGAACAGGTATCATCTGTATTGCTGCTTTAGCATCTGCAGGGGCAATCTAACAAAATTGTGTTAAAGCTCACTTGATCTACAACCCACATGTCCCTTCTAAAAAGGGACTCTTTAATTATTTGCCAGTAATTTAAATCACAGATATACTATAAAAATCGCTGGAGAGATGGCAGAGTGGTCGAATGCGGCGGTCTTGAAAACCGTTATCCCGTTTGCGCGGGATCGGGGGTTCGAATCCCCCTCTCTCCTCCATCTTAATACAAAGTAAAAAGTTATTCATGATTCAGATAACAGATTTTCAAAAAGTCGATATTCGTGTAGGAAAAATTATAGCCGTTGAAGATTTCCCCGAAGCAAAAAATCCTTAATTTTCCCCCTCGCCAAATTGGCCCCGCAAAATCTGAAGTTTTAACACTGGGCGTTCCTGATGAAAACAACCAATGTATTTTAGTAGTACCTGAGAAAGAAACTCCTCTTGGCGGAAAACTTTACTAAAAAAAATAACTCACATAAGAATCAAATTTCAAAAAAATATTCACAAGTTTAATTTCTCGATGAGTTGCTTGTAAACAGAATTAAACGTTTTCTCGATAAAAATATTGAAATCAGAACACAAATTAATTTAAAATAAAATTAATAACGCCATTTGAAAGGGAGGTTATGCGTTACACACTATTATTAATTTTGTGTTTGGTCATATTTAATCACAATCTTTGTGAAACTTATAAAGCTTATGTTAATACAACTGGTGTGGATGATGCAAGCAAGCTTAAAGTGAGTGGAGGAAGGCAGATTCAACAAACATATATCGATCAATTAGCACAAGCGAATGAAAGTCCTAAAAGTTTCGAAGCTGATAACAAAGATGCTAAAAAGACAGTCTGTCTGGCTCTCTTAAAAGGCACCGATAAAAAATCTTGTGTGATATTAGATGAAAATAGCAACGTAATAGAAATCTATAAACCACAGTAATATCACTCAATCTATACACTCCTCATCATCGCATGTTAATCTTGCACCATTACGTTCATTTCCATTATTCTGAAGAAGTACTTGAATTCAAAAGGAGAGTTTCATGACTGCTTTTATTACGTTCTTTAAAAGTGTCATTGCCGGCTTTGCGATGTGTTTACCTATCGGCCCACTAACTATTATAGTTATCAGAAAAACAATACAATATGGTAAACATCGTGCAACAATTCCTGCTGTAGGAAGCTTAATCGCTGATATTTTTTATAGCTCTATCGCTGCATTCGGCATATCTTTTATCGCTGAATTTCTCAATAAATACAGCCATTATTTTCAAGTTACCGCAGCAATGATCCTTTTTGTCATCTCACTTCGCATATTACAAAAGCCAATTTCAGAATTCACACAAAAAAAAAGAGGCAAGTTGTCGGCAATAAAAAGCTTTTCACTGGGATTTTTTCTTGTTCTTTTTAACCCTGCAGTTCTTTTCTTTATGACAACCCTTCTCACTGCATTCAACATTTCGCCTGATGGTTTTTACACTACAGGCTTAATGATTATTTCTGGGCTCTTTATTGGTGAATTACTCTGGTGGATTTTTATTATAAATCTAACGCACTGGGCAACGGGTAAATTGGGAAAACAAGCACCCGTTCTCATAAACAAGTTATCTGGTTTTATCTTACTCATATTAAGTACGATCATCATTATTAAATCATTTATTAAATGATTTTCAGTATCGTAAAATTAATCCAAAATAACAGACTTAATGTAATACCCTAATATCATTCAAATTTAGTTCTATAAATACAGAAACGTTAAATAAAATTTTCGCAAATCATTGCGTATCTGATAATCGCTTTCATACACTATGAAAAAACAAAAGGGGAACCATGAAATATAAATTTTTTAAGATTAAAATCTTAATTATTTCGCTCACAATAACCACCCCTTCCCACGCCATGTATGAAAAGCACAAAAGTTTTATTCGCAAATCGCTTCACAGTACAATAAGCCAAAATGAAGCACGCGAAAATTTTCCTAGAGATTTACCAATGGAAGCACAACTGCAATTTTTAAAACTTTTCTTGTACAGGATCACCCCCATAGAAAATAGAAAACAGATGGTACGTGTCTTCAGTGAAGTTAACGGAGTCTCTTACTCACACGTTCTTCAATTTTTAAAAAGCCAAATTCCAAGCACCCACACCAAACGCAAAAAACATCAACTTGCACCCGATGAACGAATACTTGAATCTGAATGCAACGTTATCCTTCATCAAATAGCCAAAGATCAAAGGCGACATCGTAGATTCATCCATATATTTAATGAAACAATGAAGGCTATTTCTTCTTCAAAAATTGGACCTACTGAATCATCTCCTGTTGCCGAAGAAATCCCTTTCGAACCAGCAGCGCTGGAAAGCTTTATAGATAAAAATCCTTTTGAACCACTAAGAGAATTAATTGAAAATTAATTGTTTTAAAAAATGACTTCAAAACATAAAAACTCAATACTCTTGAAAAAAATAGTTCAGAAAAGTTATACTGTATTTAGAAGAGATAATAAAAAACCCATTATAAACCTGGAGGTTATAATGAAAAAGCTTCTTGTTTTAAGTATATTGATCGGTGCTCACACTCTCATCAATGCCCAAGAATCAAAAAAACTCAATGTTGCTTATAATCAACAATTTACCATTTCACTCAAAAAACCTTATGCTGGAACCGGTTACTTCTGGACTATTTGCAATTATGCGCCTGATGGGCCAATAACCCTTCTTGGCACGGAAAAAGGAAATTCAACAGTCGATTTTAAATTTTCATCTGTCCCGGATAGAGGGTTTCAATCAGTCGCATATATCGGCTTCAATCTTATCAGAGCTGACGGAAACCCACCAGCTGAGCAAGTTAACTACGAAATCACTATTGGCGAAAACAATTTCAACATTTAGTAATCTACCCCCGACCTTGTCGGTGGTTCTGTCTTAAACAAACAGAAAAGGGAATTCTTTTAAAGGAGTTCCTTTTTCATTCTTTGCGAAGCCACTTTAATAAACGCAAGTTCGATAATTCATTGGTCAATCAAATATTTTTTCTTAACATAAATTAGACAATTGTTGACATTTTCCTTACAATTTTACTTGACGCGTTCGCCCTGAGGAACGAGCATAGCGAGTGTCTCGAAGGGTTTCACCGAATGCGCAATAAGTTTTTCTATTTTTCTGTTCGACTCACTTTTCACTCCGTTCCAAGTTCACTCATGGCGAACGCTTTGCTTTTATTTCCATTAATAATATATTTCAACGTTTATTATTCATCGAACTCGCGTTAATAAATTCTTTAAAAAGCGGTTGTGGTTTAAATGGCGTCGATTCAAATTCAGGATGAAACTGGGTTCCTACATAAAAAGGATGATTAGCTAACTCAACAATTTCAACCAAATCGTTTTCTTTATTAAGACCAACAACTTTTAAACCAGCGGCCTCCATTGATTCACGATAAACATTGTTAAATTCATAACGATGACGATGACGCTCAGAGGCCTTTTCCGTTCCATAAGCCTGCTGCACAATGCTTCCTTTTTTTAAAGCTACATCATAAGATCCTAAACGCATCGTTCCACCATATTTCTTATTTTGCACGTTCTTAAGTTGGTGAGGATTAATATGAATAATTTGATCAGCGCTTTCGGCATCAATTTCTGCACTCGTTGCTTTATTAATACCGAGCACATTGCGTGCAAATTCAATACAGGCTAATTGCATTCCATGACACAGACCAAAAAATGGAATCTTTTTCTCACGAATATATTTTAATGCTTTTAAAATTCCTTCAACACCACGACTACCAAAACCACCCGGACAAATAACACCATCATACTTTTTAAGCTCTTCTAAATTTTTATCATTTTCTTCAAATTCTTCGGGATCTATCCACGCAAAAGCAACCGCGCAATCGTGCGCCCAACAAGCGTGCTTTACTGCTTCCAAAACAGATATATATGAATCGGCAAGAGTAAAATCACCCGTTTTAAAATATTTTCCCAAAATACCGATTTTAACCGTCTCTTGCGCATGCTTAATTGTATGAACAAGCTTTTCCCACGCAGAAAAATTAGAAACTTGTGACGTTAAGCCAAGTGTTTTTAATAATTTTGTATCAAAATTTTGCACATGAAATGCCAATGGCACTTCATAAATCGAAGGAAGATCTGGCGCAGAAATAACGTGATCTTCTTTAAGATTGCACATATACGCAAGATTTTTTTTACGCTTTTCATCAAGCTCTTTTTCACCACGAGCAATAATAAAATCAGCCTGTATCCCCGCAGAATTGAGCGTGCGAACCGCAAATTGTGTGGGCTTTGTCTTCATTTCACCAAGATACTTTGGATACGGTAGGTAACTCACCATGATAAATGCAACATCATCAGGATGCTGCAATTTCATCATACGCGCAGCTTCCAAAAAGAGAAGGACCTGGTATTCTCCTACGGTGCCACCAAATTCAATAACCGTAACATCAGCAGCAGCTTTTTCTTGCGCTAAATAAATACGACGAATAATCTCATTAGGAATATCTGGCACAACTTCCACATCTTCCCCCCCATATTCTAAATTTCGTTCGCGACGAATAACTTCTTGGTAGACCTGCCCCGTCGTCACATAGTTAATCGCTGTCATTGATTGTCCGGTAAAACGTTCATAATTACCAAGATCCTGGTCAGCCTCAACACCATCAACACCGACAAAGACTTCTCCATGCTCTGTTGGTCGAATGGTGCCCGCATCAATATTGACGTACATGTCACACTTTATATTGGTAACTTTAAAACCACGCGCTTGCAATAAGGCCGCAGTTGAAGCGGCAGCAATTCCTTTGCCAACACTGCTCATCACCCCACCAACAACAAAAACAAATTTTTTATTCATTGCAAAACCCTCTGTCTTTTAAAATGTTTTAAACAAATTTTTACAAATAAATTGCTCTAAGAGAGAGGCCCCGCAGTTGCGGGGCCTCGTCCACTTAGTCTTTTTTCTGACCAAAAAACCGAAGAAGATATAAGAATAAATTAATAAAATCAAGATAAAGCTTCAACGCACTGATAATGGATACCTTAGTCATATCCATACCAGAACCGAGCATTGCCAACCCCATTCTTTTTACCATCTGCACATCATATGCGGTAAAAAGCGTAAAAATAATTACCCCAAAAATAGACGTTACGAAATCAAAATGAACACTTTTCCAAAAAATATTAATAACGCCAGCAATAATCAAGCCAAAAAGGCCCATCACAAGAAAATTACCCAGACCACTCAAATCTGATCGCGTTATTAACCCATATAAAGCCATGGCAGCAAATGTTGCAGCACAGACAAAAAATGTTCCTGCCAAAGATTGCTTGGTAAACAATATAAATAAGGTTGACAATGTTGCACCAGTCAAAACTGAATATAATAAATAAGAAAAAATGGCAGTCTCACGACTCATTCTTTGTAAACCAAAACTGAGATAAAAAACCAACCCAAGTTGTACTAAGATTAAGATAAAAGTAATACTGGGATTCATCTTAAGGGCTTGTTGCACATTAGGAATCATATTAATTAAAAAAGCGGTTATTCCGGTCAATGATAACCCCAATGTCATCCAGCCAAAAACACGGCGCACTAACGTTGCTGCCGCGACTACTCGATATTCATTGAAAGCCATAGAAAACTCCTTAAAATAAGGGTAAATTAACTATTTAGCTTTATTATACACTGCCCCTTCCGTTTAAACAACTTTTGAGTTGAAGATTTCAAGGCATCATAGTAATCTATAATTAAACAAATTCTAAAAGGAACGTTATGCCAATAGAACTCACTGAACAAAATTTAAAATCAGAGGTCAGCGAAAGCTCAATTCCGGTTATCATCAAAGCATATGCCTCCTGGTGCGGACCCTGCATTCAAATGACCCCTATCTTTGAAGAGGTAGAAAAATCATTCACGGGTAAAGTAAAATTTCTTGAACTCAATGTCGATCAAGCACGCAATTTAGCAATTCAATATGGCATTACTTCAATCCCAACGTTTATCTTCATTAAAGATGGCGAAATCGCTCATAAAGAGACAGGCTACATGGCCAAAGAAGAGCTTAAATCAAAAATCGAAGAATTCATTAAATAAGTCAGAAGGGCCTTTTTTAAAAGGCCCTTCTTTTTAAATTCCATCTAATTCCGTTTTTGGGATCTCTACATATATCCCTTTAGGAACAATACTTTGAGGAAAATGCCGCCAAAAAGTTAAAGTTCCATCCTCGTGCTTTTTTTTCAAAATTGGTGCAAGATCAACGATATATGTTTCATCTCTTTCATAACGAACAGGATTGTCAGCAATTGCTCCAGCCAAAAAACCTTCTCGCGCTTCAGTGGCTAACTCAATAATTCTATCTGACGACAAACAAAGTCGCCGAGAACCACTTTCAGCACCATAGAATTCCACATCTGCCAAACAAATCTCAGGCTGATCAGCTTGCCACTGAATAAATGAAAAAATTGGATAACAACTTCTAATTGATCCAAAACCATCAGGCACCAAAGATTCGTCAATAATCTCAACAGCTAAACCTTCAGCAACTTTATTTAAAACACCTCGGCACCGATCCTGATCATGCGTAAAATATGCCAAATTTTGCGCATAAGGATTTTGATCTAGAGCAATATTACGAGCAGTATCAAAAACTTCTTCTGCCGTTACCTCTTTTGAAAAAATTGTCTTAGGCTCATTTATATTCATTCTATGAAATACACTCACGCCATTAGATCTATTCGTGATTGGTTCAAATTCCTGTAAGCTGGTTTGTAGAAAAAGAGCGCGACGTTGTATCTCAAGTTCGGGCCACACGTGACCACCACCACCATTTGAGCCATCAACAATATGTCCCAACTCAACCAAACGACTCAGTTCCGGGTGCCGTAATTCAGGCACTCGTGATCTTACCTCTCTTTCAAAACGCATTATCTCTTGGCGTGGTTTTCGGTCAAAAGATGAAACTTTTTGATGAAAAGTAAAAGAGTCGATAGGAATTTCCGATTCTTTAAGTCCAACAAAGCTCGCATGTAAAAACATATCGCGCACCTGAGCAGCCATCTGAGCTAAATCTTGAGTCGTATACAAGCGCCCATCTTCAGAAGAACCGAGAGAAAGACTTGCTAATGCCTCATCAAAATCATGCTCCTTTTCTTGAGCTTGCGCATATAAAGCACGCGCCAATTTCAAACACGCATCTGCATGAGGAGAAAAACAGAGTGAGCCATCTCTTTTATGACGCCTAACCTCACCATGGCAACGACCTATACCCCTTTGAGGGGTAAGATCAGGAATCTCATCTAAACCTCTTTCACTTGTCCTTTTAAGACGTTTTGCAGCTCCACGAGTTTGTGGTGAAGCACCCTTCAACCTCTCTGGCGTTGTGGGAATCCGAGGCCTTTTCTTCTCAATTCCATCTCCATCCTGACTCTCCATGGCTCTTGCCAACAAAGGCATCAATAACAATAACAACAATATTTTTTTGTTCATAAAATCCCCCTTAAATAGCTTTATTATCACTATTAATAATAACAAAAACAACAAAAATGTCTATTTGAACATCTGAAAACACAGGGCGTACGCATGGTTAATGCCCTAAATAAAGCAATTTTGAAATTTGACTTAATGCGCCAGAAGCTAAAATAATTTTTTGCAAATTAAAACTGATAT
>LBRU01000017.1:0-2231 GCA_000991575.1 candidate division TM6 bacterium GW2011_GWE2_36_25
CGTGGGGCAAATGTTCGTGCTCAAGATGATTCTGCATTAAGATGGGCAGCTGGAAGTGGTCATACTGACACCGCAAGGTTGCTTCTTGATCGTGGTGCAAATATTCATGCTCAAAATGATTATGCATTAAGATGTGCAGCTGAAAATGGTCATACTGACACCGTAAGACTGCTTCTTGATCGCGGGGCAAATATTCATGCTCGCGATGATTCTGCATTAAGATGTGCTGCTGGAAGTGGTCATACTGACACCGCAAGACTGCTTCTTGATCGTGGGGCAAATATTCATGCTCGCGATGATTATGCATTAAGATTGGCAGCAGAGGAGGGTCATCCTGATACCATACGGTTGCTTATTGATTACGGTGCAAATATTCATACGAGAGATTGGACCGGAAGCAATGCTCCATTACACTGGGCCACTAAAAATGGCCATCATTACGTTGTAGCAATGCTCGAACTTTGTTACATGAGAGGTTTTGAAGAATTTCGAGAAAATCCATTAGCATTTATAAATGCCCAACAAATGCCAGCGATGTGTCCTCTCTTACTCAAAGGAATTATTCCCATATTGCTTAAAAAACGCGTTCCTGCAGGCCTTATGCTTCTCTGGTCCATTGTTCTCAACCAAGAAGAAGCATTTAATCAACTTTTGAATATTTCGATGGAAGCTGAAGAAGATACTCATGAGAAAACGGAAGTCGAAGAATCATACGACATCGCAAATACGATAGACAAACATCACATGACCGCATTGATGTACGCAGCGCTTTTCGGCAATGAACGAATGTGCGCAAAACTGGACAAGAAGCAATTGAACTTGCAGCTGACGCCGGACATTGGAATACCGCCTCATACCTCTTGATGCAATTAAAAGGAAAAAATATTTTTTAAACCAAAATTCAATGGAGTTTAATATGAAAGTTTTACGCTTATTTTTTCTAACACTTACAATCTCGTCACTTTTCGCTGGCCTTGATGAAGATCTTATCGAAGCCGCTAAAAATGGTGACACGATAGAAGTGGAAGAACTTCTTGATCGTGGGGCAAATGTTCATGCTCAAGATGATTTTGTATTAAGATGGGCTGCTCGAAATGGTCATACTGACACCGTAAGACTGCTTCTTGATCGCGGGGCAAATATTCATGCTCGCGATGATTATGCATTAAGATGTGCTGCTGCAAATGGACATACTGACACCGCAAGACTGCTTCTTGATCGCGGGGCAAATATTCATGCTGATGAAAATGAAGCATTAAGATTTGCAGCTGGAAATGGTCATACTGACACCGTAAGACTGCTTCTTGATCGTGGGGCAAATATTCATGCTGATGATGATTTTGCATTAATAGGTGCTGCTTACAATGGTCATACTGACACCGCAAGACTGCTTCTTGATCATAG
The DNA here is from genome assembly GCA_000991575.1 of candidate division TM6 bacterium GW2011_GWE2_36_25. GTDB lineage: Bacteria > Babelota > Babeliae > Babelales > UBA12409 > UBA12409. Next base: position 1,405 of record LBRU01000017.1, read on the forward strand.
TGCAAACATTCATGCTGATGAAAATGAAGCATTAAGATTTGCAGCTGGAAATGGTCATACTGACACCGCAAGGTTGCTTCTTGATCGTGGGGCAAACATTCATGCTCGCGATGATCATGCATTAAGATGGGCAGCTGGAAGTGGTCATACTGACACCGCAAGACTGCTTCTTGATCGTGGTGCAAACGTTCATGCTCTAGATGTATGGGCTTATACTGCTCATCATCACGTTGTAACACTACTTGAAGCTTGTGGATTAAAAGGATTTGAAGAATTCAGAGAAGATCCATTGGCATTTATAGAAGATCAAAAGAACGCAGAAAGACCTGTTCCGCCGCAACTGATGCTCCTCTGGTCAATTATTCTCAATCGAGAAGAAGCATTTGATCAGCTTCTGAATATTTCAATGGAAGCTGAAGAAGATACTGATGAGAAAACGGAAGTCGAAGAATCATACGACATGGCAAATACGATGGACCAATATCACATGACCGCATTGATGTATGCAGCACTTTTTGGCAACGAACACATGTGCGCAAAGCTTGTTCATGCTGGAGCAAAGATTAATTTAAAAAATAGATGGGGTGAAACCGCAATACAACTTGCTGCAGGTTCAGGCTATTGGAATATCGCTTCGTACTTATTGAGACGATTAAAGGGAAAAAATATTTTTTAAACCAAAATTCAATGGAATTCTGTTTATGAAAATTTTACGCTTATTTTTTCTAACACTTACAATCTCGTCACTTTTTGCTGGTCTTGATGAAGATCTTATCGAAGCCGCTAAAAACGGTGGCACGAAAGAAGTGGAAGAACTTCTTGATCGC
>LBRU01000017.1:2292-18816 GCA_000991575.1 candidate division TM6 bacterium GW2011_GWE2_36_25
TGTGCAGCTTCAAATGGTCATACTGACACCGCAAGGTTGCTTCTTGATCGTGGGGCACATGTTCATGCTGACGATGATTGTGCATTAAGATGGGCTGCTGATGATGGTCATACTGACACCGCAAGACTGCTTCTTGATCGTGGGGCAAATATTCATGCTTGCGATGATTATGCATTAAGACGGGCAGTTATAAATGGTCATACTGACACCGCAAGACTGCTTCTTGATCGTGGGGCACATGTTCATGCTGACGATGATTGTGCATTAAGATGGGCAGCTCGAAATGGTCATCATCATGCTGTAACACTACTTGAAGCTTGTGGATTAAAAGGATTTGAAGAATTCAGAGAAGATCCATTGGCATTTATCGAAGATCAAAAGAATGCTGCCAGACCGGTTCCGCCGCAACTGATGCTTTTTTGGTCAATTATTCTCAACCGAGAAGAAACATTTGATCTTCTTTTAAATATTTCCCTGAAAACTGAAGACTATGCTGATGATAAAATGGAAGTCGAAGAACCATGTGACATCGCAAATACGATAGACAAACATCACATGACCGCATTGATGTACGCAGCGCTTTTCGGCAATGAACGAATGTGCGCAAAACTGGTGCATGCTGGTGAAGCAATCGAACTTGCTGCAGGTTCAGGCTATTGGAATACCTCCTCATACCTCTTGATGCAATTAAAAGGAAAAAATATTTTTTAAACCAAAATTCAATGGAGTTCTGTTTATGAAAATTTTACGCTTATTTTTTCTAACACTTACAATCTCGTCACTTTTTGCTGGTCTTGATGAAGATCTTATCGACGCCGCTAAAAATGGTGATATAAAAAGCGTAACAGAACTTCTTGATCGAAGTGCAAATATTCATGCCTGGCGTGATAGAACATTAAGAAAGGCAACTAAAAATGGTCATACTGAAGTAGTAAAACTGCTTCTTGATTGTAAGGCTAATATTCATGCTGATCATGACGCTCCACTGAGATGGGCAGCTAAAAATGGTCATACTGACACCGTAAGACTGCTTCTTGATCGTGGGGCAAATATTCATGCTCGCGATGATCATGCATTAAGATTGGCTGCTTTATATGGTCATACTGACACCGCAAGACTGCTTCTTGATCGTGGGGCAAATATTCATGCTCTAGATGATCATGCATTAAGATGGGCTGCTGAATATGGTCATACTGACACCGCAAGACTACTTCTTGATCATAACGCCGATCTTCATGCTCGTGATTGGAGTGGAAGTGATGCTTCATTAAAATGGGCTGCTGAAAATGGCCATACCGAAGTAGTAAGGCTACTGGTTGATCGTGGTGCAGATATTCATGCCGAATGTAAAATGAGCGAAAGAAAAGACGCTCCATTAATATTTGCAGCTGGTTGTGGCCGTAATCGCATTGCAGCAATGCTTGAACTGTGTGGACTGAGAGGATTTGAAGAATTCAGAGCTGATCCATTGGCATTTATAGAAGATCAAAAGAATGCAGAAAGACCAGTTCCTGCACAACTGTTGCTCCTCTGGTCAATTATTCTCAATCGAGAAGAAGCATTTGATCTTCTTTTAAATATTTCCCTGAAAACTGAAGACTATGCTGATGATAAAATGGAAGTTGAAGAATCATATGACATCGCAAATACGATGGACAAACATCGCATGACTGCATTAATGTACGCAGCACTCGTGGGCGATGAATATATGTGGGCAAAACTGGTTCATGCTGGCGCAAAAATTAATTTAAAAAATGAATGGGGAAAAACAGCAATTCAACTTGCCGCTGACGCCGGACATTGGAATACTGCCTCATACCTCTTGATGCAATTAAAAGGAAAAAGATATTAAAACACATTTAAAAAAGCACAAGTCAAAAAGGCCCGAAGTTTTCGGGCCTTTTTTAAACTGTTGTAGCCGACGACTTAACTCTCGCTGGAGAAGCATGAATAAAACAAGAACGCAATTGATCTACTGCGCTCTCTTTACCAACATCTTCTACCATTGATATTTCTTCAGCCAAAAGCAATTCTATTTGAAGTAGTAAATTTCGTTCACCAAAAGAAAGTTCTTTTTCTTGAGCAAGATAATGAAGATCGCGGTAAATTTTTGAAATCTCGATCAAGTTTCCACTACGTAAACATGATTGATATTTTTTATTGCGCTTATTCCAACTACTAGTGCTAAGTTCTACCAATGGATTTCTATTGACGGGAGATGCTAAAATCTTAAAAACACCCGTAATGTAATCATGGGTACTTAGTGCACGAATGCCGACAGAGGATAAATTGTCAACCGGAACTAAAATGATCATCTCTTTATTCAAAAATCTTAATTCGTAAAAGTGCGCAAGATGACCAGCAATTGAGCGTTCAATGACGCGTGTTACACGGGCTACGCCATGGCCTGGATAAACAACTTTATCGTTGAGAGCAAACATAACACTCCTCCTTTTGAGGAAAGAGCTTAGAAACAATTTGCTCTCTAAGAATTTCATTATATCATGTTCTATTAATTTAGAAAATTCTATTTACATAAACCAATAAATTCGAACTACCATAAGCACCACACACTACCTCACCAGTGAAAAGAAAGATTCCCTTCAACGATCCACACGAACCCCGCTCTCTCGCAATTCATCCAGAAGCTCTTCTGAAATTACCAAATCGGCATTGTTTTCTACTGCAAGTTCTCGAAGATTGGTGAGGCGCATCATTCTAATTGGGCAACAGACAATTCTTTTTGATAATAATGTTGATATATTTTTTTTATAATAAAAATAACCGTCACCGCCAAAACAACCCATCTTTTAGGTATTCTTTTTTGAAATTCTGCTGAGTGCAGATCAAGCTGGGCAATAATCGCATTCAGCCTCTCATAGCATTTTTCTAAAATATCAATAAGCTCATCCATGGGAATAGCTGCATCGACTTTATCAAAAAGATCTTGTAAGGTTTCTGTTGATTCTCCCGTAACCTCAGCAAGTAGATGCATCGCAAATTGCTCAAAAACAATAAAAATAAGATGGCAAAATTCATAAATAAATTTGTCTTTATCACATTCAACGGAGCCTTCTTTATATGATTGCCATAAAAAACACAATGGTTTAACACTCTGTTTTTTGACAATTTCATTATAACAACGAATAATACAAGGATCTTTAAAGAACAAGTGGCGCACCCAAACAAAATCAGGCTTGCACAAATGTTTTTGCTCAACTAAATTACAAAGGTTCACATATTTATCAACTGTTTGATCTACATCCTTTTTGTATTTATAAGACAATGAATCTCGTGCATTCTGACCCAAAACTAATAATGAAAACAATGCAAACCTCTTCATAATTCCCCTCTTTCTCGTTAAGCTAACACTGAGCTTAGAATATTAGACCTTGAAAAAACAATGTATAAAAACTTTTAACAAAAACACGATGAAGAAAATTATCAAAATTTTACTCTTGTTTACCATTCTTTGTGCTTGCACGTTAAAAGCACTTAAAAAGCATCATCACAATAAGACGACAAAACAAGAAGCCGCTCTCAAAGAAAAAGTCTCTCTTCTTTTAGAAGTCCAAGAAGAGCTTAAAAATGATTTAAAAACCATAAATGAAAAAATTAAAAAGGATTATCAATCTCTTCATTCTATTGCGGAGAAACTTAAAAAATTAGAATTAACTCATCAAACTGCGCTAGAATTTGAACAACTCGTTACTAAAATGAATAAAAAACTCATGGAAAAAGGAAAGAAAAATGATAACAAAGTAAAAGAACTTAATGAAGCTCACCAATATGCAGAAACCGCCATTAGAGAAATAGAAAAAGCATATGCACTAGTAAACAACAATACAAAAGTCTTAAAAGATAGTCTTGATAAGCTTTTTGGTTCAGCTGATGGCCTTTTTAAGAAAGCCCATATTATTCAAGCACAAAACAATATTGAACAAGCAACAAAAAAGTTTAACCACGCGTTAACTTTAAATTAAAGGAAAGTAAATGAAAAAATTATGCCTTTTATTGTTATTAAGTAATACCGCAATCTTTGCTAAAAAACCTGCAGCACAAGAGTTAATCAATAAAGTCAATCAAAATGCTGTTGCTACAACAACCTCGGTAGAAAAATTAGAAGAACTCTTTGTTCACAAGCTAGAAAACCTTATCCAAAAAGACATTACTCAAGCAATTAAAGATGAACTCTCCAAAGAAGAACATCCGTTAATGACTTTTGGTAAAAAATTACTTGAGCAAGATATTATAAGCGTTATTTCCAAACAAGCTATCGAACTTTTAGGCGCCCTCGAAGAACAATTAAAATCTGAAGAAAAAATTGCCAAAGAACAAGACAACAAAAAACAAGCAAAATTAATAAATAAAAAACGAAGCCAAATCATTCAAGCTAAACATTTCTTAACGCTCGCTAATAAATATTTAAACAAAGAAATCGAACAGATTACTAACTTGCTCGAAAAAGCAATGAAAAAAGTAAACACCAACCTTGAAGGAGCTGAAAAAATAATCGCTGAAATTGTGGGAGCTCGTGAACAAAAAAGTTCAAAATAATTTTTTTTAGGCAAACAATGTGTCATGTGGGCCAGAACACTTTCTGGCCCGCTTAATTAACGCGAGTTCGATAATTGTTGATATCCTTATTTTAAGATAATTTTTACTTCTCGCGTTCGATAAAACCCTTCGACTTCGCTCAGGGCGAACGCATTCTCGAAGGGTCTCACCGAACGCACAATAAAGTTTTTTATTTTTTGAAATTACAAAGAAAGTTTAACAAAGAGCGTTCGATAAAACCATTCGACTCACTTTTCTCTTCGTTTCAAGTTCGCTCATGGCGAACGCTTTGCTTTTGTTTCCATTAATAACATATTTCAACGTTTATTTATCGAACTCGCGTTATTTAAGATCGCAGGAGAACCTCTCCTGAATTTATAAAACTTCACATCTTGATTCTTCAACGATAATCATCATGCATTTCTCAATGTCATACTTCAAAGCACACCTCCATAAAACTTCATGAATCATTCACTTAAGCTGCATGTTAAACTTCGAAGCATAGCATGATACCCAGGAGAGGTTCTCCGAAGAGCTTTTTTTTTCACTCAAATGCAACGTGAGCGCACCCTTTCAAAACAAAGTTTTCCATATGAAAACACGACATCAACACAGAGATGGAAAACCCGCTGCGATTATGCGACCCTCACCCTGACGCAACAAGACCACCTGCAGGCATCTCTGGAATTATGCGCTAAAATTTCGGCAGAAATCGTCGCTTCAATGAATACGCGTTAAAATCTTAGTGAACAAGACTAAAGAAATGTGCGAAAAATTTGACAACTTTTTTTATAAAGACGTATACTAACTATACGTGTAAAAACTTTTTATATTCACGCAAGAAAGGAATTTAAAAAATGGCAAAAAAAATAATAGGAATAGACTTAGGTACCACAAACTCTGTTGTCTCCTTCATGGAAGGGGGTACTCCCAAAGTTATTCCTAATAAAGAAGGCGGAAATACAACCCCTTCCATCGTTGCATTTACCAAAGATAGCAAACGACTCGTTGGCACCCTTGCAAAACGTCAAGCAATTACGAACCCAGAAAATACAATCTTTTCTGTAAAACGCCTTATTGGCCACAAATATGATGAAGTAAAAAAAGAATTAGAAAAACTTCCTTATAAAGTAATTAAAACGGCCAACGGCGACTGCGCTGTCGAAATTCAGGGAAAAGAATACAGCCCGCAAGAAATTTCTGCGGCAATCTTAAGCTATTTAAAACAAGTCGCTGAAGATTACATCGGTGAACCTGTAAGTGAAGCAGTCATCACGGTACCAGCATATTTCAATGATTCTCAACGACAAGCAACTAAAGATGCTGGTAAAATCGCTGGTCTTAAAGTTGATCGCATTATCAATGAACCAACCGCAGCAGCATTGGCATATGGCCTCGAAAAGAAAAAGAGCGGCATTATAGCAGTATTTGACTTTGGTGGCGGGACGTTTGATATTTCAGTACTGGAAATCAATGATGGGGTAATCGAAGTCCGTTCAACTAACGGAGACACCCTTCTTGGTGGTGATGATATCGACAATCGCATCATGGAATACCTTATTGATGAATTCAAAAAAGCACAAGGAATTGATCTTCACCAAGATAAAATGGCACTCCAACGCTTAAAAGAAGCTGCAGAAAAAGCAAAAATTGAACTCTCATCAGTTCCAGAAACAGAAATTAATTTACCTTATATTACTGCTGACGCATCAGGGCCAAAGCATCTCACTATAAAATTATCACGAGCAAAGCTTGAATCACTCTGTAGCACTATTTTTACACGCCTTATTGAGCCATGCAAAAAAGCTCTGGCTGATGCAGACTTAACGGCAAAAGAAATCGGTGAGGTCATTCTTGTCGGTGGTTCAACTCGTATCCCAAAAGTTCAAGACATTGTCAAAGAGCTTTTCGGCAAAGCACCTAACAAATCAGTAAACCCCGATGAAGTCGTATCCGTCGGCGCAGCAATTCAAGGGGGTATTTTAGCCGGTGACGTTACCGATGTCCTGCTTCTCGATGTTACCCCTCTTTCTTTGGGCATTGAAACAATGGGGGGCATCATGACCAAACTCATTGAACGCAATACAACTATTCCAACCAGAAAATCGCAAATATTTTCAACAGCTGAAAATAACCAAACGGCGGTAGATATTCGCGTATTCCAAGGTGAACGAGAATTTGTTAAAGACAATAAAATGCTTGGTCAATTCAGACTTGAAGGCATTCCTGCGGCACCACGCGGCATTCCACAAGTTGAAGTAACTTTTGATCTTGATGCCAATGGCATTGTTCATGTTTCTGCAAAAGATAAAGCAACTGGCAAAGAACAAAAAATCACCATTACCAGCAGCAGCGGTTTAAGTGAAAACGAAATCAAGAAAGCTGTTAAAGAAGCACAAGAACACGAAGCTGAAGATAAAAAAGCGAAAGATGTTGTCGAAAAACGAAACAAACTCGATAGCATGATCTTTGAAATTGAAAAAACAGTCAAAGAAAACAGAGAAAAGCTTCCAGCTGACGAAATTACAAAAGTCGAAGAAGCTATCGAAAAAGCAAAAAAAGCGCTCAAAGAACATGAAAACAACGCTGAAGAACTGCAAAAAGCAACCGATGAATTGCTTCAATCTTCACACAAAGTAGCGGAAATTTTATATCAACAAGCGCAACAACCGGGCCAACAGGCCTCTTCAGAACCATCATCAGAAAAGAAGGATGATGAACCAATCGAAGGCGAAATCAACGAAAAATAATCAACACCATTTAAAAAGGCCCAAGGAATTTTAACCTGGGCCTTTTTAACAAAGAAAAAACCTTTTTAGCGCTTTTCCATTGTTTCATCCAAAATTTCCTGTTGTGGCTCAACTTCTTCTTCGACATTCACCATTTCTTCTGGTCTCATCGATTCTTCTTCAATCATTCCCATCTCAGATTCAATCGGCGTCATCGATTCTCCCGCCATTGCCATTTCTTCTTGCGGTTCCAATTCTTTTTTCACTTCATCCATCGGTGGTTCTATCAGTTCCAATTCTTCCCCAGCCACCACCTCACCCATGGGAACTTCTTCTACACCCTCAACAGCATCCATCATAGGCATCTCACCCATCTTAGACATCATTTCAGATCCCTGCATCATATCAGTTCCCATCATCTCTTTCATCCTGCAGTTCATTGGCATCTTCATCTGATTTTCAGCATCCTGCGCAAGGACTGGCTGAAGTAATAATAAAGGCAAATATTTTACATACTTTTTCATGGCAACCTTCCTCATCTTTAAATCTACTCAATAACTCAATCTTATTTTAAAATTAACACAAAAACGTTACAAATAGCAACAATTTTAGCGTAAAAAACAAAATTAACAAATGCATTTTCGGACAAAAATATTAGGAATGTGGCAATTTGTTTGCGCTGTTCACAATTTTAGGCTTATTGGAATTTTCGTATAAGCTCTAAATAATAATCTTATTCTTTTTTTTCCAACGACTCGGTAAGAATATCAATTATTTCTCCTTGCCCAGTTTGTTTTGCTATCATCAAAGCAGTCTGACCTTCATTGTTTTTTTCAGTGATATTAGCACCTGCATCAATAAGCAATTTGACAAACTCTTTTCGACCGCGCTTAACCGCCCACATTAATGCCGTCTCGCCTGCATTATCTTTATTATCAAGAGAAGCTCCTTTTTGAATAAGATATTCTGCTACATTCGTATCAGGAGCCGCTAAAGACAACATTAAAGCCGTATCACCATAATAATTTTTTTCATCTACATCAACATCAACACCTAAATCAAAAAGAATTTTCAAAACGTCCAACTGCCCCCGAAGTGCCGCAAGCATAAAGGCAGTATCTTCTGTTCCCATGCCACCATATTTTTCATCATGTTGTACGCCCTTCTCTAATAACTCACTTAAAAATTTTGCTGATGCACCAAATTCAGCGCCAATAAAAAACAGCTCTTGCGGAGATTCACTTTCTTGTAAAAGTTCAATCACACACAAAGAAACACGATTATAGGCTGAAACAATCGCTCCTAAAGCCTTTCGATACAAAAACCAATCTTTAATTTTAATATTATTTATAAGAGCCTTCAGCCAAGAACAATAAGAAGATTGTTCGGAAATTTCTCCCGACAATAAACGAACCACCTCTTTAACGATATCAACAAGAACATTAGGATTGTCTTGATCACATCCAAGATAAAGATATGAATGATCATTAAAAAAATTCTCCGTAAGGTGAATGGGCAAACTTAATGTGAGCATAATTAAATTAAAAGAATAATATGGTTTTTGAGAAATAATATCAAAAAAATGATTAAGAATTTCCCTTCTAGGGACAAAAGAACATGATGCATGCTTTTTTTCAAAAACAAACTTAGCTTCACGATTTTCTTGAGGAATTGATATAAAATATTCACCTTCTATGTCAGTTGCATCAAAAAAAAGCGAACGTTGAGGAGTTGATAACAATTTCCCCATATCAGTAAAATCTTTTATGCGAACATTTAATAAAACATTTATTATTTTAATTACATTTTCAGAACTACCGTAAACCTCACAGATTTCCTTATTATAACCAATTGAATTATCAATATTTCGTAACGACGCCATAAGATTAAACCAAGCTTGACCGGCCTCTTGCGAAAGTGTCTCTTCTAATGGAAATTGTTTATAAAATTTTTGCAATTCTGGATTAATATTATCTCTGATTGTCTCTGGTAATAAATCAAAATTATATTGATTGCCATCAAAAAGAATGAAATTAAAAAAATTCCTTAATGTTGATTCAACGCAATCAGGAATATCGGTATAATCTTGATATCTATAACTTCCTTGATTAACAAAAGGCGGATTTTTTCCTTTCCCTAACAGTTCAAGTAAGAGTAGCGCTACCTTTTCAAGGTCAGTATCAAGCAATTTAATCACATCTTCATCAGAATAATTTTCAATTTCTTTTAATTCTTCTCGATGGAATCTTTCCGGCAAAGAATCGGAACAAGTTTTACCTAATAACTGATTCACATACTCAGGAATCATATCATCATCAGGCTGAGCAATAAACCAATATGTCGCCAATATTTGATCAAGCACAAAGGAAGGGTACGGAATTTTTTCAGCATAAAGCTCATAAAAAGCATTTTCTATTTGAGTCAAAAGTTTATAGTTTGGCGGCGTAACACCAGCTATTCTTTTTTGAACATCATTCAAAAAATCACCTTTGCTTTTCCTGAACCATTTATCCCTTAACTGCTGAAATTCTTTTTTACTGAAACCTTTAATATTTTTAGCCAACTGATTTTTGTAGTGTACTAATTCATTAAGATTTTTGCGATTATTCGAATACCAAAAAATAAGTAGATCCGTTGCATTATTCTGCGCTAAAAACGCCGCCAATGCTGATATGCTTTTTGTAATAGCAAAATGACCCGTCTGATCATTATAATAAAAAATATTGCGCGCCAACTTTACGCAAGCAGTCTCAGGATCAGCAAAACGATAGAAATTCTTCATCCAATCTGAATGCCACGAAATTGCCCCAACAAGAGGTGAAAGCATCTCATTTTCAGTTCCTTGCAAACACGCATACGTATTTTTAAGATTCAAAACATTTATTTCACTGAATAATACTTGAAAAAAACAGAAAATTAATAATCTTTTCATCTTCACTCCGCTAAAAAAACATTTTTTTTATTTTTTAGCAAATAATAGATCAAACGTTCAAGGTTTTTCACATAAGGTTGTTGTGCTCTTTTTCCAAACCTTAATCTCTTCCTCTGTTAATGATTGAGTAAATGTTGCAACTTTTTCGCCTAAAAAAACTGCTGTTTCAAAACCCTGCAATGAGTGTTCGACAAACTCTTTTATCGGTATAATTTGGCCTTTTTTAAATAGTAAAACTACCGTTGAACCGCCCAATTTAAAATAACCTAATTCGGCACCTTTTTTATATTCTTGGCACGGAATATATGTGTTATTAATACTTCCGACATTATAAGCACCCACAACGACCATCGGAATAATTCCATATGGGGTATCAAGCTTAACTAACATTCGCTTATTCGTGATTAATGGATCAATTTTAGTTTTATACGCAATGGGATCAACCGATTCTAGCCCTATCTTTTTAATAAACGTTCCTTCAGAAGGAATAGCATCAACAGCACCATGATAGTGATGATAATTATAAGGAGATAGGCGAAAAATCATCATCGTTCCACCATCAAACTCTTGTGCCAATATATCATTGCCTAAAAATCGACTCAACGTAAAATCTTCTTGTTTTACTGAAAATAACGTTATATCTTTTTCTACGTTTTCAATAACAGTGAGCTTACTATCTGCCGGTGCGACTATTACATTTGGATTAAATGGCTCAGCTATTGTGCGCACCCCCTCCTTTAATTTTCTGGTAAAAAAATCCTGAAAATGTTTATATTCGCCACGACACTTTAGCCAATCATGCGGATTTATACCAAACGCAACAGCCTTCTTAAGATGTGACTTACTTCGTGGAATCCAAGTTTTTCCTTGCGGTTCAAATCCAAATTTTCTCAAAAAATTATCAATTGATTGAGGTCCCTTTTGCGCACAATATCTTCCATGAATTTCAGAAAGTATATTTGTTAAACTATCAGGAGCCAATCGATAAAAAGAAGATGCTATGGTATCAAGATAAGCCCTTTTTAAAAACATCTTGCCTGCAGGATCTGCAGGTTCAATCATCAATTCATATTTTCCATCAATTTTCACATAAACTTTATTACATAGCTGATTAGGAATTGAACAAACCTCGTAATGTCCTTCCCCAAACTTAGCAGGACAAAGAACCGTACGCGCATATTCAGAAATATTACGTTGCTCTCTCTTGCTATTATCAATCAAATAACGTGGAACACATGTACCTAAATTTTTAAAACTAAAAGATCTTTCAATACAAACAATTGGATAATGATTCAATGAACTATTCAGATCGCCAGGTGTCAACTTTTTCAATTCTTTTATCTCATCATAACGCCAAAATGGTTTCACGTGATCAAGGGGAACACGAGAACCGATGCACTCAAAAAAAAGATCCGAACATGCTGGCAATTTGCAAATAAAAACAATTATAAATACCTTAAAAAAAATTGATTTATTCATAAATCCCCCCAAAAAGTTTTTTCTCCTCTATCCCAAAAAATTACTCTTCAAGAATAATATCATCATAACGGCCTAAAGAATTTTGCAATAAAAGATGAAAAGATTTTTCAGAAAAACCGCTCCCAAAGTAACACGAATAAAGCCTTCTTAAGCTCCGAACACCCAACGACACGCCAACCCCGTTACTTTTTTTATAAAAATATAATTTTATCTTGTGTCGCTGACTACTGTAGGGAATAATTACTGATAATGCTTGATAATTATATAAAATCTGTGTTTTTATCTGGTCAAAAGAGAGTCGTTCACACGTTAAGAAAAGATTTTCAACATAACCTAATTGCAATAAAAGCCCTGTCAAAAATCTGACAGCTGAATGAAGATAATCAGGATCTTCTATCGGTTTTTCCAAAAGAATCTTTCCTTGCATGATAACAGAACAGAGCGCACCAAATAGATTGTGTTGCATACAAAAAAAGCGATTTGAACCCCATCTTTGAGCATTTTCTTTCTGATGTAAAAAGAATGAAACTTCACAATCTTTCATATCAATATTTTCAAGTACCGTTAAGAGTATGCGAGATTGCTCTGATACAGCATTGACACAGTCATTCTCATCTCTAATGCAATCTATTTGAGCACGTAAACGCTCCATATTAAAATGAAACACATGCATTGATTGTGCAAAACAACACCACAACAAACAGAAAAAAAGAATTCGTAGACGCATTATTCCCTCGAAAAAATACTCATTTGACTGAAAAAATGATATACTTTTTATAATTATAAAAACAATAAAAATAAGAAAATATGAGTATAAAAGCTGGCCTTGTTGGCCTCCCTAATGTTGGTAAATCGACTTTATTTAATGCATTAACACGTTCAAGCGTTCCTGCAGAAAACTACCCATTCTGCACCATTGAACCGCATATTGCAATTACCGAAGTTCCCGATGAACGTTTACAACGTTTAGTAAAAATTTATCAATCTAAAAAATTTATTCCCGCAGATGTCATGTTTGCAGACATCGCCGGACTTGTTAAAGGAGCCGCCCAAGGCGAAGGGCTTGGCAATCAATTTTTAAGTCATATCCGTGAAGTAGATTTAATCATTCATGTTTTACGCTGTTTTGAAAATCCAAATATTATTCATTCACAACAAAAAATCGATCCCCTTGCCGACTTCGATATCATTGAACAAGAATTAATGCTCAAAGACCTTGAATCGCTCATAAAACGAAGAGAAAAGGTCGAGAAGTCGCTTAAAATAGCAAACATTAGTCCTGCCGAGCGCAAACAATTTCTTTTAGAACAAGAAATACTTAAAAAAATTCATCAAGCAATCGATAACTTTGATGCGGCTACCGTTCGTAAAATAGTCAAAGAATCTGATTACAACGCGCTGCCACTCCTTTCGGCTAAAAATTTTATTATCATAGCTAATCTACAAGAATCAGACATTAACAAAGAAGATGAAAATATTCATTATCAAACCCTTGTACAAAAATTTGGCAATGAAAAAGTTATTCCACTTTGCATAAAACTCGAAGAAGAACTTGCACAATTACCTGAAAATGAAGTTAATGAAATGATGCAAGAACTTGGCATTAAGGAGCGTGGTCTTGATACCGTCATCCGCAAAACCTACACCAATTTAGGATTAATTACATTCTTTACTTGTGGGCCTAAAGAGATCCACGCGTGGCCAATAAAAAAAGGAATCGCTATTCGGGCAGCAAGTGGTGAAATTCACTCAGATCTTGAACGTGGATTCATTTGTGCAGAAATTGTTAATTATGCAGATATAATCCAATTGGGATCAGAAACAAAAGCTCGCGAAGCTGGCAAAATTCGAACTGAAGGCAAAGATTACACTGTACAAGATGGCGATATCGTCGTCGTTCGCTTTAATGTTTAAAATCAAAGAAATTACTCTTTCAATTCAAGCAATTTTTTAAGGGCGCCTGGATCGTCAGATTGTTCCAACGCCCAAGCCATTGCTTGTTGATAAAATTGAGCAAGAGCTTGACAAAGTTGCTCCAGCTTTTCAAAAAGACTTCGCAAAGTTGAAACGGATTCTTTTTCAGCATCCGCATCATCAACAAAAGCTAATGAAGGATGCAAGTGCTGCTTCAGACGATATAATAATTCTTCCGATGAAATGTTGCTTTCATTAAAAATCCAAAATGGTCGCATGTGCTCTTCATAAATTTGAACCAAAAGTGTATCTAAAAGCTCTCGTGCGTGTTTAATCAATTTCAGATACCCCTGCACACGGAGCCGCTCAAATGCATCCTCCTCATGCGCCACCATATTTTTTAAACGTTGTTGAGCAATTTGAACCTCGCACTCAGTTGCATCATGTCTTTTTTGTTCAAATACTTCTTGCACCACCTGCTCATTATCAATAAAAAAATCACGCATTATTTCGTTATCATCAAAAAACAGTTTCTGCTTAAACATAATACCATTAATATCCTCACATCTTTCATAAGAACCGAGTTCATGCACTGCCTGAATCGATATATGCAAAAAAAAGGCAAGGAAAAAAATCTTATTAATCATAATTAAAGCGCTCCTTAAATTCATAGCTTGATTTATCATTGCTATACTAGTATACGTAGATCTAAAAGCAATTTTAAAACTAGTGTAAAACCATGATGAAAAAAGTAAAACGAAAAAAAGCTTATTATTCAATCTCTGCCGTAGCAGAAATGTTTACCATACACCAACAAACAATACGCCTGTACGAAAAGGAAGGACTTATATCTCCCAAACGCTCTGAAGGCAATACACGCCTGTTCTCAGAAGAGGATGTTGAACAACTAGAAGAAGTTATCTACCTAACTCACCAACTCGGTATAAATCTCGCCGGCGTTCAAATGATTCTCAAACTGCAAAAAAAGATGCAAAAAATGCAAACTGACATGAACAAATTATTTGAAGATACTCATCAAGAATTAGAACGAGAAGTAGACCAATCCAAAGCCATAATCAAGCAAAGCGTACAAGAACTAAGTAAATTAAAATCATTGCCTGAAAAAGAAATTGAAGGCGAGGGCTGGGAAATCGAATACGAAGAGGAATAGTTTTAGACAAAATGAAGAAAAAATGGTTTAATTAAAGCATGAGGAAAGGGCTCAAATGAACTTTCAAAATAACGACGATCATTTCATCATCTCCCAAGAACTCATTATGGTTATGCAAAGAATTATTGAACAATATAGCGATGAGCTCAAAGAAATCATGAAAAAAGCCATGGCTCAACATCATAATGAGCAACCATTTGATGCCCAAGAAGCCCAAGAAACAATTTTAGACTTTCTCTCTCTTCTTGAGGTTCTTCTTTATGAAACTAACCATGAACAAAAAGTAAATATACAATTACAAAAACAATTAATGCCGTCGATTAAACAAATTGATCGAACATCATGTGATAATGAGATTGTTGATTCAAGCATTGAAAATGCCTCACAAAAGATAGAAGAAAATCCAAAAGCAAACCCCCAAGAAGTCCTCTTTAGGGAATTATTGAAACAATGGAAACCATCAAAAGAGACGGTTAAGCATTAATCAAAAAAACCGGTTGCAACCAAAGCTTGTCTTACTTCATACATTGGCAATCCAAGTATTGCTAAATATGAACCATCTACACGCTTTAAAAACTGCGCACCAAAACCAGTTATACTAAATGCACCAGCAAGTTTCATATAATTCAATCCTGAAACTTTTTTCAATTGATCAAAATACCATTCAATACTCTCATCAGAAACATCAAGAAAGCATTCCCCTTGCGCATAACCGCTAAAACGCTTTTCAACCTGCCACGAAGAAGCATTCCAAGCCCGTTTATCAATACAAAATGCGGTCCCCGCAACTGCGCCATCACGTATCGCCTTGACCATACGTATCGCATCAGCATGATCGGCTGGCTGACCAAAAATCTCTCCATGCTTATCAACGCACAACGAATCAGCAGTAATTACCCAACATGCTTCACCAACATTTTTTCCAGTCGGAACTATCGTAGAATTCATTTTGAGAAGTGCAATATGTTCGGTAAGTTTTTGCATAGGCATACCCCAATCACATGATCGCTCATCTGCACACTGATCGAGAATTTCAAAATCAAACCCCGCTTCTTGCAACAACCGTTTACGCTGTACCGATTGTGATGCTAAATATAATTTATTATTCATAGAAACTACTCAAAGTTAAATTAACGTACCATACCAGCAATGGTTATACCCACAAAGTAAGTTATGGCAATTACCAAAAACATAATAAAAAGATGTTCAAAAATAATGTGCCACGGCGATGTTTTTCGTTCACATGCAATATAATAACTGAACAATCCAAGCAAAAAAACACCCCATAGAATATTAACAATAATCGCCATTTTCAAGGCGAAAAAACTTAACGGAATCAAAAAAGTGAGTGCAAAGAAAAATTTTGTTAAAAAGGTCGCTATAGTTGCAATCCAAACCTCTCTCTGTGTTTTTTGATTATCAACTTCTTCTGAAATATGAATTCCCAAAGAATCAGAACAAGCATCTGCAATGGCAATTGATATAACCCCTCCCATAATAACATAAAGTGAATTAGTGCCCGCATACAGACCGATCATTAAACCCAACGTTGTAATAACGCCAGACGTTAAACCAAAGCCAACACCTTTTTGAATCGCATGTTTCATACAAAGCCCTTTCAATGTATTTCAAAATAATTAACATAACGCGAGTTCGATAATTGTTGATATCCTTATTTTAAGATAATTTTTACTTCTCGCGTTCGATAAAACCCTTCGACTTCGCTCAGGGCGAACGCATTC